>PBXC01000018.1 GCA_002728335.1 Rhodobiaceae bacterium
ACCGAATTTGATTTTGCACAACCCATTACTAGTTCATAAAATCTATCGGAATTCTTATCCATATATGCAACGCGATCTTGTTCAGCAACATTTTCTAAAACAAGACCATTTGCCACTTTTTCTGAATTTGTATTGAACTCTTTATATGTAACAACTCTATCTTCAAAAACAAAAGCCTTCTTATCTGGACATCTATTTCCATGCACTCTTGCTATATCAGATAAATGGACAATTTCTGAAAAATATGTCAATCATTCCTCCCAGTAAATATTAAAACCTATTACAAAATACTATGACAAACTAATCAAGTATGTTTTATAATAAATATTTATTTTTTGATATTTGTATTTGGAGAAAAAAATGGATCTAAGTTTTAAACCTGAGCACGCAGCATTTAGGCAAGAGGTAAGAGATTTTCTTGATGAAGAGCTAACNGANGAACTNAGGGANGCTGGAAAACTNACGGCAAGTGTATTTAGTGAAGTCGAATATTCTTCAAAATGGCATAAAATTTTATACAAAAAAGGNTGGATTGGNTCTCGTTGGCCAAAAGAATATGGCGGAACAGGATGGGATGATATGCANAGATATATCTTTAGCAGTGAATGCGCATCGGCTGGTGCTCCCTCTCCNACAGCAATGGGGCTTCACATGGTTGGTCCTGTTTTAATGAAATATGGAACTCAGGAGCAAAAAGATCATTACCTACCAAGGATTTTGTCTGGTGAAGATTTTTGGTGCCAAGGTTATTCTGAGCCTGGTTCAGGTTCTGATTTAGCCTCATTACAGTGCAAGGCCGTAAGAGATGGAGATCACTATATTGTTAATGGTACAAAAATTTGGACTACACATGCACAGCATGCAAATAGAATTTTTTGTCTTGTAAGAACNGATAATTCGGGCAAACCGCAGCAAGGTATCACCTTTTTGCTGATTGATATGGATACTCCTGGGATTGAAATCAAACCAATTATTACAATGGCTGGTGATCATGAGGTTAATCAAACATTNTTTGATGATGTTAAAGTACCAGTTGAAAATGTTGTTGGCGAAGAGAATGATGGCTGGACAGTTGCNAAATATTTGCTTGAGTTNGAAAGAGGTGGTGCATATGCAGCTGGCTTAAAAGCTCAAATAAACAAAATTAAAAAAATTGCNACAATTGAAAAATCAGATACTGGTGAAAGTTTAATAGACGATAAAAATTTCCTTAAAGCTCTNAATGAAGCAGAAATAGAAGTNCAAGCCGTTTTAATGACAGAGCATAGAATTATGTCTGACATAGCAGAGAGAGGNCACCCAGGNCCTGCTTCTTCAATTTTAAAATCTAGAGGATCTGAACTAAAACAACAATTGGATGGTTTAACTGTATCTGCNCTAGGTTATTATACTAGCCCTCAACAGAATGAAGCTAGNATTCCAGGTTCAAATTTTGATGTNGTAGGNCCTGATTATGGAATTACAGCTTTTCCNGCTTATTTAAATAATAGAGCATCTACTATTTATGGTGGATCAAATGAGATTCAAAGAAACATAATGGCTAAATTTGTTTTAGGNCTCTAATCNCCATATGGAATTTGATGAATTAAAAGGTTTTTTGGGAGATAGATTTACAACTTCGAAAGCTATTCGAATAGAACATAGCCATGATGAATCTTGGCATGTGCCTNAAAATATACCTGATGCAATTACCTATCCTGAGAATACAAATGAAGTTTCTAAAATAATAAGTTTTGCATATAAAAAAAATATACCTGTAATTCCATTTGGAACAGGAACAGCCNTAGAAGGCCATACACATGCTTTAAAGGGTGGAATAACAATTAATTCATCTAATATGAATCAAGTTATTGAATTAAACAATGCAGATATGGATTGTAGGGTGCAAGCTGGTATAACCAGAAAAGAGCTTAATAACTATATCAAAGATACTGGATTATTTTTTCCTGTTGATCCTGGGGCTGATGCCTCATTAGGAGGAATGTGTGCTACACGAGCATCAGGCACGAATACTGTTAGATATGGAACTATCAGAGAACAAGTAATGGGCCTTGAAGTGGTAATGCCAGATGGAAAAATTATTAATACAGGAACTAGAGCCCGTAAATCGGCAGCCGGATATGACTTAACACATTTGATGCTTGGTTCAGAGGGAACNTTAGGTTTTATAACAGAGATAAATTTAAAACTTCATGGAAGACCAGAAGCAATTTCTGCGGGTGTTTGTACTTTTAAAGATTTAAAAGGAGCAGTTGATACAGTAATTGAGTCTATTCAAATTGGCTTACCGTTATCAAGGATAGAACTTCTTGATGAAGTTCAAATTAAGGCGATTAATCAGTACAAAAAAGCTTCTCATGAAGTTGGTCCAACATTATTTGTTGAAATACAAGGCACACCACTTGGCGTNAAAGAGCAATCTGAAATCTTTAAAGAAATTGCGAANACAAATAACGCNTTAAAATTTCAATGGTCAGATCGAAGTGAAGAAATTGAAGTTTTATGGAGCGCAAGACACGATGCGTATTATGCAGCTNTAAGTTTAGCCCCTGGAAAAAAAGCTTTTACTACTGATATATGTGTTCCAATTTCAAAATTAACTGACTGCATTCTTGAAACAAAAAAAGATATTGAAAAATCAAATATTATTGCTCCAATTGTTGGNCATGTAGGGGATGGTAATTTTCATCTTATAATGCTCTTAGATCCAGAGAATGAAAAAGAAGTTTCTGAAGCAAAACTTCTTAATGATAAATTAGTAAATAGAGCTTTAAAGATGGAGGGAACTTCNACAGGCGAACATGGAATTGGAATAGGTAAAAAAGAATATTTAAAAATTGAACAAGGTTTATCAGTAGAAGTTATGTCNCAAATTAAAAAAGCTATTGATCCAAAGAATATAATGAATCCTGGAAAGATTTTCGAAATCAATTAAATTTATACATATCGCTTAAGTTACACACTTAAAAAATAAAAAAAATCATCAAAGATAAAATTTGGCATCTTATTTGCTTATTACTCCTATCATAAATTAGGAGGTTAACATTATGGTTATCTTAAAAAAAATAAATAAGTACTCAAGAAAAGCATTTTTCGCCGTTTTTCTTGGTTTTGCAACAGTAGGTACTACTTTTGCGGGTTCTTTAGATTGGAATGTTGGTGCAACTAGCCAATATATGTGGCGCGGTATGTCACAAGGTAGTGGAGCGGCTGTATCAGGTGGTTTAGATTATTCTGCTGATAATGGCTTTTCTATTGGTACATGGGTTTCCAATGTAGATTTTGGTGATGATACTACTTATGAATTAGATGGATATTTCGGTTACAGTTTTGGACCAGTTTCTTTGGGTTACATTTACTACGCATATCCAGATGGTGATGATTTAGATTTTAGTGAAGTAAGTATTAGTGCTGAACTAGGNGCTGTTACACTAGGTGTAGCTGTACTAGCTGACGCTGATTGGGAAGGCACAAGTTTTGGTGATGATCCATACTTCTTCCTCGATACAGGTTTTACTCTCGTTGAAGGTCTAGATCTTGGTCTTCACATTGGACACTATGATTATGAAATGGGTGACGCAGAGACAGACTATGGTCTGAGTCTAAGCATTGGCGACTTTAGCTTTGGAATTATCGATAGCAGTCGTGACGATAGCGATCCTAAATTCATTATTTCATATGGTGTTTCAGGAAGTCTATAGTTTTATTATTAAGGGATTATTATTATGAATATTCTAAAAAAATTATCTTTCTTTGGTTTAATGTTAGTTGCAGTAAGTGGCACAGCATTTGCCGAAGTGAGTGAAGAGTCGGCTTACATCTTTAATACCTTCTCTTTCTTGGTTCATGGTTTTCTNGTTATGCTTATGGCAATGGGTTTTACTTGCCTTGAAGCTGGACTTGTAAGAACAAAAAATACAGCTACAATTTGCCTTAAAAATGTAGGTTTATATAGCTTAGCTGGAATTATGTTTTATCTTGTTGGTTATGGCTTTATGTATAATGAAGTTAATGGATTTATAGGGCAGCCTACATTATGGAATCCTGAAGCTGAAGTAAGTTCTGCTGACGGCTATTCTAAAATGTCAGATTGGTTCTTCCAAATGGTTTTCTGTGCAACTACAATGTCTATTATAAGCGGTACTGTAGCTGAGCGCATTAANCTTTTACCTTTCTTTATCTTTGCTATTGTCCTTACTGGATTTATCTATCCGGTTCAGGCTTCATGGGTATGGGGAGGTGGCTTCCTCTCAGAAATGGGCTTCTCAGATTTTGCNGGATCAACTCTAGTTCACTCTGTTGGTGGATGGGCAGCATTAATGGGTGCTATAATTATAGGGCCAAGATTAGGNAAATATTCATCTAATGGTTCTGTTATAGCAATTCCGGGTTCAAATTTACCATTGGCAACTATAGGTACCTTTATTCTGTGGTTTGGATGGTTTGGNTTCAATGGCGGATCACAACTTGCCTTAGGTAGNGCTGCTGATGCTGCTGCTATGGCTAATGTATATGTAAATACAAACATGGCTGCTTGTGGTGGTTTAGTTGCTGCTATGATTTTAGCATCACTTCTATATGGTAAAGTTGATTTAACANTAGCATTAAATGGAGCTTTGGCTGGTCTAGTAAGTATTACAGCTGGTCCAGATGTTGCGACTCCTCTTCAAGCTATTTTGATAGGTGCTATTGGAGGTATTTTATGTACTCTAGCAATTCCTCTTTTAGATAAACTTAAAATAGATGATGTAGTTGGTGCAATTTCTGTACACTTAGTTGCTGGTATTTGGGGCACATTGGTTGTCGGGATACCTGGATTAAATGGAAGCGGTGATTTCATGACACAACTCATCGGCGTAGTAGTTATCGGTGTATTTGTGACAGTTGTCAGCGCAATAGTATGGTTGGTTTTAAAAGCTGTTACAGGTTTAAGACCTTCCGAAGAAGAAGAAATGACTGGATTAGATGTCTCAGAATTAGGTATGGAGGCATATCCAGAATTTAGAAATTAGTCATTCTGTTCTCCTCCCCACATTGCATATGACTAATTACCACCGCGTTTATTTAAAACGCGGTGGTTTCTTTTTTTTAAAGCTTATAAATCTCTAACTAAATGCCCACCATCAACTACCAAGGTAGATCCAGTCATATAAGATCCAGCATCACTTGTAAGAAGAAGAATTGGCCCTCGAAGTTCGTCTATATTACCTGGTCTCCTAAAAGGAATTCTTTTTATCATCGGTTCACTCATCTCTGAGTCTAAAAAATCGCTATTTATATCAGTTCGAAAATAACCTGGAGCTATAGCATTAACTCTAACATTATATTTTGCCCATTCTAAAGCCATTTGACGAGTCATATGAGATAATGCTGCTTTAGATATCGCATAAATTCCATTACCTTTTTGTGCTGCTTCACCAGTAATGGATGATACATTCAAAACAACTCCATTCTTTAGATTTTTTTCTAATCTCGATTTAAGCCAAAATTTTGATAAAGCCCATGGACCACGAAGATTTGTATTTATAACATTATCCCATTCATCTTGTTCGTTGTTATCTAATGTTCCAACTACAGTCATACCTGCATTATTGACAAGTATATCAATTGCAGAGAATTCATTATTAATATTTTCAAGACAATCTTTGATCGAATTTTCTTCAGTTACATCCAAAGAAAAAGTTTCAACATTTTGACTCTTGTCGTTCAACATTTTTTTGGTTTCTTCAAGCTTTTCTTTTCTTCGAGCAGCAAGAGCAAGGTTGGCCCCAGCCTCATACAATGTTTTTGCGATTTCCTGTCCTATACCACTTCCAGCTCCAGTTACTAGTGCTGTTTTTCCCTCTAAATTAAATAGATTACTTGTTGTCATTAAATACTCCTATTGCTGCCGCTGTCATAGCTTTTATACCAGTTTTGAGCGTCGGTAATGGATCAGGTGCAAAAAAAGGTGAATGAATTCCAGGTAGATCAATCTCTCCTCTAATTGATTTTTCCCAAACCTCAACTGGACTTGCCCCAAGCCAAAAAAGAAAAGTTGGAATTTTTGGTTCAACTCTTCCATATCTTCCAAAATCTTCACCTCCCATTACTGCCTTAGACTCAAAAATATTTTCCTGACCAATAGATTTCTTAATATTTTTAACAACTTGATCAACAAATTCAGGAGTATTGTATAAGGCCGGAGTATATTGATCTCTCAACTTAAGTGTTGGCATTTTTTCTTTAGGAATTCCTAGAGAAATTGCTTCACCTTCAATTATTCGTTTTATTTTAGAAATAATTTCTTCTCTTACATTGTCTGTGTAAGATCTCATTGTTAGCTGTAATCTAACCTCATCTGGAATAATATTGTGTTTTGATCCTCCATGAATTGAGCCAACAGTTACAACAGCAGGATTTAGGGGATCTATCTCTCTACTTACGATTGTTTGGAGTGCTAGTACAATTTTTGAGGCAAGAACAATAGGATCTTTTGCTTGATGGGGGTATGCACCATGGCCTCCTACTCCATAAATTGTTATATCAGCCATATCAACATTAGCCATTGCATATCCTTTTGTATAAGTAACTTTTCCAGCCGGTAAAGATCCTACATGAAGAGCTAGATTAAAATCNGGCCTTGGAAATTTCTCAAACAATCCTTCTTTAAGCATTTTAGCTGAACCTTGACCAACCTCNTCTGCGGGTTGAAAAATAATCATTAATGTTCCAGACCACTCACTTTTGCGTTTTATTAACTCTTTTGCTGTTCCAACTGCGACTGCCATGTGCATATCATGACCACATGCATGCATAACAGAAACTTCAGTATTATCTTCATTGAGGGTTTTAGTAGTTGAGGAGTAATCCAAACCTGTTTTTTCCTCAACAGGTAAAGCATCCATATCAGCCCTAATCATTAATACTGGACCTTTACCATTTTCATAGATTGAAACAACACCCGTTTTTGCAAAATTTCTTGTTACTTTGAAACCTAGATCTTCCATTCTATTAGCAAGGAGATTAGATGTTTCAAATTCTTGCCATGATAATTCAGGATTAGAGTGTAAATGCTTATAAAGATCTAGAATTTCATCTGCATTAGATTTATTAGCTAGNGAAAGAAAAATCACAACTAATATATATAATTTCTTATAAAATTTCATATCAGTAATGTTCAATTTTATCCTCGACAGCATGTCCTTCAAAAGGAATTAAAATCTGCCTTCTGAATGTGCAAACTACATCCCCATTTTGGTTNGTACCTGTTGTTTTAATTGTCACAATTCCCTGTCCTTCTCTTGTTTTGCTCTCTCTTTTTTCAAGAACTTTAGAGGATCCGTAAATTGTATCTCCATGAAAAACAGGAGCTGTAAATTTAACTTCATCCATGCCAAGATTAGCAATAGCCTTTTGACT
>PBXC01000019.1 GCA_002728335.1 Rhodobiaceae bacterium
CAAATGTTAGAACAGTATTATCCAATAACCATACCGCAGTAGCTTTTGGCATTAATGGTTGAGGCATATTTTTCTCCTGAATAATATTTAAATTTAAAAATAGTCTATATACGATAAATCATAAATTGTAAAAGTTCTATAACTTAAGAATATCTTCTCATTTAAAATTAATTTATATTTTAAAGAGTTTTATAAGAGAATAATAATGGATGATGAGGTTAAAAAAAAGGTTTCATTAATTGATGAATTAATGATTGAGGACATTACTAGTCTTTCAATTAATGAACTTGAAGACAATATATCTAATTTGGAAAAAATTATTGATAAGTATTCTAAAAAAATTGAGGAAAAAAAGATATCTCAGGATAAAGCAGAAAGTATCTTTAAATAATTCAAACTAACTATTTTTATTGTCTTCAGCAGTAGCTTCTTCAGCAGGAGCCTCTTCAGCAGGAGCTTCTTCAGCAGCAGCTTCTTCAGCAGGAGCTTCTTTAGCAGGAGCTTCTTTAGCAGGTTCTGATGCTTGAGTTTTTTTGGATGTTTCTCCAAGGAAACCTTCAAATTTCTTATTGAATTTACCTACTCTACCATCTCTATCAAGGATTTTAACACCTCCACCAATCCATGCAGGATGTGAAGATGGATCAATATCTAACTTTAGAGTATCTCCTTCATTTCCCCATGTTGAACGAGTCTCAAAAGTAGTACCGTCTGTCATTTCAACAGTAATCTTATGATAATCTGGATGCGTATCTTTTTTCATTATTATTTCCTAAGTGGAGAATTTATATTGTAACTCTAACTATCTTGCAAGTAGATATTTTTTATCTTTTTTAATAAACTTTCATGAATATTATCATTACCCGCAATAACATTGCCGGTATATAAGTCATCTTCACTTCCATCTAAACCTGTAACAACTCCACCTGCTTCTCTTATGATTATTATTCCTGCAGCAATATCCCATAAAGATAATCCATATTCCCAATAAGCATCATATCTTCCTGCGGCAACCCAAGCTAAATCAAGAGCTGCAGATCCAGATCTCCTTATTCCAGCAACCTCAGAAATAATTTGATCAATTTCTTCTATAAATTGCTCTTTATTACCTCTTCCAATATGAGGAATTCCTGTTACTACAACTGAGTCAGATAGCTTATTCCTTTTAGCTACTCTTAACCTTCTATCATTTAAAAATGCTCCTTTACCCCTTTCAGCAAAGAATAATTCATCAAAAATTGGACAGTATACTATTCCAGCTTCAAGTTTATTATCAACTTCAGCTGCTATCGAAATTGCAAAATTAGGGTTTCCATGCATAAAATTTGTTGTTCCATCTATAGGATCAATAATAAATCTGTTTTTATATTCATCTGTTTTTTGATTTGTTTTTTCTTCAGCCAAAAATGACCAATCAGGTTTCGCCTTTGTTAATTCATCAATTATAATTTTTTGTGTTCTGATGTCTGCAGATGTTACAAAATCGCCAGGACCTTTTGTGCTAACTTGAAGGTTTTCAAGTTCGTTAAAATCTCTTCTAATTTTTATAGAAGCTTTTTTAGCAGCATTTATCATTACATTGAGGAGGGCGGAGGGCATTATTCTGATCTTTTTACATAAGATAGGTCATTGGTATTTATAATTATCTTTTCACCAACTTGAATAAAAGGTGGAACCATCACCCTTAAGTCATTCTCTAATTTTGCAGGCTTGTATGATGAGGCAGCAGTTTGTCCTTTAACAGTTGGTTCTGTTTCTAAAACCTCAAGAGTAACATTTTCCGGAAAAATAATATTTATTGGGTCACTCTCGTAACTTTCAATTTCAAGTTCAATCCCTTCTTGAAGAAAAGCAGTTTTGTCTTCTAATTTATTTAATGAAATTTGAATCTGTTCATATGTTTCTTGATCCATAAAGTGAGCTTGATTATCATCTAAATATAGAAATTGATATTTTTTAGATTCTAATCTTAATCTTTCAACAGTTTCTGAAGAACGAAATCTTTCATTTAATTTAGTCCCATCAGTTGCTTTTTTAAGTTCAACTTGAGCAAAAGCACCGCCTTTACCGGGCTTTACATGTGAAATTTTAACAGCCACCCAAATGCTACCTTTATGCATAATAACATTTCCAGGCCTTATTTCATTGCCGTTAATTTTCATAATAATCCTACTTTTCTAATCCCGCATCCCATTTACCTAATGTTGCCAGNGAATTCATTTCAGCTCTATGATTAAAGGCCATTGAGGCGGTTTCTTNATTCTCCACTTTACCCGACCANGCTTGTANNGCAGAAGCTTGTAGGGCTCTACCATATGAAAAACTTAAGTTCCATGGTAAATTACCTATTTTATTCATTTGATCTAAATTTTCAGTAGCTTCGATCTCACTTTGACCTCCAGATAAAAATACAATTCCAGGAACATCCTCGGGAACAACTTCCTTAAAACATGAAATTGTTTTTTCAGCTATAGTCTTTGGAGATGATTTATCGGTTACNAATGTTCCATCNATTACCATATTTGGTTTAAGGCAAATTCCTTTTAAATTTACACCATGAGCAACTAATTCGCTGAAAACAACCTCAAGAGTTCTTTTTGTAACTTCATAACACCTATCAATAGTATGCGCACCATCCATTAAAACTTCAGGTTCAACAATTGGAACTATTTCGTTTTCTTGGCACAGAGCTGCATATCTTGCTAAAGCGTGNGCATTCGCATTGATACATAAATCACTTGGAATTGAACTTTCAATTGTTATTACAGCTCTCCATTTTGCGAACTTAGCACCTAAATTGTAATATTCAATAAGTCTTTCCCTTAGACCATCTAATCCTTCTGTTACTTTTTCACTTGAATTAAAAGCTAAATCTTTTGCTCCTGTATCTACTTTGATGCCAGGTAAAGATCCTGCGTTAGAGATAACTTCAACAAGAGTTGGACCGTTTTTACTTTTTTGCCTAATTGTTTCATCAAATAGAATTACTCCAGAAATATAATTTTCCATTGCATTCTTGGTTTGAAAGAGTATTTCTCTATAATCTCTTCTATTTTCTTCAGTTGACTCAACATTAATAGTATCAAATCTCTTTTTTATTGTTCCGGAGCTCTCGTCAGCAGCTAATATACCTTTACCAGGTGTTACCATTTGTTTTGCTATATTTTCTAAGTTACTCATTTTTTCCTCATTTATTTTTTTAACACTTCAATACCAGGTAGTTTTTGACCAGCTATCATTTCCAAAAAAGCTCCTCCAGCAGTTGATATATATGTAAAATCATTAACATAGTTTGATTGACTTATGGCAGCCACTGTATCGCCACCACCAGCAACAGATACAATTTTACCATTTTTTGTCATCTTTGACAGGGTTTTTGCTACTGAAGCAGTTCCTACATGAAAAGGACTTTGTTCGAATAATCCAAGAGGACCACACCACAATACCTCTTTTGTTTTTGAAATTTCATCATCTATTATGGATATACTATTTTTTCCGATATCTAAGATTAATCCATCATCAGGAATATTATCAATATTATACTCGGAAAACTTTCCACCTTTTTTTAAGTTGCTGGCGACAACTGCATCAACTGGTAAAATAATTTTGCATTTTTTTCTTGAAGCATTAGACATAATTTTTTTTGCCGTTTTAATCATCGTTTTTTCACTTAATGATTTTCCTATTTTTTTTCCTTGAGCTAGCAGAAATGTATTTGCCATTGCTCCTCCAATAACAATTGCGTTTACATTTTTTAAAAGGTTATTGATTAAATTAATTTTAGTTGAGATTTTGGCACCACCAATGATAGCTAATTTTTTTTTATTTTTTGAGGATAAGAATTTGCTGACCGTTATAACTTCTTTTTCTAAAGAACGCCCACTAAAAGACGGAACATAATTTGTTAATCCTGTAACAGATGCATGGCTTCTATGCGCAACAGAAAAAGCATCATTTACAAAAAAATCACAATTTTTAGCTAAGTCTTTTGCAAAATATTTAAAGTTCTTTTCCTCTCCCTTATGAAACCTTGTATTTTCCATTACAACAACACTTCCATCAGGAATTTTTTTAATTAATTTTTGAAAATTTATTCCGCTATGATCCTTTGAGAAATAAATTTTACTTCGAGTTACTTTTTCAACTTTAGGAATTATATGTTTGAGACTCATTTTTTTATTATATGAACCTTTAGGTCTTCCAAAGTGAGACAAGATAACAATCTTGCATTTATTTTTTTTTAATTCTCTAATAGTAGGAAGAATACTTTTTATTCTCGTCGTATCTGTAACTTTGCCATTGATAGTAGGTAAATTAAGATCAGCTCTCAAATAAACAGTTTTACCTTTTAGATTGTTTTCTAAAAGATCATCAAGATTTTTAATTTTTATCATTATGATTTGATAAGTTTTCCAATAAGAGATGCTGTATCACCCATTCGATTCGCAAATCCCCATTCATTGTCATACCAACTTAATACTCTACCCAATCTTCCCTTAATAACTTGTGTTTGTGTAAGATCAAAAATAGAACTTAATGGATTGTGATTATAATCAATTGAAACTAATGGCTTATCTTCAACACCAAGGACTCCTTTTAATTCTCCTTTAGAAGCTTTAATCATAGCGTTATTTATTGTTTCAGCGTCTATTTTTTTCTTAGAATTAAAAACAAGGTCAATCATCGAGACATTTGGAGTTGGAACTCTTACAGCTGTACCGTCTAATCTACCTTGTAATTCAGGTAAAACTAATCCTACAGCTTTTGCGGCGCCTGTCGATGAAGGTATCATAGATACTGAAGATGCCCTTGCTCTTCTTTCATCTGAGTGAAGAGTATCTAATATACTTTGATCGCCAGTGAAGGCATGAACCGTCGTCATGTAACCTTGATTTATACCACATATTTTATTTAGGACTTTTGCAACGGGAGCAAGGCAATTTGTAGTACAAGATGCATTAGATATTATCTTATGACTTTTTCTTATTTTTTTATGATTTACACCATATACAACAGTTATATCCGCGTTTGTAGCAGGAGCGCTGATTAAAACTCTTTTAGCTCCCGCATTTAAATGAAGTTTTGCTTTTTCTTTTGAAGTAAAAATACCAGTGCACTCCATAACAACATCAACACCTAAATCACCCCAAGGTAAATCTTCTGGATTTCTTTCAGAAAAAATTTTAATAGATTTATTGCCAATACCAATTGAAGATTTTCTTCCAGTTACTTTTTTTGATAGAGTTCCATGAACAGAATCATATTGCAGAAGGTGAGCATTAAATTTTGCTGATCCAAGATCATTAATTGCAACTACATCCAAGTCTCTTCTTCCAGATTCAATTATTGCCCTCAAAGCTAATCTTCCAATTCTTCCAAATCCGTTAATTGCAACTTTTGTAGCCATTTTATCCCCTTATAGTTTTTCTTTAATCTTATTAATTATATTATCTTTATCAATACCAAAGTTTTTATATAATTCATTGGCTGGAGCGCTTGCTCCAAATCCTTGCATGCCAATAAACAAACCTTTTTCTCCAAGGTAATTTTGCCAGCCAAGACCAGTAGAGGCTTCAATTCCTACCCTTAAACCAGTTTGTCCAAGAGTTTGATTAATGTAATTTTTATCCTGCTTATCGAAAAGTTCAAAAGAAGGCGCTGAAACAACTCGAGAATTAATTCCGCTATTTTTTAATTCTTCATGAACATCAAGAGCTAAAGAAACCTCGGATCCTGTAGCAATTAGATTGACTTGAGGATCACCTTCTGAACTTTTAATCTCATAAGCACCTAATGATGATTTATTTTTTTCATCAAATTCATTTCTTAAGTGAGGACATCCCTGCCTACTAAGAGCAATAATACTTGGACCCTTACTTTGAATTGCCAGAGACCAACATTCTGCAGTTTCAGTGGTATCTGCCGGTCTAAATACATTTAGGTTTGGTATGGCCCTCAAACTTGGAAGATGTTCAACAGGTTGATGTGTTGGACCATCTTCACCAAGACCTATAGAGTCATGAGTCATAACATGAATGACATTGATATCCATCAGAGCAGCCAATCTAATAGAAGGACGGCAATAATCAGAGAATACTAGAAATGTTCCCGAATATGGTATCAAACCCTTATGCAAGGCAATACCATTCATTGCAGCTGCCATTCCATGCTCTCTAATACCGTAATGAATAAACCTTCCTTCGAAATTATCACTGGAGATGACTTCAATATTATTCGTTTTTGTATTATTAGATCCTGTAAGATCAGCTGAACCACCGATAGTATTTGTTAATACTTTATTGATAGTTTCTAGCACCTCTTGTGAAGACTTTCTGGTTGCCCAATTGGGTTTTTCCTCTGAGAATGTTTTTTTGATTTCATTGATTGCTTTATCAAGTTCATCAGAAATTTCTCCATTAATATCATTTAATAATTCTGTACCTTTGTCTTTACTTTCAGAAACCCTAGTTTCCCATTCCTCTCTTTTTGAAGAATTTTTTAATCCTATAAGTCTCCAAGCATCTTTTACATCAGTAGGGGTTTCAAATTCTTTATAGTCCCAATTAAGGTTTTTTTTCATCTCTGAAATATCTTCTGCACCAAGTGGTGCTCCATGTGATGAAGATTTTCCTTCTTTTGAGGGTGAACCAAAACCTATTCTAGTTTTACATGCAATCAAGGAAGGTTTATTTGAATTTATTGCCTCTTCAATTGCTAATTCAATATCTTCATGATTATGTCCATCAACTCTATTTACATCCCACCCAGAGGCTTCAAATCGCATAAGTTGATCAGTTGAGTCTGATAAATCTATGGATCCATCAATAGAAATATTATTGTCGTCAAATAAAACAATTAATTTAGATAGCTTTAGATGACCCGCAAGACTTATTGCCTCTTGACTAATTCCTTCCATTAGATCTCCATCTGAAGCTATGACATATGTTTTGTGATCAACTAATTCGTCACCATATTTTGCATTTTGAATTTTTTCTGCAATAGCCATACCAACTGCAGTTGATATCCCTTGACCAAGCGGGCCAGTGGTAGTTTCTACTCCAAGTGTATGACCATATTCTGGATGACCAGGTGTTTTTGATCCAAGTTGCCTAAAGTTTTTAATTTCCTCAATTGTCATATCTTGATAACCAATTAAATGGTTAACAGCATATAAAAGCATTGAACCATGCCCTGCGGATAATACTATTCTATCTCTGTCTGGCCAATCAGGTTTTTGAGGATCAATTTTTAAAAATTTTGAATACAAGACTGTTGTAAAATCTGCAGCGCCCATTGGCATTCCGGGATGACCACAATTAGCTTTTTCAACAGCATCAACTGCAAGAAATCTTATTGCATTAGCCATATCGCTGTAGCTAACTTCATTGGCAGGATTTGTTTTATCTTTATTGTTCAATTTTAAGACTTAATTTTAATAAATTAATTAGAACAAAGTTGAATTAAACGTCAATCTGAATCAATTGATTCATTTAATTATTATTTGTTGCTGAATCATAGATTAAATGTATGATTAAATTATTATGGATAACAGACTGAAAGAAATGAATGATTACATTTCAATTATTGAAAAAAAATCATTGGATTTGATTAAAAAATATCAAAAAACTAATCAAGATTTAAATTCAGCTATTCAAAAAATTGGCGAACTTACAAATAAGTTAGAAAAGAGCGAATCATCTATTAAGCAAGCTAAGAAAAATATCGATAATTTGATCGCAAAAATCAAAAATGGAAGATTTAATTAATGAAATGAGTAATGTAACAGTAGATATAAAGAACCGAGAATTCTTAATTGCTTGTGAAGATGGTAAAGAGGAAGAGGTATTGGAGTTAGCAAAGATTTTTTCAGAACGTGTGTCAAAACTATCTGAAAGACTTAATGATCTTGATCATGAAAGACTATTTTTGTTAGCAGGAATTTTAGCTGAAGAAGATAATAAAAATTTACTTAAAGCTTCAGGCTTAGATAAAGCAATGAATAATATCAAAAAAATTGCTGAAAAGTTTGATGAAATTGATTAATTAATTTTCTTACTTCAAATGGATCTTCATGCCCAAAAAAAAGAAATTAGAGATAAATTTCTCAATAAAAGAGAAGAACTTAAAAAAAATTTCACAAGAGAAAATAAAAAACAACTAATTTCAAATGTCTTCAAATTAGCAAATAATTTCAATTATGATTCTGTTGCTGGTTATTNTCCAATTGGCTCAGAAATTGATTGCTTAGAAATTTTAGAAAAATTTAATTATAATTCNATTATTACTGCTTTACCTTTTGTAAAAGAGGATAAAAATATAGAGTTTAGAATATGGAACAAATCAGAGGTATTAGAAGACGGGTTATTTAAAATACCTGTACCAAAAAAACGAATTATAGTTATTCCAGATATTATTATTATTCCTCTCATTTCTTTTGATAAAACAGGATCTAGAATTGGTTTTGGCTCAGGAATATATGATAGATCATTGCCTAGTTTTCCCAAAAGTAAAAAAATTGGACTTGCTTTTTCTGGCCAACTAAATAAAAGGGTTATACCCATTGGCGAATTTGATCAAAAACTTGATGCAGTCGCGACTGAAAAAGGTATTTTATTTTTTAAATGAGGTTAATAAATTGAGAATATTGTTTCTTGGAGATATTGTTGGAAGGGCAGCTAGAGAAAAAGTTGTTGAAGAATTACCCAGTATCAAGAATAACTATTCAATAGATTTTGCAATAGTTAATGGAGAAAATTCAGCCGGTGGATTTGGTATTACTGAAGATATTTGTAATGATTTATTTCTATCAGGTGTCGATTGCATAACAACAGGTAACCATTTATGGGACCAAAGAGAAATTTTAGATTTTATAGCTGATGAAAATAGGTTATTGAGACCCGTAAATTTTCCTAAACATACCCCTGGATCAGGTTTTAATATTTTTGAAACTAGTAAAGGAAAAATTCTGGTAATTAATGTTATGGGAAGATTATTTATGGACCCACTTGATGATCCTTTTAAAATTATCGATGAAATATTAACAGAAAATGAATTAGGTAAAGATATAGATGCTATTGTAATTGATATACATGCAGAAGCTACATCAGAGAAAGTTGCATTGGGTCATTTTTGTGATGGTAGAGCAAGTTTGGTAGTTGGAACCCATACACATATACCCACGGCTGATCATCAAATTTTAGCATTTGGGACTGGTTATCAAACTGATGCAGGAATGTGTGGTGATTACGACTCTGTAATTGGAATGGAAAAAACAGAACCAGTGAGAAGGTTTGTAGAAAAAACTCCAGGNAATAGGTTTAGTCCTGCTCAGGGTGATNCNACAATTTGCGGAGTAATTATAGAAACNAGTGAANTAGGTTTATGNAGTAAAATAGAACCTTTAAGAGTAGGNGGAGTTCTTTCGAGTACATAAAATGGCTGGTCATTCCAAATTTAAAAATATTCAATACCGCAAAGGAGCTCAAGATAAAAAAAGAGCAAAACTATTTGCGAAAATTTCAAAAGAAATAACAGTAGCAGCAAAATTAGGCATGCCTGACCCAGCATCAAATCCCAGACTGCGTTCCGCTATTTCCTTAGCTAGATCTCAAAATATGCCTAAAGATAATATTGAAAGGGCAGTAAAAAAGAGTAGTGATGAGAATTCTGAAACCTATGAAGAAGTCAGATATGAGGGTTTCGGACCTTCTGGAGTAGGTATCATTGTTGAAACATTAACGGATAATAGAAATAGAACTGCTGGTGATATTAGAGCTATTTTTTCTAAGTGTGGAGGGAACCTTGGCGAAAATGGTTCTGTAAGTTTTATGTTTAATCATTATGGAAAAATTAATGTTCCAATAAGCGTTATGGGTTTCGAGGAGATATTTGATCTTGCTATAGAATGTGGAGCAGAGGATTGTGATTTAAGTGATGATTTTTATGAAATTTCTTGTTCAACTGAAGAACTTCATCAAACAGCAAATCTATTAGAGTCAAAAATTCAAGAAGATTTGGCAGCACAACTCAGCTGGAAACCGATAAATGTTGTTAATGTTGATGAAGAATCAGCTCATAAGATAATAAATATGGTTAATTCTCTAGATGATCATGATGATGTGCAGGAAGTTTTTTCTAATTTTGATATATCTGAGGATTTGTTAGATAAATTATAAATTAGTAGAAAATTATGGCTTCACCTCAGAAAGTTAAAGGCAAATCTTATGAAAATGCCAAGGCTAAATTTCTAACTGATATATTTGATCAAAAATTTATAAGAGTCCCAACCTCTGGAGCTTTTTTAGGAGGTAAAAATTACGACAGAAGACTTGATATGTCAGAAGGTCAAGTTATGGCTTTCAAGGGAGATATAATTCCCCCAGATGATTGGAAATTTTTCAATTGTGAATGTAAATTTTATAAAGACTTCAAGTTTCATCAGCTTTTCAATGAGTCAAAAGTATTAGATTCATGGATAGATGAAACTATTGATACTTCAAATCAGGATGATATGAATTTAATCTTCATGAAGTTTAATAATATTGGCGAGTACGTCTGCTATGAAAAAAAAGAAAAATTTAGAGTAAAACAGTTTTTAAATTATTACCGTAATTGGTGCTTTACATCTCACGAACAATTTTGGAATGAATATAATATTGAAAAAATTAGAAGTAGATGCACTGGAATAACTCCGATATGAAACTCAAAAAGATAAGATAATGTCATCTGATTTATCAGGCTTAATTAATAATCGAACTCACCATTTCAAAGTTAGGGTATATTATGAGGATACAGATTTTACTGGCATAGTATATCATGCCAACTATTTAAAATTTGCCGAAAGAGCTAGAACTAATTTCTTAAGATTGCTCAATGTTAACCACTCTATGCTAATCGAGTCCGATGACCCTGTTTATTTTGTTGTTTATAAAATGAATTCAAAATTTTTAGGGACAGCAAAAATAGATGATTTATTAGAAGTAAGATCTAAATTCAAAAGCATTAACGGTCCAAGGCTTAAAATTGATCAAGATATATTTAAGGATGAGAAAATAGTTTTTTCTGCTAATATAGAATTTGCTCTTTTGGATAAGAAAGCAAAGCCAAAGAGATTTCCTGAGAATATAAAATTAAAGATTGAAGAATATCTCAGTGAATAATAATTGAGACTAATATGGCCCATAAGTTAACAAATGTTTTTGACAAATATCTAATGTCCTCAAAAATTGCTATCGCAGTATCTGGTGGATTAGACTCAATGGTTTTAATGAATTTAGCTAAGTTATCAAATAAAATTAATACCAAAAATATTCATATTGTAGTTGTTGATCATGGTCTAAGAAAAGACTCAAAAGAAGAAGCTCTTTTTGTAAAAGAAGAGGCCAAGAAAATTGGACTTAGAAGTCAAATTCTAATTTGGAAAGGAAAAAAACCAAATACAAAAATTCAAGAAACCGCTAGAAAGAAGAGATATGATATGATTTTTGAGTATTGTAAAAAAAACAATATTTCTGATTTATTTGTTGCTCACCATCTTGACGATCAAATTGAGAATTTTATCTTTAGAATGTTCAGAGGTTCGGGGATTAAAGGTTTAACATCCTTTTCAAATTTTTATAAAATTGATGGAATTAATCTAATAAGACCATTAATTGAAATACCTAAGTCAGACCTATTAATTTTTGCTAAAAAACAAAAAATGAAATGGGTTGAGGATGTATCTAATTCAAATTTTGCTTTTGATAGAATTAAAATTAGGAATGCACTGGGTAATTTTTATGAAAATGGATTTGATAAAAAATTATTTTTAAAATCGATCAATAAATTAAAGTCTATAAATGAAGATNTAGATTTTATTACTGATGATTATGTTTCAAAATATATTGAAGTCCATGAAAATATTTATGTAAGTATAAGAAAAGAATTTTTTGACAATTCACCAAAAGAAATTCAAATGAGAGTTATTAAAAATTGCATTAGTTTTTTTGCGCCCGAGAAGTTGTATTCTCCAAAAGATGTAAAGATTATTAACATACTTAAATGGATTAAAAATAATCGTAAAATTGATTCTAAAACTCTTGGCGGAACTTTATTTAAAAAAAATAAAAATGCTATCCTTCTTTATAAAGAAGTTAATAAATTATCAAATATTAAGCCTGTTACAATTTCAAAATCAGAGTTTAAATGCTGGGATAATAGGTTTCTTATTAAATCAAATATAAAAATTAATGGTAAAATTTCCTATTTAGGTCCTGAGGGAGTAAAAATTTTAAAATCCAAGAAAATTGATCTAAATAAGGCTAAAAAAGAGGCGCCAATTGCGGCAATTTATAGTTCTCCAGCTGTATGGGAGAAAAAACGCCTTATTTCCGCCCCTATTTTTAATTATTCTAATAGTGATNGTGTAAATATTGAAATTAAAAAAATTGGATATATGATCTAGTAATTCAAAAAAAAGTACTTATTTATANANATATATAAGTATTATTTTTATAGGCAGGTGTATTTTGAATAATGGTAACTTTAAAAATTTCTTAGTTTGGGCAATTTTAGCTTTTTCTTTATTGGGACTTTACAATTTAGTTCAAGGACCTATTACGGGCCCTGTGCAATCAGAGATTAGCTTTTCACAACTGCTTGCTGAAGTTGATAATGGTAATGTTACAGATGTAGAGATTTCTGGAGATTCAATATCAGGNCATTTTGCTGATGGAAGAGGTTTTAATACATTTGCGCCTTCTGATCCAACTTTAATTCAAAGATTATATGATAAAGGTGTGGTAATTAATGCAAAGCCAAGTAAAGAGGGTGGTCCTACNTTATTAGGAGTTTTGATTTCTTGGTTCCCTATGCTTCTTTTAATAGCCGTTTGGATTTTCTTTATGAGACAAATGCAAGGTGGTGGNGGCAAAGCTATGGGTTTTGGTAAATCTAAAGCAAAACTTTTAAATGAAAAAAATGGTATTGTTACTTTTGATGATGTTGCNGGTGTAGAAGAGGCAAAGGATGACTTACAGGAAATCGTTGAATTTTTGAAGGATCCATCAAAATTTCAAAGATTAGGTGGAAAAATACCAAAAGGAGCTCTGTTGGTTGGTCCTCCAGGAACAGGTAAAACACTTTTAGCAAGAGCAATTGCTGGTGAAGCGAATGTTCCATTTTTCACTATATCAGGATCCGATTTTGTTGAAATGTTTGTTGGTGTTGGTGCAAGCAGAGTTAGAGATATGTTTGAACAGGCCAAGAAAAATGCCCCTTGTATTATATTTATTGATGAAATTGATGCTGTTGGGCGTCACAGAGGAGCTGGTNTAGGCGGTGGTAACGATGAACGTGAGCAAACGCTTAATCAACTTCTTGTAGAAATGGATGGCTTTGAAACAAATGAAGGAATTATTTTGATAGCAGCAACAAATAGGCCTGATGTTTTAGATCCGGCCCTATTAAGGCCAGGAAGATTTGATAGGCAAGTTGTTGTTCCTAACCCAGATATAATTGGTAGAGAGAAGATTCTTAAAGTTCACACAAGAAAAGTTCCGATGTCGTCTGATGTTGATATTAGAACAGTTGCTCGTGGAACTCCTGGTTTTTCTGGAGCTGATTTAGCTAATATTGTTAATGAAGCTGCACTTCTCGCGGCGAGAAGAGGAAAGCGAATGGTAACAAATACCGAATTTGAGGANGCTAAAGATAAAGTAATGATGGGGCCTGAAAGAAGGTCTATGGTGATGACTGATGATGATAAAAAATTGACAGCTTATCATGAAGCTGGACATGCGCTTGTATCTATAAATTTAGAATCATCTGATCCTATTCACAAAGCTACAATTATTCCGAGAGGGCGAGCATTAGGTATGGTTATGCGACTTCCTGAAAGGGATCAAATTTCAATAACGCGTGAAAAAATGTATGCAAATCTTGCGGTGGCTATGGGTGGAAGAATAGCTGAAGAAATAATCTTTGGTCATGATAAGGTTACATCAGGTGCTTCATCAGATATTCAACAAGCAACACAATTGGCAAGAGCTATGGTCATGCAATATGGAATGTCTGATAAATTAGGTTTTTTATCATATGGTGATAATGAAGAAGAAGTATTTTTAGGGAGATCTGTTGCTCGACAACAAAATATGTCAGAAGATATTCACAAGCTTGTAGATGCTGAAGTAAGAACCATAGTTGATGAATCTTACGCGAAAGCTGAAAAAATTCTTAAGGATAAAGAGAAGGATCTTCATACTATTGCTCAGGGNTTACTTGAATATGAAACACTTACTGGTGATGAGATTAATGACCTGCTGGGTGGTGTCAAACCTACACGTAATGATGATTCTGATAAAAATGANTCTGAGAATCTTTCTGGGTCTGTTCCAAAAACAGGAAAGAAATCTGATACTAATTCTAAGCCTGGCCTTCAAGGCGCATAGTAAATTGGCTTTCTGATGGCTAAAAGTTTTTTTGGCACAGATGGTATTAGAGGTACAGTAAATACCGAGAGTTTAAATTCAGAAATTGCGTTAAAGCTTGGACTTGCTGCTGGTAAAATATTTACCCGAGGTGATCATAAACATAGAGTTTTAATAGGAAAAGATACCAGAATTTCAGGTTACATGTTGGAATCTGCTTTAGAGTCAGGCTTCACATCTTCAGGAATGGATGTTTTTCTTACTGGTCCAATACCAACACCAGCTGTTGCATATCTTACTCAAGCATTAAGAGCTGATTTAGGTGTAATGATAACAGCTTCTCACAATACCTACGAAGATAATGGTTTTAAGCTATTTGGACCTGATGGACTTAAACTTACTGATGAAAAGCAATTAGAAATAAATGAGTTAATGAATAGGTCAGATATAATGTCTTTGCAGGATAAAAATCAAATAGGTGCTGCAAGAAGAGTTGATGACGCATTATCTAGATATATTGAATTTGCAAAAGCAACTTTTCCAAATACCATGCGATTAGATCATTTAAAAATTGTGATAGATTGCGCAAATGGTGCTGCTTATAAAGTTGCACCAATGATTTTTTGGGAACTTGGTGCAGATATTATTGTTATTGGTGACCAACCTAATGGAAGAAATATTAACCAAGATTGTGGATCAACTAAAACGCAAAGTCTGAAAGAAGAGGTTAAGAGTAATAACGCTGATTTAGGAATTGCCTTTGATGGTGATGGAGATCGTTTAGTAATAATAGATGAAAANGGTGATNAAGTTAATGGAGACCATTTGCTTGGGATGATAGCTTTATCACTNAAAAANAAGAATTTGCTAAAAAATNAGAATATTGTTTCAACTATTATGGCTACCAAATCTCTTGAAAATTATNTGAAATCAATTGATCTCAAGTTAATAAGAACAAAAGTTGGNGATAGATATGTAATTGAAAAAATGTTGGATATCGGTTCTAACTTTGGTGGTGAACCATCAGGTCATTTAATTATTAATGATTTTTCCTCTACCGGTGATGCAATTGTATCTTCTTTACAAGTTTTNTCCTTAATGATTGAAGAGAATCGACCAATTTCGAATCTTACTAATCTTTTTCCTCTTACCTCTCAAAAAAACTATGAATTTAAAACAGAAAATATAAATAATATTTCAAACTCTTTTCTAGAAGAATTATCTAATAAAATGAACGAAAAGATTGGTGATGAAGGAAGAGTTATTATAAGAAAAAGCGGAACAGAGCCATTAATAAGGGTAATGGTAGAAACCGATACNAAAAATATTGGTGAAACATTAATTGATGAAATTAAANTATCTTTAAATCATTCNACTTAAATTTATTTATGAAAATAAAATATCATTGACTAATCTTACTTTAAGTTATATTCCACTCTTGGGACACTCCTCCCCAACGAGGAGCAACTATCTGTAAGGGTAGAGNTATGATAGAAAAACCAAAAAATAAGCCAGAGTGCTTAAATTTTTCTTCTGGGCCATGTACAAAAAGACCTGGATGGTCAGTGGAAGTCTTAAAAAACGCATTACTAGGAAGAAGTCATCGTTCCCCAGAGGGAAAGATAAAANTGAGTGATGCAATTAANAAAACNAAAGAATTATTAGCAATTCCGGAAGATTATAAAGTNGGTATTGTGCCTGCATCTGATACAGGAGCTATTGAGATGGCTATGTGGAATCTTNTAGGNTCTAGGCCTGTTGAAGTCTTATCTTGGGAAGTTTTTGGAAAAGACTGGAAAAAGGATGTTGAAGAACAATTAAAAATACCAGGATCAGTTTATCATGATGTTGAATTTGGCTTATTACCAGATTTAGAGAATATTAATTTTGAAAATGATGTGATTTTCACATGGAATGGAACAACATCAGGAGCTCGAGTTCCAAATGCTAATTGGATACCTGACGACAGAAATGGTGTTACTTTATGTGATGCAACATCTGCTGTTTTTGCTCAGGAACTNGACTGGTCAAAATTAGATGCAACAACATTTAGTTGGCAAAAAGTTTTAGGTGGTGAAGCGGCCCATGGAATACTTATTCTAAGCCCTAAAGCAGTAAATCTCCTTGAGACCTACACGCCAGATTGGCCAATTCCAAAAATATTCCGTCTTACAAAAAATAAAAAATTAATTGATGGGGTTTTTCGTGGAGAGACATTAAATACTCCTTCAATGCTTTGTGTTGAGGATTATCTTGATGTGCTTGAGTGGGTAAAGAGTATAGGTGGATACAAGGGAACTATTGAGAGAGCGAATAATAATTTCTCAATAATTAAGCAATGGATAAATCAGATTGATTGGTTAGATTTTTTATGTGTGGATGAAGAATATTTATCCAACACATCAGTATGTTTAAAATTTACTAATGATTTATCTAAGCTTAATGAAGATGATCAAAGAGCTTTTGCTAAATCAATTGGAAAAATACTAACTGAAGAAGAAGTAGCTTTTGATATTGTTAATCATAGAAGTGCTCCTCCTGGTTTACGAATATGGGCTGGTGCAACAGTTGAGTCTGAAGATATTTCAAAACTTTTACCATGGATAGATTGGGCGTATCAAAAATTAATAAATAANGCTGGAGGTGAAAATGCCTAAAGTTTTAATTGCTGATAAAATGAGNGAAAAGGCAAAGGAAATTTTTGTTGAAAAAGGTTTGGACGTTGATGTAAAAACTGGTCTTGATAAAGATGAGTTAATTTCAATTGCCGAAAAATATGATGGTATTGTAGTAAGATCATCAACAAAAATTACTGAAAAAGTTCTTAAAAAGGCTTCTAATTTAAAAATAGTTGGTAGAGCTGGAATTGGCGTAGATAATATTGATGTTGATTCTGCAACTGAAAATGGTGTTGTTGTAATGAATACTCCATTTGGGAATGCAATTACTACTGCAGAACATGCTATAGCNTTGATTTTAGGATTAATGAGAAANCTTCCCCAAGCTAATATTTCTACGCATGAAGGAAAGTGGGAAAAATCAAAATATATNGGTCAAGAAGTTACCGGCAAAGTTTTAGGTATTATTGGATGCGGCAATATAGGATCAATTGTAGCTGATAGAGCTAAAGGTTTACGTATGAGAGTATTGTCTTATGACCCATTTTTGACTCCTGAAAGAGCAAATATTCTTGGAGTNAAAAAAGTCGAGTTAGATGANCTCCTTCAAAAANCTGANATTATCAGCCTTCATGTTCCGATGACAGAGCAAACAAAAAATATCTTGAATAAAGATACNCTTAAGAAGTGTAAAAAAGGCGTAAAGATAATTAATTGTGCTAGAGGTGGATTAATAGATGAAGAAGCTCTAGTGAAAGCTATCGAGAATGGTATTGTGGATGGTGCCGCTATAGATGTTTATGAGGTNGAGCCTGCAAAAGAAAGTATTCTATTTGGTAATGATAAAATAATCTGTACCCCTCATTTAGGGGCATCAACTATTGANGCTCAAGAAAATGTTGCCATTCAAATAGCTGAACAAATGTCTGATTATCTGATCGAAGGAGCGGTTACAAATGCTTTAAATATGCCATCTATAAGTGCAGATGAAGCTCCTATTTTAAGCCCTTTTGTTAAGTTAGCNGAACAGCTTGGATTATTTGCTGGACAATTAATGTTAGCAAATTTTGATAAAATAGAAATTGAATATGTTGGAGTTATTTCTGATTTTAATTGTGCGCCAATCACATCAGCTGCAATAGCTGGAGTCTTGAAGCCATCTTTATCTGATATTAATATGGTAAGCGCACCATCAATAGCAAAAAATAAAGGTTTAACTATAAGTGAAGTTAAAAGAGATGAAAGTAGTGCCTATGAAAGTTATATTAAGGTTACACTTCACTCTAAAAAAGATAATTTTTCTATTGGAGGAACTGTTTTTTCCGATGGTAATCCTAGGATTGTGCAAATCAATGGAATTAATCTAGAGGCAGAATTAAACAGAAACATGCTTTATGTTACAAACAAAGATGTTCCAGGTTTAATAGGTCATCTTGGTTCTATACTAGGTGATNAAGGNATAAATATTGCTAGTTTTAATCTTGGTAGAAATGCTCCTTTAAANGACGCTATGGCCTTAATAGGNGTCGATACTGAGATTAATNCAAAAGTTATTGAGAATGTGAAGAAGCTTGATTCGATTGTTACGGTGAATAGTTTAATTTTTAATATAAAATAAATTTTAGAGGGTTATATGGCGAATGTAGTAGTTGTCGGTTCCCAATGGGGAGATGAGGGAAAAGGAAAGATTGTTGATTGGCTATCAAGCAGAGCAGATGTAGTTGTTAGGTTTCAAGGTGGTCATAATGCAGGTCATACATTAGTCATAGACGGTAAAACTTATAAATTATCGCTATTTCCATCAGGCATTGTTAGGGAAGAAAAAGTTTCCATCATCGGAAATGGAGTAGTTGTAGATCCTTGGGCTTTTTCTGAGGAATTAGAAACTCTTATCAATCAAGATGTTAAGATAAGTTCAGAAAATTTAAAAATTGCTGAAAATGCTTCCTTAATCTTACCTGTGCATAGAAATTTAGATATTTTAAGAGAACACAGAAGTTCAAATGATTCAAAAATAGGCACTACCAAAAGAGGAATTGGACCAGCATATGAAGATAAAGTCGGAAGGCGGTCTATAAGAATTGGTGATTTAACTGATTTAAAAGCTCTTAGATCAAAAGTCGATAATCTTGTTGATCATCACAATATTATTCTTCGAGGCATGAATGAAGAGGAAATTAATTCAGATGTTATTTATGAAGAATTAGTAGAAGTTTCAGAAACCATAAAACCATTTATAACTAGAACTCAAGAATTTTTAATTAAAGCTAGAAAAGGTAGAAAAAGAATATTGTATGAAGGAGCACAAGGCGCACTGCTTGATATTGATCATGGTACTTATCCTTATGTCACTTCCTCAAATACAATTGCCTCTGCCGCTGCTACAGGTTCTGGACAAGGTGTTAATGCCATAAATTATGTATTGGGAATCACTAAGGCTTACACAACGAGAGTTGGGGAGGGTCCATTTCCATCGGAACAAGATAACGATATAGGAAATGAACTCGGAGAAAAAGGGCATGAATTTGGAACAGTTACAGGAAGAAAAAGAAGATGCGGTTGGTTTGATGCTGTTCTAGTTAAACATGCGATCGAAGTATCAGGAATTGATGGTATGGCTCTAACAAAACTAGATGTTTTAGATGGATTTAAGAAAATAAATATTTGTATAGCTTACGAACTTGATGGAAAAAGGATTGATTATTTCCCATCTTCAGCAGAGCAACAATCAAGAATTAAACCTATTTTTGAAGAATTTGATGGTTGGGATGGTACTACTTTTGGGGCTAGGCAGTGGAATGATCTTCCAGCTGAAGCTGTAAAATATGTTAAAAGAATTGAAGAATTGACTAGTACTCCAGTAGCTTTACTATCAACAAGTCCTGAACGAGAAGATACGATACTAGTTAAAGATCCTTTCGAGGATTAATGTTGAATTTCAAATAAAATCGATATATTAATATTCATGTCCGAGGGGTGCCTTTTGGCTGAGAAGGAATAAACCTGACCCTTTGAACCTGATCCGGTTAATGCCGGCGTAGGAATTGGATTCTTATAAACGCCTATTAATTTGGATCTCTATTTAGATTTGATATTTATTTGGAGGAACCAATGAAATTATTTTTAATAATCTTTTTTTTATTTAATGCTAGTCTTTTATATTCTCAGGACTCAATAGATGAAATTATTGTAAAAGCCGAGCTAACAGATAATTCTTTGTATAGGCTTCCATTAAGTGTAACTGTGATAAATGAAGAAGATATCATAAATAGAAATGCTCAACACATCGAAGATATTTTATTTGCAATACCTAACATTAATTACGCAACCGGATCTTCAAGAGGAAAATTTTTACAAATAAGAGGAATTGGTGAAAGAAGTGAATTTACCGAACCGGTTAATTACTCTGTAGGAGTTATTATCGATGGAATTGATTTTACAGGGATATCATTAGCAGCAAGTACATTTGATGTTGAGCAGATTGAGGTACTAAGGGGTCCTCAAGGCACGATATACGGAGCCAATGCTTTAGCTGGTCTTATTAACATTGTATCAAATAGCCCAGAAACAAAACTTTATTCTGAATTATCAGGTTCACTTTCAGAGTTTGATGGAAGAAGTCTGGGTTTTGTATTTTCTGGACCACTAAATGAGAAATCTGGATTTCGTTTTTCTCTTAAAAAAAATGAGAGTGATGGTTTTATAAAAAATAAGTTTTTAGGAACGGATGAAACAAATAATATTGATGAATTTGTATCAAGATTTAAAATTCATTTCGATAGTGATGACGAGTCATTGAAAATTAATTTAATATTTTCTGATGCTGATAATGGTTATGATGCCTTTAGTTTGGATAATAATAGAGTAACGCTTTCAGATGAACCAGGTCATGATCGACAAGAAACATTTGCTGGTTCTATTAAGTATTTAAAAGAATTTAATAACATAAATTCAGAATTTTTAATAAGTTTTGCTGACTCAGACCTGGAGTATGGCTATGACGAAGATTGGAGTAATATAGATATATGCAACCAAACACCTTGTGATACAAAATTATTTGGATTTGACTGGTGGTATTCATCATTTGATAATTATATTAGAGACAATGAGAATATTTCAATTGATGCTAGATTTTTATCTAAGACAATTAATGATTGGGTTGTAGGTTTATATTATCGGAATCAAAAAACAAATTTAATACGAGAATACACATATTTAGAAAATGACTTTAAGAGCTCATTTGAAACAGAAAATATAGCTATATATGGACAATATAAATATCCCCTTTCAAATTCTATAGATGTTGAGACAGGTTTAAGGTTCGAAACAAGAGATTCTGATTATATTGATAATAATGGTCCAGCACCGTCAGATTTTGTTTGTATAGCAATTTACCCTAAACCTGAAAGTTGTTTATTTAACAACGAATACAATAATTCAGAAGATTTCTGGGGCGGTAAAATTCTTTTCAAAAATCAAGTGAGTGATAATTTGTTAAGATACTTACTTATCTCAAAGGGTTATAAGCCCGGAGGAGTTAATATTGCAGGTAATTTAAGTAGTGAAAATTTAAAATATGACTCAGAAACAATGATAAATTATGAGTTAGGTTTTAAAGGCAATCTTAATCAAAATTTATTNTTTCAAATTGCTTTGTTTTATCAAGACCGTGAAGATGTTCAAACAAAGCAGAGTATAGTGACTTCAATTGAATCAGGNCTTCAAGGAGGTTTGTGCCCTTGTAGTTTTACAGATTATATCGGTAATGCAGTAAAAGGATCAAATTATGGTNTTGAGTTAGAATTATTATGGCTCATTAGTAACAAAGCTGATNTATTTTTTAATTTAGGCCTACTGGAAACCGAATTTGAGAATTATTTAAGTTATTCTCATGTTGATTCAGACCTTAAAAATGGAATCCCAGTTAATTTAACTGGTAGAGATCAATCCCACGCTCCTCAATACCAATTAAATTTCGGATTGAATTATAGGATCACTGAAAACTTAAATATTAAATTTGATATCGAAGCTAAGGATGAATTCTATTTTTCAGATCGTCACAATATTCACTCTGATGATTATGTACTTTTGAATGTTGTGTTAGGTTATCAAAAGAATTCTTGGGAAGTTAATTTATTTGGAAAAAANCTGACTGATGAAGATTATCAAACNAGAGGTTTNGGCAGTTTTGGAAATGATCCCAGAAAATTTTATGNTACTGAGCCATATTATCAATATGGAGCTCCTCGAGTTGTTGGTATAAACGGGAAAAGAAAATTTTGAATATATGTTTATAGATTTAGAAATTTTTGCTGTAATTTTTGCTCTTCTTTATCTGTTTTTAGCTATGAGACAACATATTGCTTGTTGGTATGCAGCCTTTATAAGCACATTTATTTATATTTTAATATATTGGGATGTTTCTCTATATATGGAATCAATACTTAATGTTTATTACTTACTAATGGCAATTTATGGTTGGTTTAGCTGGAATAAAAAATCAAAAATTGATAAAAATTTTGTTNTTTCTTGGTCATATATCAATCATTCAATTGTAATAACCTTAATACTTATATTAACAATCAGTTCAGGATTTTATTTATCAAAAACTGATGCTGTTTATCCGTATTTAGACTCTTTTACAACATGGGCATCTGTTATAACAACATTTATGGTTGCTCAAAAAGTACTTTCGAATTGGATTTTTTGGATAATTATCAATTCGGTAGCAATATTCTTGAATTTTGATAGAGAATTATATTTTACTGTTTATTTGCTAATGATTTATCAATTAATGTCTGTTTATGGATATTATCAATGGCGGAAGAGCTTTAATGAATATAAGACACAAACTTAATATTTTAATAAAAAATAAAAGAAATTTAGATTTTAATATTGATGATGCAGAAATTTCCTATCTCTCAAAAGGTAGAACAAATGATAGTTATTTGCTTGATTTTAATAATTTTAAACTTGTTTTAAGNCTTAATAGTAAAAATGATTTTGACTTAGGGATTAATAGAGAGAATGAAGCATTAATTTTAAAAACACTAGATAATCAATCCTTTATGCCTAATTTAATTTACATTGATGAATTTTATAAATTTATTATTTATGAATATATTGAGGCAGTTAATTTGGATTTAAAGAAAACTAACACACACCAAAAAAAAGAAATTTTAAAATTAATAGATACANTCCAGGAAATANAAATTGATTTGCCCAAATTTAACTATTTTTCTCATTTAAGCGACTACTGGGAAAAAATAAAAACAAACAAAGATATTAATATCTCAAAAATAGAAGATATTGAAAAATTTTTAGTCAATTTAGAAAATTTCCAAAAATCAGATTGGTCATCATCACTAACTCATCATGATTTAGAGACAAATATTTTGGAAAGTAGCAATGGCTATAAAATTATTGATTGGGAATATGCATCAAATGGTCATTATAGCTTTGATAGACATTCCCTTGGTCTAATGAATGATAATAAAATGCTGAANGAGNTGATAAAGTTTATGAATTATTTTTGGTCATTGATTAANAAAAAAGATTAGATATCAATAATATTTTTGTCTTGCATTAATTTTTGTATTTCTTCTTTTATTTTTTCCAGAGCTCTAACTTCAATTTGCCTTACTCTTTCTCTACTAATGTCATATTTTTCGCTTAATTCCTCTAATGTCGNGGATTCTTCACTAAGTCTTCTTGTTTGCACAATATCTAACTCTCTTTCATTAAGGATATTTAATGCCTCAGAAATTAATTCTTTTCTAATACTATCTTCTTCCTTTTCAGCATACTCCTCTTCTTGATTTGGTTGATCAGCCTCAATCCAATCTTGCCATTCAGTTTGTGAGCCATCGTCAGAGGAAATTTTTGCATTAAGAGAAGGATCAGCCCCTGATAATCTTCTGTTCATATTCACTACTTCTTTTTCTGGAACATTTAATTGTTTAGAGATTGTTTCTAAGTTCTCAGGATTTAAATCTCCTTCTTCATAAGCTTGAATCTGATTTTTNGCNCTTCTTAGATTAAAGAATAATTTTTTCTGAACNGCTGTAGTNCCTATTTTCACAAGAGACCATGATCTGAGAATGTATTCTTGCATAGCNGCTTTTACCCACCAAAGAGCATAAGTTGCTAACCTAAAGCCTTTTTCAGGATCAAATTTTTGTACAGCTTGCATAAGGCCAACATTCCCTTCAGAAATGATATCGGTGATAGGTAAGCCATAACCTTTGTAGCCCATAGCAAGTTTAGCAACTAACCTTAAATGACTGGTTACAAGTTGATGAGCTGCATCAGTGTCGCCATGAATAGTCANTCTAGTAGCNAGAGTATATTCTTCTTCAGCGCTTAGCATTGGAAATTTTTTTATCTCATTTAGATAATTACTAAGNGTTACATCTCCAGCTAGCGCAGGTAAATTATTTATCTTTTTACTTTTAGNCATATCACTTACTTATCATATGGTTATGATTCGACGCAAATTAAAGGTTAAAATTAGAGGATATTCAATATTTCTTGCATATCTTGAGGAAGATCTGTTTTAAAAAGTAAACTTTCTTTTGTCAGCGGATGTTCAAAGCCTAATTTATAAGCGTGCAAGGCTTGTCGATGAGAGTTGCTNATTAATATTTTTTTAATTTTATTATCGTATTTGTTAATTTTTGATTTAAATCCGGTGCCATAAACTTGATCACCTATAACTGGAANGCCTAAATGCGTTAAATGAACCCTTATTTGATGGGTTCTTCCTGTTTCTAAATTNCATTCAATTATAGAAATATCTAATTCTNTATTGAATTTAATTCTTTTCCAAAAAGTTATTGCTANTTTTCTNCCTTTTTTTTCTTCCTTAAAAGCTGCCATCTTTTTTCTATTNNTATTCGATCTNCCAATATATGTTTCTACTTTTCCCGATTGAATATTTGGAATACCCCAAACAAGNGCTTTATATGACCTTATTAACTTCCCGTCTTTTCCATGACTAGCAAATTGTTTTGATAATCCTTCATGTGTTTTATCATTCTTAGCTACTACCATTACTCCGCTTGTATCTTTATCAAGCCTATGAACAATACCAGGTTTTTTCTCTCCGCTTATACCTGATAAACTTTGTCCGCAGTGAGCAATTAATGCGTTAACAAGAGTATTTTCATAATTTCCTGGGGCAGGGTGTACAACAAGACCCACTGGCTTGTTGATAACAATCAGATCATTGTCTTCATAAAGAATTTCTAAGGGAATTTCTTGAGGTTTTGGTTTTGGGTCAATTGGTTTAGGGATATTAACAAGGTAACTTTCTCCTGTTTTTACTTTTTTTGAAGGATCTTTAATTACAACTTTTTCTTTTTCATTGATTTTAATTACATTACTCTCATTAATTAAAGTTTTAATTCTTGATCGACTAAGGTTTTTGATGTTTTTTGATAAGAATTGATCAAGTCTTAAACCTAATTCATCATCAGATACTTTATATGTTAATATACTTTTATCGGACGGCATTATATGAAACTCTTTAAACAGCATGACAAATATACCATTACATTACTCGTAATCGTAATAATTCTTACTCTTGCGATAATTATAAGTTTTTTTATTGTTGTAACAACTATAGTCTATAGAGGTATTCAGCTTGCCCTGTAAAAGGATGACCACATTCTAATTCCAAATAACATAGATAGAAGCCATAATATCAATTCAATATAATTTGGATCGCTATTGTAACCAAAAAATCCTTTCATAAATACACCTAAAGTTCCTTTGTCATGGAGTAGGTGATAATATGTATTCTTTGAAGCGTCATAAGTATAAAACATTTTATTTTCGTTATTATCTAATGAAGATGTTGGTTTATATATATCCCAAACTCTTGGTATATCATTTTTTTCAATTATTTCATTTTTGACTAAGTATGATTCAACCTCATGTGTCCCATAAGCAACCATTCCTGAAGCAAATAAAACTAATAATAATGTTGTAGCCTTAAAAAATGATCTTAAGTTTACTTTTTTTCCTTGGATTACAACAGCATAGCCAACTAGGATCGCTAGTATAGCTCCTAAAAAGAAACCTAAATATGAAAAACTTCCAGTGTTTGTAACACTAGCTATAAGAAATAAAGCTGTTTCAAAACCTTCTCTTAATATGGAAAAAAATACTAAAAGAAAAAGAGCAAAACCTGATCCAGCAATAGCATTTTTGACAGAATTTTCTATTTCTTTACGATCACTTACATGTTTTGCTAACCAAAAGATTACATAAAAAAGTATTCCAGCAGTTATATACATGAATATAGCTTCAAACAATTTTTCATAAGATGTATTTCCAACACTCTNATTAATAAATGTGAGCAGTATACCGACAATTAAACTTGCTCCTAATGAAGCTGCAACACCAATCCATAAAACCCTCTTTTCAGTTGCTAAATCGTTTTTATCTAATATGGTATAAATAATTCCAATAATTAGTGAGGCTTCTAAACATTCCCGAAAAGTAATTATAAATTCATTCATTTTTATTCTCTTTAATTTNTGCTATTAATAATCATTATCAATAAATAAATTAATTAGCATTATTTATCAAAAAAAAAAATATAAATTATATATATTAGNCCCCTAAAGAGGGTNAGTTATAGGCTATCACTATGACTGGGTAATGATATAAATTATCCTGTAATTCAGCCATTTCTTATCAATATAATAATTTAAATTTTCAACAAATAAAAAATTTGAAAATAAGTTAATTTTCTAGTTGCAAATGATTATTAATTGCGTTAGTAATTGCGAATGATTATTAATAACAAATCAATTTTAAATTAATTGGGGAGNATACCAATGAAAAAAATAATTTTATGCACTTTTGCTTTTGTACTAATTTCAGCAAATACTTCTTTGTTTTCGCAAGATGTAGAAGAAATTGTTGTTAAGGGTAAAGTNCTATATTCGGATCAGGTTACTGCTTTAAAGACACCTGTTCCAATTATTGATGTACCACAAACTTTATCAATTGTTACCGATGATGAAATTAGGAAACAAGGTTTTAGAGAACTTGGAGACATTGTTAGATACACGCCAGGCGTAAATACATCTCAAGGTGAAGGTCATCGAGATTCTATCGTCTTTAGAGGTGTAAGGTCTACTGCNGATTTTTATCTTGATGGCGTAAGGGATGATGTTCAGTATTACCGTTCATTATATAACCTAGAGCAAGTTGAAATTCTAAGAGGACCCAATGCTCTTTTATTTGGGCGTGGTGGTACAGGTGGTATCATTAACAGAGTTACTAAGAAAGCTGTTTTAGATGAGCAGTTTGGTTCATTTGATATGGGCGCTGACTCTTTTGGAGCATTTGATTTTGCTGTGGATTATAATGTATCTACAGGTGAAAAATCTGCTTTAAGAATTAACTTTCATAGTGACACTNTAGAAAATCACAGAGATTATTATGATGGTGATCGTTATGGATTTAATCCAACATTAAGATTAGAGATTAGTCCTGCAACAACTTTAGACTTATCTTATGAGCATGCCGATCACGAAAGATTTATTGATCGTGGTGTACCTACTCTTAATGGAGAACCAGTTGAAGCTTTTGAAGAAATAGTTTTTGGTGACACTGATACCAACTTACAAACACTTAGAGCCGATATTTATCGTGCAAATTTAAGTCATGAGTTTTCTGATACTAGAAAAGGTAATCTTGTTGTTCAATACAGTGATTTTCAAAAATTGTATAAAAATTATTACGCATCAGGTTACTCCGGTGGAGACACATTTACAGCGGATGGTTATTTAGATCCTACAGAAAGAAATAATTTAATAATTTCTGGTAACATTGTTAATGAATTTCAAACTGGATCAGCAAAACATACTCTATTAGTTGGAGCTGAAATTATTGATACTGAAAATGAAAACTATCGTTACAACACATTCTTTATCACTACAGAAGATGATAACGAAGTATTCAATATCACTAGACCAATAAACTTTGGAGTAAATGCNGCTGGTGTCAGAACTTATAACGACTTTACCGCNGACCTTAAAAGCTCTACACAGTCAGATATTGAGGTTACTTCAATTTATATTCAAGATCAGATTGATGTAACTGATAACTTTAAGGTGTTATTAGGTGGGCGTTTAGACAACTTTGATATTACTGTAAGAGATATTAAAAAAGGAACTTCNGAATCTAGAGAAGATGAAGAATTTTCTCCAAGAGCTGGTTTAATATATAAACCACAAGAAAATATATCTCTTTATGTAAGTTATGCTGAAAGTTTCCTACCAAGATCTGGTGAGCAGTTTAAAAAGCTTGATGCTAACGCTGCTAGGTTAGATCCAGATGTTTATGAGAGTACTGAAGTTGGTGTTAAATGGGATATCAGACCAGGTTTAAGTTTTACTGCTAGTTACTTCGATAGTGAGCAAACAGTAGCTACTCGTGATAGTGATACAGGAGAAAATTCTGAAATTGTTGGCCTTCAGGTTGATGGTATTGAGCTAGAACTTAAAGGGCAAGTTACAGAAAAGCTCTCATTGGCTATCGGTTATAGTGACCTTGATGGTGAAACAGCTAAAGGTGGTGAGCCAAGAGAGATTCCTGAATATACAGCATCTTTATGGGCTACATATGAAGTAAATGATCGCTTTGGTATCGGTTTAGGGATTACATCTCAAGGTGAATCAAATATTAAAAATGATAAGCCTGGATTAATCCTTCCTGATTATACCAGAGTAGATTTTGCTGCATATTATGATTTAGCTGATGATCTTAGTATTCAATTAAATGTAGAGAATGTAACTGATGAACTTTATTTCCCTCATTCTCACAGTACTCACCAGGCATCCGTTGGTGAGCCTTTGAATGCTCGAATATCACTTAGGAAAACATTTTAACTTTTATGAATAATCTGTCTGCATAGTTATTAGGGCATCTATTTGGACAGTAAGGAGAGGGGTATAATGACTAGACATATAAGAGATTTGACATCCACTGAAAATCTTTTAGTAGTAAGCTCAAGATTCTGGTTCAAAGCTCATATGTTTAGGTGTAATACCCCTCTAATTCTTTTAAGAGATGTTTTTAAATCATCAAACTTATCAACTTCAATAAGAGATTTTCATTCATTAATGATGGCGATAGCTCATATGACTAAGTCAAAACTATCACCAAATTATCAAACTCCTGTAACTGGAGTTGCTGAGGAATTGTTAATAAAAATAATTATGCTTGCTCAACGAGGTAATGATGAACAAATGAATGATATTTTTTCTAAATATTTTTTTGAAGGTGATGCAAACCATTTTATTCAAGCTGCAAATAATCTAGCTGACGACTTTTTAAGGAATAATTTTATTATTAAGAGTGCCGTTAATGAAAATATTTTTTATCAGGAATTTGACAGAAAAGAACATGCAGTAAACTAATTATCTAGCTATATCTCTTCCCCCTAAGTTATGAATGCTAGATTTTGTGAGAATAATATCTCACTAAAGGGTCAAGGATAATTTCTTTGGCCCTTTTTATATTTGATTGTGGATGACTTGTTCTTCAACTCTATCAAAACCAAGCATTGTCCAAGCTTCATCAATAGAATTAACAAAACTCTCAATATCTTTTTTTGAATGTTTTGGTGTTATTGTTACTCTTAATCTTTCATCACCTTTTGGAACAGTCGGGTAGAAAACGGGTTGAATATAAATACCAAATTTATCTAGGAGTAATTTAGATATTTGNTTGCATTCAAGAGGACCTTTAACAAGTATTGGAACAATATGACTATCGTTATCGATAAAAGGTACTTGAATTGATTTTAGACCCTCTCTGATAAATTTAGAATTTCTTCTTATTCTTAGTCTAAGTGTTTCAGACTCCTTACTTAGCTCAATGCTTTTAATTGATGCTGCGGCAATTGATGGATTTATTGAGGATGTAAAAATAAAACCAGAAGCAAAACTTCTNATATAATCTATAATATTTGCGTTAGCAGCAACATAACCACCTAATTGACCGAATGATTTTGACAAGGTCCCATTAATAATATCTATTTGATCACTTAGTCCTAANTCTTCCGCAATTCCTCTACCTTCATTACCGTATAAACCAACTGAATGTACTTCATCAAGATATGTAATTGCATTGTACTTCTTAGCTAAGCGAACAATTTCCTTTAATGGNGATCTAATNCCTTCCATAGAATAGATTGATTCACAAATTATAAGCTTTGGAGCTTCAATATCTGCTGCCTCAAGCAAACTTGAAAGATGATCCATATCGTTATGCTCAAATATATGATATTGGGCTTTACTATTTCTGATGCCTTCAATAAGAGAAGCATGATTTAATCTGTCAGAGAAGATTTCAATACCTTCAATATTTCTNCAGAGTGTGGCTATAGTTGCTTGATTAGCGGTATAAGCAGAAGGAAAGACCAAAGCTGCTTCTTTATTATGAAGTTCTGCTAATGTTTGTTCTAATTTGACATGATATGAAGATGTCCCAGAGATGTTCCTTGTTCCACCTGAGCCAGTACCTAATTTGTTGATAACATTTATACATGAGTCTAAAACTTCAGGGTTCTGACTCATATTTAAATAATCATTTGAGCACCATATTTCTACTTCCCTATCATTACCGTCTACAGTTTCTAAAGCCTTGGGAAACATATTTTGNACTCTATCAATAGATCTAAAAGTCCTATAAAGACCTTCATCTTTAAGAGTTTTAAGTTCTTCTTCAAAAAATTTATCGTAGTCCAAAAGCTTGTCCTCTTAGTAAGTTAAATAGGATTAGCACCCCTTCTTATAAATATAAATAATAAAAATAATATTATTTTATTTTCTTTAGACAATATGTCGCATAGTAGTAACAAATTAGTTAAAATAGGCATTAAATACACTATAAATATGGTCTAATGATTAAAATTATTTCTAGAAAAAGCGATTTAGCAGTTATTCAGGCTGAATTAGTTGCTGAAGCTTTGAAAAAGACAGATAGAAATATTTCTATATCTTTTGTTAAAAAAGAAACAGAAGGTGATATCGATCAATTAACATCATTAAGTAAATTATCTAATATTGGTGTTTTTACAAATGATATTAGAGAATCGCTTTTAAATAATGAGGCTGATATCGCTGTTCATTCTCTTAAAGATTTGCCAATCGACGANCAAAATGATACTTCAATTGTTTCCATATTAGAAAGAGCTGATTCAAGAGATATTTTATTTCTTAAAAAAGATAATCTTGATAATTATAATAATAAAGAATTAAAAATTCTTACATCTTCACCAAGAAGGGNTTACAATTTTTCAAATTTCTTAAAATCTTTGCTTCCTTTTAATCCAAGTAAAATAACTTTTGAGGATATTAGGGGTAATATACCTACAAGATTAAAAAAGTTATTGAATGGAAACTGCCAAGGTTTAATTGTTGCCAAAGCCGCAATTGACAGATTAATCTCTTGTGAAAATAAAAGTATTTCAAATGAAATATCTACATTGANTGAAAATTTNTTTTGGATGGTTATTCCGCTGTCTTTAAATCCATGTGCCCCTGGTCAGGGAGCAATTGCAATAGAGGTAAATTCAAAAAGAGAAGATATTATTNAGTTGATTAAAAAAATTAATCACAATGAGACATATTCTCAAGTTNNTGAAGAGAGAGGAATTCTTCAAAATTATGGCGGAGGTTGCCATCAAAAAATTGGAGTAAGTATTGAAGATAAATTTTTTGGAAAGATTCTTACTATTAAAGGCCAGACTGAGGAAGGCTTAGAAATTGAAAGGCGAGAAATTATAGATAATAAGAATAATTGGAAAAATATTCCTGAAAATAATTTCTTTCCATCGAATATAGAAGAGTACAAATTATTTGAGAGAAAAATAATAAATAAAAATTTAATTAAAATTAATAAATTAAAAAATACTAACATATATGTAAGTCGAGAAAATGCTTTACCAGAAGATATAGGCATTGAGTCTACAAATGTGATATGGACTAGTGGGATCAAAACNTGGAGAAAATTGGCAAAAAAAGGTTATTGGGTAAATGGTTCCTCAGATAGCTTAGGAGAAGAAAATCCAGAAATTGATTATCTATCAAAAAATAAAAAATGGGTTAAGTTGACACATAATTTAACTCCTAAAAATTATTTCAAATCTCATAACAGCCCTAAAAATGCTCGNATTATTTCCACCTATGAACTAAAGCCAGTTGAAATACTTGAAGATTTGAATAAGAAAAGCCATTTTTACTGGATGAGTGGATCAGCNTTCAAGTTAGTTTTAAAAAATTATCCTGAAATAATAAATGCCAATCATGCTTGTGGACCAGGAAATACATTTAATTATATTAGTAAGTATGTNGATAAAANTAATATAAATATTTTCCTTTCATACGAAGATGCTCTAAATACTTTAATGAGATCTGGTGATAAAAAATGAAAATAAAAAATGAAAAATTTAGTAACGCTTTAAATCATATCCCTCAAAAGATACCNCCTATATGGTTTATGAGGCANGCTGGAAGATATCACTCTCATTATCAAGGNTTAAAACAAAGTTATACTTTTGAAGAGTTATGTAAAAATCCTGATTTAGCCGCTGAAACTGCATTAGGTCCAATAAATGACTTCGATTTTGATGTAGCAATTTTATTTAGCGATATTTTATTTGTTCTTGAAGCATTAGGTATGTCATTAAAATATGATCCAGGCCCTATCTTTAGCGCATTTATAGATNAACAAAATTATAGTGAATTAGAATCTCCAGANAATGCAATTAAGAAAATGCGCTTCCAAGAGGATGCTTTATTAGCGACAAGAGATTTACTTCCCCAAGATAAAAGTCTTATTGGTTTTGTTGGAGGACCTTGGACAGTGGCTTCTTATGGCCTTGGTCTAAATAAAGGTATTAAGTATGATGGTAATTACNCTAATAATTTTGTTTTTCGAGTCCTTTCGGAAAAGGTTATTCCTATAATTAAATACAATATTTCACTTCAATTAAATGCTGGGGCTGAAATAGTTATGATATTTGATACTGATGCAAAAAGCATATCGAACAAAGAANATTATAGTCAGTATTCTAAGTATTTGTATGAAGAAATAATAAAGGAATTCCCAAAACAAATTGGATATTATTCAAAATCTCCTTTTGATAATAAATTTTTTGTTGAGGACTTAAATAGTGATGAATCCTATTTGGCCGGTTTAGGAGTTGATCATCATTTATCAATGGATCATTGGTTTAAAGAAATCAATAACGGTTTTATTCAAGGTAATTTTAACCAAGAAAGTATGGTTAAGGCTCATGATGAATTTAAAAAAGATTTTGATTTATATATTGATAATTTCCAAAATATAAATGAAATTGATAGAGCTGGTTGGGTATGTGGATTAGGTCATGGAATTTTAAAAGAGACACCTGAAGAAAATGTTCATTATTTTATCGAGAATATAAGAAAAATATTTAGTTGATTAAGGAATTGATTTGGAAATAGAAGAAAAAAAAGATCTAGCCAGTTCATGGTTTAGAAATTTAAGAGATCAGTTTTGTAAGGAATTCGAAACCTTGGATGGTTCTAGTTTTGAGAGAACAGAATGGAGCCATTCTGGAAGTGGTGGTGGTGAAATTAGTATTATGAAAGGTAATGTATTTGAAAAAGTTGGTGTGAATATTTCAACAGTAAGTGGAGAATTTAAAGAAGATTACAGAAGTAATGTGTCAGGAACTGAGGAATCACCAGAATATTGGGCTAGTGGATTAAGTATTGTTGCACATATGAACTCTCCTTTTGTGCCTGCATTTCATTTTAATACGCGTTTTATAGTTACTGGAAAAAGTTGGTTTGGTGGGGGCGCAGATATGACTCCTACTTATATTTATAATGATGACACAGAGGATTTTCATAATTCTCTTAAAGATGCTTGTGATAAATATAATAAAAATTACTACCCTGATTTTAAAAAAAATTGTGCAGAGTATTTTTTCTTACCACATAGAGGTGAAGAAAGAGGAGTAGGCGGTATTTTCTTTGACCATCTTAAAACAGATGATTGGGAAACTGATTTTTCATTTGTAAAGGATGTTGGATTATCTTTTTATAAAATAGTTCCTCACATAATTAACAAAAGAAAGGATGACAATTGGACAGAGGAAGAAAAGAATAAGCAGTTATTAAAAAGGGGAAGATATGTTGAATTTAATCTGCTGTGGGATAGAGGTACACAATTTGGGATTAAAACCGGCGGTAATACTGATGCGATTCTAATGTCCATGCCTCCAGATGCGCGTTGGGAATAATCATATGATTTACTCTTTTTTTGAAGCCATACATATAATTTCAGTCATCGCTTGGATGGCAGGATTATTATATTTACCAAGATTATTTGTTTACCATAGTGATGATCTCATCAAAAAAAATGAAGATACAATCAATACATTCAAAATTATGGAAAATAAACTTTATAGATTAATTATGAATCCTGCTGTTGCATTAGTATGGATAACAGGATTAACGCTTTTTTATTTTAATGGTTTTCAGTTATGGTTAGTTATAAAGCTTTTTTTTGTTTTTCTAATGACACTATTTCATATTTTTTTAGGGCAATGCCTTCGCAGCTTTGCTATAGATGGTAATAAATTTTCGTCAAAGTTTTTTAGAATTATTAACGAGGTACCAACCTTAATAATGATTATTATTGTATTTCTTGTTGTTTTTAAACCTTAGCTTTTATTATTAATTGCATTCCAAATTTTATTAGGTGTCGCCGGCATATCGAATTCAGTTATTCCTTTTTCTTTGAGGGCATCCAATATTGCGTGTATAACAGCTGGAGGAGCAGCAATTGCCCCCGCTTCACCACAGCCTTTTACACCTAATCCATGAGCGCAAGGCGTTACCTCAGTTTCTACTATCATATGCGGAACATTATCTGCTCTCGGCATTGTATAGTCCATAAATGATCCATTGATTAATTGTGCTGTATTTTCTTCATACATACAGTTCTCAAATAAGGCTTGCCCAATACCCTGAGCAACACCNCCATGTACTTGGCCTTCAACTATCATTGGGTTCATTACGATACCAAAATCATCTGATACACAATAATTTTTAATATCAATTTCCCCTGTATCAGGGTCTATTTCTATTTCACATATGTGTGCTCCAGCTGGGTATGTAAGATTAGGTGGATCATAAAAAGATGTTTCTTCTAGACCGGGTTCAAGAGTTTCTATTGGGTAATTGCCTGGAACATATGCTGCTCCAACAACATCAGCAAATGCAACAAATTTATTTGAGTCTGATACTGAAAATTCTCCATCCTTAAAAATTATTTCTTCAAAAGATGAATCTAAAAGATGAGCCGCTATTTTCTTTCCCTTTTCAATTATTTTATCAATTGATCTCATAAGTGCAGGACCTCCTACGGCAAGTGATCGTGAACCAACAGTTCCAACACCAAAAGGTATTCTGCCTGTATCACCATGAACCACATCAATTGACTCAAAAGCTACACCCAGTTTTTCATGAACGATTTGTGCAAAAACTGTCTCATGTCCTTGTCCATGTGAATGTGAGCCCGTGAAGACAGTTACGGAACCAGTAGGNTTAATTCTGACAGTTGAAGATTCGTAATATCCACCTCTACCACCTGCTTCTAAAGTAAGTTTTGAAGGTGCAACTCCGCATGCTTCTATATAACAAGAAATTCCTAAACCTCTTAATTTACCTTTAGCTTTTGATTCAGCTTTTCTTTTATTAAAATCATCATAATTGATACTTTTTAGTGCTGAATTTAGAGTTGCTTCATAATCACCACTATCATAAGTAAGTGTTCCTGGTGAGTTATATGGAAATTCATTTGGTTGTATAAAATTTCTTTTTCTTAAATCTATTGAGTCTATACCAGTTANCTCTGCTGCAGCTTCCACTAAACGCTCAGTAACATATGTTGCTTCAGGTCTGCCAGCACCTCTATAAGCATCTACGGGTACTGTATTCGTAAAAACACCACGNACATTGCAATAAAAAGTGGGTGTTTTGTATGGACCAGGAATTAATGGCCCATAGAAGAAAGTTGGAATAGCTGGACCTGATCCAGATAAATAACCTCCGAGAGCAGCGACAGTATTGACACGCATTGCCATGAAATTTCCATCGTTATCAATTGCAACTTCAGCGGTGGTAACATGATCTCTGCCGTGCCTATCACTTATAAATGCCTCACTTCTTTCAGCAGTCCATTTTATAGGTTTGTTTAGCTTTTGTGACGCCCAAGTTACTATGGATTCTTCAGCGTAGTGAAATGCCTTAGAACCAAAACCACCTCCAACATCAGGTGAAATAACTCTTACTTTTTGTTCTTCTAATCCCAAAACACCACAAACTAACATCCTAATTATATGTGGTAGTTGTGTAGTGGTGTAGAGAGTATACTCATCTTTTCCTTTATCATATGAACCTATATAAGATCGTGGTTCCATGGCATTTGGTACAAGTCTATTATTTAAAAGCTCAATTGAGGCTGTATATGCAGCGCTATTGAATGCTTTGTCTGTCATTTCTTTATCACCTATTTCCCAATCAAAACATTGATTATTCGGTATATTATCCCATATTAAATCAGAACTTATTTCCAATGATTTTTCAGGTGAAACTACTGCTTCAAGCTCTTCATAATCATACTGAATTAATTCACTTGCATCTTTTGCTTGGTTAACTGTATCAGCGATAACAACAGCAATGATCTCGCCTACAAATCTTATTTTATCTTGAGCAAATAACGGCCATGGGGGTTCTGCCATAGGAGGAGTACCATCTCTTGTAGGGGTTTCCCAGCCACACGGAAGAAAAGCTTGCGTATCTTTTCCAAAATAAATTGCCTTAACCCCATCACATTTTAAAGCTTCATCAATATTTACTGAATTTAGTTTAGCATGTGCTATTGGNGANCTTAAGAAGTANGCATGCAATTGATGGGGAAGGGTAATATCATCAGTNTAATTTCCTNTTCCAGTAATAAATCGGAAATCCTCTTTTCTNTTAACAGACTGACCNATACCTTTTTCTAGCATTTTCAAAACCTTNAAAATTATTTATTATAAGTAAATAATTATCAAAATTGCCTGTATAATAACATATTAAATTTTAAGGGGATAGAATGGATCTTGGAATTAAAAATAAAGTGGCACTTGTTACAGCTGCAAGTCAGGGTTTGGGTAAAGCTTCAGCAATAGAACTTGCCAATGAGGGAGTTAAATTAGCTATTTGCTCAAGAGATCAAGATAAAATAAACCAAACTGCTGAGGAAATTCAAAATTTAACAGGCGGAGAAGTTCTAGCGGTTAAAGCTGATTTAGACAGCACAGATGATATAGAAAATCTAATAAAAGAAATAGAAAACAAATTTAATACTGTTGATATTCTTGTTAATAATACTGGAGGTCCAAAAGCAGGTTTTTTTGATGATCTATCTGATGAGGATTGGTTAAAAACATTTGAATCAACTTTCTTATCTGCAGTTCGGGTTACAAGAAAAGTTTTACCTTTTATGAAAAAGAATAAATGGGGAAGAATAATTAATATAAGTTCAGTATCGGCAAAACAGCCCATAGATAATCTTATGCTGTCTAATGGCGTGAGAATGTCTATACACGGATGGGCAAAGACATTATCTAATCAGGTAGCTTCTGAAAATATCTTGATTAATAATGTATGTCCTGGTTTTACTCATACAGAAAGAGTTGATGGACTTATAAAAGCACAAGTGGAGAACTCAAACTCGTCACGTGAGGATATCATAGAGTCTATTGCAAGTGATATTCCTGCAAAAAGAGTTGGTCAAGCTTATGAACTTGCGGCTTTAGTTGTATTTTTATCCTCTGAAAAAGCTAGCTACATAACAGGTCAATCAATTGCAGTTGATGGAGGTATTTCTAGTCTTCCAATATAATTAGTCTTCTGTAAGACCTAATCCTAAACCTCCATCCACATCAAGTATCGCTCCTGTTGTCCATCGGGCATTAATTAAATACTCAACTGCTTCCGATATATCTTCTGGAGTTCCAATTTCACCTAATGCATGTATTTTTGCCATTGAGTTAAGACGTTTTTTTGCTTGGTCATCATCAAATAAACCAGCTCTTTGATTTATTTCTGTAAATATCGCCCCCGGAACTACACAATTTACTCTTATTTTGTCTTTTCCTAACTCAGCAGCCAATACTCTTGTAAGAGTTTCTAAAGCTCCTTTTGTTGCGGCATAAGGCGAAGCTCCTGGGAAAGCTCTTCGATTATGAACAGAACCAATAAAAATATTTACTCCCTCAGTTGCCCTTAAATATTGTTTGGCTTTACCTAAAAGTAACATGCCAGAAATTACATTTGAGTTAAAAATTTCAATTAGTTTGCTCTCTTCAAGTTCATCAATATTGCCTCGATACATGTTCCCTGCATTATTGATAAGTACATCAATTTTTCCGCCATGTTCTATAGTTTGATTAATAATTTTATCTCTATCTTCTTCATCAGTGACATCAGCAACAATTCCGATTGAATTAACTTTTAAATTACTTACTGCCTCATCTATTTTTTCTTTTCTTCTTCCGCAAATTGTTACAAAAGCACCTTTTTCTGAGAATCTTTTAGCCATAGCAAAACCCAGCCCAGTTGCGCCACCAGTTATTAGTATTGATTTCTTGTCTAGATTATCCACTATCCATTACCCTCGAGCCAATTTATAGATTGTTTAATTATTTTTACAAAGTTTTCATTTTCTAATGATTCACTGTCATGACCTAAAGCGTTATATACAACTTTCCCTTTTTCAAATTGATATGTCCATCCTATTATGTGCTCTTCATTAGTTTCTTTTGTTAAACCTTTGAGAAATGGCTTTGATGAGTCTTCAAGTTCTAAATGGTGGTAAATTTCATCATTAATTTCAAAATTGTTTATATTCTCTGAAATTTTGTGATCGCTAATAGGTGATATTTCAACTATCCCTTGAGGTGGATGATAGGTTTTATCCCAAACCCATTTACCGCCGATAATCTTTTTGTAGTTAGGCCAATCATCAAAGCAAATTGACGATGTATGAAAAGCAATTATTGAACCTCCATTTTTTAAATAATTTTTCAAATGTTCTTGACCTTGTTTTGATAAACTAAATTGCCACTCATCAAGGTAGGGAATGTATTTTTCATGATTCAACATTCGCCATCTTAAAAAATTCATAGTTAGAAGATCGTAATTATTAAGGTTACTAAATCCTTTTTCTACATCTAAAGTTATTTCAGACACATAATCCATTTCAGAAAGAATATTTGACAATGAATTAGAGGTTTCTTCAAAAGGATGAAATATTCC
>PBXC01000020.1 GCA_002728335.1 Rhodobiaceae bacterium
AAATTATTTTGAACATCTTTTAGCGCCGGACGGTAATCAAGAACTTGCTTCAAGTATAATTAGCATGTTTGAAGAATTGGATTATGGGTTAGTAAGAGTAAAAGTTACTGGAAAAAAAATGGTGAATATCCAAATTATGGCAGAAAATGATCAACACACGATGTCATTTGAAGATTGTGAAGTATTAAACGAAATTATAGTTGATTATTTGGAAAAAAATGAGAGTTTATATGAAGATTATTCTTTAGAAATATCTTCACCAGGGATAGAAAGACCGCTTACTAGAGAGAAAGANTTTAATGTTTGGTCTGATAATTTTGTAAAAATAAAATTAAAAAGTGGANATGAGNTTCCNAGAAAATTTAAAGCTAAACTTCTNGGTTACTCTNAAAATAANGTAAAGATATTTATNGAAAATGAGAAAGAATTTAATGGAGAGTATNTNTTGGACCCATTAGCGATTAAAGAGATAATCCTATCTTGGGTAACAAANGATCCTCCAAAACCAAATTTAGTTAGTTAGTTTGATGAAAGGAAAANATTATGTCACCAACAGGTATAAGCGCTAACAGATTAGAATTATTACAAATNGCTGACGCAGTTGCCAAAGAAAAGGCAATTGATAAAGAAATTGTTTTATCTGCAATGGCTGAGGCAATTGAAAAAGCTGCTGCNTCTAAATATGGTGCAGAAAATAAGATAAGAGTTGATATCAACAATGACANNGGAAGTATTCGATTANTAAGAGTNCTAGAAGTCGTAGAAGAAGTTGAAGATACCTTNAGGCAAATTAATTTAAAGGATGCNAAAAAAATAAATCCAGATGCATCTATAGATGGNCCANCNGTNGAGGAAGANCTTCCNCCAATAGATTTTGGAAGAGTAGCTGCTCAGAGNGCNAAGCAAGTTATTGTTCANAAGGTTAGAGATGCNGAAAGAGAAAGGCATTANGAAGAATTTAAAGATAGAGTAGGTGAAATAATAAGTGGNGTNGTNAAGAGAGTAGAATATAACTCTGTTGTAGTTGATNTAGGNAGAGCAGAAGCTGTAATTAGAAGGGATCAATTGCTTCCAAGNGAGGCATANAGAGCAGGAGANAGNGTAAGAGCTTANATTTATGAAGTAAGAAGNGAAATAAGAGGNCCTCAAATTTTCTTATCNAGAACTCATTCAGATTTTATGGCNAATCTTTTTGCNCAAGANGTTCCTGAAATTTATGATGGTATTATTGAAATTATTGGAGTTGCGCGTGANCCCGGAAGTCGTGCTAAAATAGCTGTATTCTCAAAAGAAACNAGTATTGATCCNGTTGGTGCATGTGTNGGTATGAGAGGTAGNAGNGTACAAGCAGTNGTTAATGAACTTCANGGNGAAAAGATAGATATNTTATCTTGGACTGATAATATAGCAGACTTTGTTGTAAAAGCTCTNCANCCAGCAGAAGTAATGAAAGTNGTTCTTTACGATGANGATGAGAGACTNGAAGTAGTTGTTCCNGAAGATCAATTATCTTTNGCTATNGGNCGAAGAGGTCAGAATGTNAGANTAGCTTCAGAANTATCTGGATGGGAAATNGATATACTTACNGAAGATCAAGAGTCTGAGCGTCGNCAAAAAGAATTTCANGANAGNACNAATTTATTTATNGATGCATTGGATGTTGATGAATTANTAGCTCANNTATTAGTAACTGAAGGNTTTTCNGAGGTTGANGAAGTTGCAATGGTTGAAATNGATGAAATAACTANTATTTCTGGATTTGATGAAGAAACTGCCCAAGAAATTCAAGCTAGAGCAAATGATTTTNTAGAAAAAGAAAATATTATTTTGGAAGAAAAAAGAAAGGAACTTGGCGTNCAAGATGATATTCTNCAAATTGAAGAACTTAATTTAAAGATGATTATCCAGTTGGGTGAAAATGATGTTAAAAGTCTAGAAGATTTTGCTTANTGTTCTACAGATGATCTAGTTGGATGGGAAGAATATAAAGANGGAGTTAAACATCGTGAAACAGGAATATTATCCTCATTTGAATTAGGTGAAGATTATGCAAATGANTTAATAATGAAGGCTAGAAAAATCATTGGTATTGTAGAAGAAGAGATCGAAGAAGAATTGGACGAAGATATANANACTGATCAGGAGATAGTTNTNGAAGATGATAGCTCTGAGATTAAATCAGACGATAATTAATCTTTTATTTTTATAATTGAGGAAAAAGATATGCCTGAAGATACCAAAAAAGATAAAAAAGAGAAGACACTATCTCTTAAGAGTAATNCTAAATCGTCTAAAAGCACAATCGGCGCTAGGAGTAGAGGTGGATCAAGAGTTTCTACAGTTGTAGTTGAATCGAAAAGAGGAAAAATCTCAAAGACAAGAAAACCAAGTGCGCCAAATATTAAAACTAGAACAAGTTCAGTAACTTCCAGAAAAATTAAAGAACCAACTGATAATGATATTTCAGGTAATTTGACTGACAAGGAGAGAGTGGCTAGAGAAAAAGCTCTTTTAGATGCTGATGAAAGAAAGAAAAACAAAGCTTCATTAGAAAAAGAAATTACAAAAGATAAAAGAACAAAAAAACCTAAAGAAGAACAGGTTATCCCTGACACACCAGCTGATGGTGAATTTGAAAAAACCTCAAAGAAAAAGAATTTTTCATCCAAAAAAACTGATACTCAAGGTCAGACATCGAGGAAAAAAGAAACCAAAGGTGATGATAAAGATAAATCAACAAAAAAACCAAGAAGCGAACCACAAAAAAGAAGAAAAGGTAAACTTACTATTTCTGAAGCATTGAATGAAAATGAAAGGCAAAGATCTCTTGCTTCTATTAGAAGAAGACAAGAAAAAGCAAAAAAGAAGGCTATTTTAACTGACACTCCTAAAGAAAAAATAGCTAGAAATGTAATTATACCTGAATCTATAACTGTCCAAGAACTTTCAAATCGAATGGCCGAAAGGGGTGTCGATGTAATAAAATCTTTAATGCAGCAAGGTGTCATGGTTAAAATTAATGACTTTCTTGATGCTGATACAGCTGAATTGATTGCTGAAGAATTTGGACATTCAGTCACAAGAGTTTCAGAATCTGATGTTGAAGTTGGTCTATCTTCTGATGATGATGCTGAAGAAACAAAAAAACCTAGACCTCCGGTTGTAACGATAATGGGCCATGTTGATCACGGCAAAACATCACTTTTAGATTCTATAAGGGAAACAAGCATCGTATCGGCAGAAGCTGGAGGAATTACCCAACATATTGGTGCTTATCAAATAATTAAAAATGATAACAAAATTACTTTTATTGATACACCCGGTCATGCAGCATTTACTTCTATGAGAGCTAGAGGTGCAAAAGTAACAGATATTGTTATTCTTGTTGTTGCCGCTGATGATAGTGTTATGCCTCAAACAATTGAAGCAATTAATCATTCAAAAGAGGCCAATGTTCCTATCATTATTGCAATTAATAAAATGGATAAACCTGAAGCAAATCCAACAAAAACAAAAAATGATCTTTTGGAACACGAGTTAATTGTTGAAGAACTAGGCGGTGATATCCAGTGTATTGAGCTTTCTGCTCAAACTAAAGAAGGTATCGAGGATCTACTAGAAGCAATTAATCTTCAAGCTGAAATTCTTGATCTTAAAGCAAACCCAGATAGACATGCCGAAGGTTTTGTTATTGAAGCTAAATTAGATAAAGGTAGAGGACCTGTAGTAACAACAATAATTCAAAAAGGAACTCTAAAAAAAGGTGATATAGCAATTGTTGGACAAAATTGGGGAAAGGTAAGGTCTTTAATCAATGATAAAGGGGATCAAGTTAACGAATGTTATCCCGGCGATCCTATTGAAGTTTTAGGACTTAATAATACCCCTAACGCTGGTGATTTCCTTTCAGTCGTTGAAAATGAAGCAAGGGCAAGGGAGATAACTGAGTATAGAGAGAGGCAAAACAAAAAAGATACCCCAAATGTTCCCCAATCAAATATCGAACAAATGTTGTCTAAAATTAAAGATGAAACAAAAAAAGAATTGCCAGTAATTATAAAAGCCGATGTTCATGGATCTTCCGAGGCGATAAAAGATGGGGTGCTCAATATAGGTAATGAAGAAATAGCGTGTAGAGTAGTACATTCAGGCGTCGGGGCAATTTCTGAAAGTGATATTTCTTTGGCAGAAACATCTAACTCAATAGTTTTTGGTTTTAATGTTAGGGCTAATACTCAAGCAAAGGATTTAGCAGATAAATCTCAAATAAATATAATTTATCACTCGATTATTTATGATTTACTTGATGATATTAAGAATATTTTAGAGGGAAAACTCGATCCGGAAATAAAAGAAAATATCATTGGTAATGCTGAAGTATTAGAAGTATTCAAAATATCAAAGACTGGAAACATTGCTGGTTGCATGGTTAATGACGGAACTGTCAAAAAGGGAGAATATGCAAGATTAATAAGAGATGGCATTGTGGTCTATGAGGGTAAAATATCAGAACTTAAGAGATTTAAGGATGATGCTAAAGAGGTTCAATCTGGTCAAGAATGTGGTTTAGCTTTTGACAACAATGAGGATATTAAACCTAAAGATAAGATCGAATGTTATGAAGTTAAAGAAATTAAAAAGAAGATATAATTTGTTTATAAAAAATGAAGAAAAAAAAATTAATTCACGACAAAGAGGTTTCTCAAAGACAGCTGAGAGTACAGGAGCTTTTAAAATCAGCACTTAATGAGATTTTGATCAGGGGTGAAAGTAAAAACCCTTTTTTAGATAATATTTTAGTTACTATTACTCATGTTGATGTGTCTCCTGATTTAAGAAATGCAAAATTTTATATTGTACCAACAACTATTTCTGATACAGAAAAAATTATTANTGCATTAAATGTATCAAAAAAAATTATCAGAAAAAAAATAGTTGATAGAGTGAACTTAAAATATGCNCCTGAAATATCATTCTNTTTTGATGAAACAATAAANGAGATTGAAAGACTAGATGAATTATTTTCTTCGGAAAAAGTAAAAAATGATACAATCTCNAGTTAAATTAAAATCAGAAAACAGTTATTTCTCCAGCGGTTGGATATTTGTCAATAAACCAAAAAATGTAAGTTCATTTGATGTNATAAGACNATTAAAGAAAATATTNTCTATTAAAAGAATTGGTCATGCAGGAACATTAGATCCTTTAGCAACAGGAATATTACCAATTGCTTTTGGGAGNGCAACAAAGACAATTCCTTATTTAGTTTCTTCAAAAAAAGAATATAGATTTTCAATATCATGGGGCATCAGAACTACAACTCATGATATGGAAGGTGAAGTAATAGATGAATCAAATTTTGTACCATCTAAGGAAGATATTCTCGATGCAGTAAGTGATTTCAAAGGCGAATTTTATCAACGTCCACCAAAATATTCTGCTGTTAAAATTAACGGACAAAGAGCTTATAAGCTTGCGCGTAGTGGTATTGATTTTAATATTAAAGAGAAAAAGGTAAAATTATATGAACTAATANTAAAAGATCATAAAAAAAACANAACTGAATTTTTAGCAAAAGTTGGTAAAGGTTTTTANATAAGATCTTTAGCAAGAGATTTGTGTGAAAANTTAGCAACTNCAGGNGTAATTGATAGTCTTGAAAGGNCNNAATTAGGCCAATTTTCANTNGAAAACGCTTTTTCACTAGAAACGATTGAAAAATTAGTGCATAGTGCGCCAGCTGGAATGGTTGGAGGAAACCTTCTTGTTCCTTTAAGTGAAGTGCTGGACGACATCCCGGCGTTACTTATAAGTGACAAAGAGGCAAAAAGATTTCAACAAGGTCAATCATTTTCTAATAATGATCTACNAAAATATTCTAAGCTGGGAAGAGANGTCCTGTTGTTAAAAGATAATAGGCCTATTGGTCTTGCCACTGTTGNTGAAAATTCTTTCAAACCTAAGAAAGTTTTTTCTGAGGAAATTTTTAATTAAGGAGTATTTGATGTCGATAAANGCNGATAGAAAAAAGGAAATTATAAAAGATTTTGCTACCATTGAAGGTGACACTGGATCACCAGAAGTTCAAGTAGCTGTTTTGACAGAAAGAATTAAAAACCTTACTGAGCACTTTAAAGATCACAAAAAGGATAATCATTCACGACAAGGTTTACTAAAACTAGTTAACCAAAGAAGAAAAATTTTAGACTATATCAAGTCTAAAGATGAGCCTCGTTATGAAGATCTTATTGCTCGACTTGGTTTAAGAAGATAATCATTTCTTAAATCTATAATTTAAATCTATTAAAAATCAATATAGGAAGTATGTGAAAAAATGTTTGATATTCAAAATGAAGTTTTAGAATGGGGTGGAAAAAAATTAACTATAGAAACTGGAAGGGTTGCTAGACAAGCNCATGGTTCAGTTATAGCTACATATGGTGGGACATCAGTTCTAGCCACAGTTGTTTCTGATAGAGATGAAAAGAAAGATATAGATTTTTTTCCGCTTACAGTAAATTATCAAGAGAAGGCTTACGCCGCAGGTAAGATTCCTGGTGGTTTTTTTAAGAGAGAGGGTAGACCTTCAGAAAAAGAAACTTTAGTTTCAAGATTAATTGATAGACCAATTAGACCCCTTTTTGCCGATGGCTTCAAATGTGAAACGCAAGTTATCGCAACAGTTATAAGTTATGATACGGAAAATGATCCAGATATAGTCGCTATGATCGCGTGTTCAGCTGCATTGACTCTATCAGGTGTTCCTTTTATGGGCCCAATTGGTGCAGCAAGAGTAGGATTTAAGGATGGTGAATACATATTAAATCCTAAAAGATCCGAAATGGATGATTCTGACCTAGATCTAGTTGTGGCTGGAACAAAGGATGCTGTTTTAATGGTGGAATCTGAGGCAAAAGAATTATCTGAAGAAGTGATGTTAGGAGCAGTTACATTTGGACAAGATAATTTTGGGCAAGTCATTGATGCGATAATTAGTTTAGCTGAAAAAGCCGCCAAGGAACCAAGAGAATTTGAAAAAGAAGATATATCTGATGTTGAAGATAAAGTAAGCTCAGTTGTTAATGATGATCTATCAGCGGCATATAAAGAGGCTGATAAACAAAAAAGAACAGATAAAATTGCAGAGATCAAAAAGAATCTCATAACTGAATTAGTTTCAGAGAATGGTGAAGACGAAGGTCTTAGTGAATCTGAAGTATCAACAGCTTTCAAAACCGTTGAAAAAAATATTGTAAGGAATAACATATTAGATACTGGAGAAAGAATTGACGGTCGTGACTTAGAAACAGTTAGACCAATTCAATCTGATGTTAGTATCCTTCCTTTGACTCATGGCTCGGCACTTTTCACAAGAGGGGAAACACAAGCTTTAGTGGTTACAACTCTTGGAACAGGTGATGATGAAAAATTTGTTGATGGATTAGATGAAACCTATAAGGAACAATTTATGTTACATTATAATTTTCCACCTTATTCTGTTGGAGAAACTGGGAGAACTGGTTTTACTGGAAGAAGAGAGATAGGTCATGGCAAGTTAGCATGGCGAGCCTTAAAAGCAGTTATGCCTGAGTATGAGACTTTTCCATATACTATAAGACTTGTTTCTGAGATTACTGAATCAAACGGATCTTCTTCGATGGCAACAGTTTGTGGGTCCTCTTTATCTATGATGGATGCTGGAATACCTCTATCTAAACCTGTTGCCGGTATAGCTATGGGCTTAATTAAGGAAGACGATCGAATTGCTGTATTATCAGATATCCTTGGAGACGAAGACCATCTTGGCGATATGGATTTTAAAGTAGCCGGTACAAATGATGGAATAACTTCTTTGCAGATGGATATTAAAATAACTGGTATTACTAAAGATATTATGGAAACTGCATTATCGCAGGCAAAAAATGGTAGAATTCATATTCTTGGAGAAATGGCTAAAGCAATAGATAAGGCTAGAGACACAGTTAACTCAAACGCACCTAGAATTGAAACAATAAATGTTCCCACAGATAAAATTAGAGAAGTGATTGGTGCTGGAGGAAAAGTTATAAGAGAAATTGTTGAAGAAAGTGGAGCAAAAGTTGATATTAATGATGATGGAGTTGTTAAAATTGCATCTAATAATGCTGATGCAATAGAAAAAGCCCTAGAAATGATTAATTCAATTGTTGCCGAGCCAGAAGTTGGAACAATTTATGAAGGTAAAGTTGTAAAAATTATGGACTTTGGTGCTTTTGTTAATTTCTTTGGAAAAAGAGATGGTCTAGTTCATATTTCTCAATTAGCTAATGAAAGAGTTAACAAGGTTACAGATATTGTTAATGAAGGTGATATGGTTAAGGTAAAGTTTGTTGGATTTGATCGAGGTAAAGTTAAGCTATCTATGAAAAATATTGATCAAGAGACTGGGGAAGAAAAAAAGACAGACAAAAATACTGAAAAAGAAAAAAAGACAGACAAAAATACTGAAAAAGAGGATTAATCTTTTAAATTATCTGTCTTAGGCATACCTATAAAATTATAGCCCTGGTCAACATAATGTATTTCACCCGTTACTCCTCTAGAGAGATCTGATAGTAAATATAGGCCCGATGAACCAATATCTTCTAAATCTAATGGAATGTTTTTTAGAGGTTTATGTTTTTCAGCAAAATTAAACATACTTCTAGCATTTTTAACTGCTGAACCTGCAAGCGTTCTCATCATACCTGCCGATAATGCATTAATTCTTATACCTCTATCACCCAGATCGACAGCAAGATATCTTACAGATGATTCTAGAGCAGCCTTAGCAACTCCCATAACATTATAATTAGGGATTACTCTTTCAGAGCCGCCATATGTTAAAGTTAAAATTGAACCGTTATCATTAATCAAAGGCTCAAAAGTCTTTATAATATTTGTTAACGAGAAACATGAAACTTCTAAAGTTTTAAGAAAATTTTCTCTACTCGTATCAATGTATTTTCCATTAAGCTCATTTTTATCTGAATGAGCTATTGAGTGAACAATAAAGTCAATTTGACCCCATTTTTCTTTTATGAAATCATAGGCATTGATTAGCTCATTTTCATTTAGAACATCACAATCAATCAAATTTTCTCCACAATTGATCGAATTTGCTAAAGGCTCAACCCTTTTTTTGAAAGTTTCTCCTTGATATGTGAAAGCTATATCAGCACCACTTTGATGGAGTTTATTGGCTATACCCCAAGCAAGAGAATGATCATTTGCTACTCCCATTACTAAACCCTTTTTACCTATCATTATCTGGTTATTCATAGTTTTAACATTTCATAAAATTTATAAATTAGGATTTTTAAAGACTAATGAAGCATTAGTTCCACCAAATCCAAAACTATTTGATAATAGGCAACCAATATTAGCATTATCAATTCTTTCTCTATTGATTGGTAAGTCCTCAAATTTTGGATCAATATTTTCAATGTTAGCAGATTTTGCAATAAAATCATTTTGCATCATTAGTATTGAATAAATAGCTTCTTGAACTCCAGCTGCTCCGAGGCTATGGCCAGTTAAAGATTTAGTTGCGCTTATGTTGGGAATCTTATTTCCAAATGTCTCTCTAATTGCTTCAACTTCTTTTTCATCCCCAATAGGCGTAGATGTTGCATGTGGATTGATATAATCAATTTCACAACCTATATTTTCCATTGACATTCTCATACATCGCACAGCTCCTTCGCCAGAAGGTTGGACCATATCATGTCCATCTGATGTAGCGCCATAACCTATAATTTCTGCATAAATTTTTGCTCCTCTGGCTTTAGCCTTTTCCATTTCTTCAAGAACAAGAACTCCTGCACCACCAGCAATTACAAAGCCATCTCTGTCTTTATCATATGCTCTGCTTGATGTGGCTGGATTATCATTATATTTGGAAGACATTGCACCCATAGCATCAAATAGAACTGATAGAGCCCAGTTAAGTTCTTCACCACCACCTGCAAACATTGTGTCTTGCTTTCCAAATTGAATAAGTTCATATGCATTGCCTATGCAATGAGAGGAAGTTGCACAAGCTGAGGAAATTGAATAATTTATCCCTTTTATACCAAACGGTGTAGCTAAGGTTGCTGAGTTTGTTGATGACATTGCTTTAGGGACTGCAAATGGACCAACTCTTTTTGGTCCTTTTTCCCGAGTTATATCTGCTGACTCAACAAGTGTTTTTGTTGAAGGTCCGCCTGAACCCATAATAATACCGGTCTTTTCATTAATAATATCTTTTTCTTCAAGCCCAGCATCTTCTATTGCTTGCTGCATAGATATGTAATTCCATGCTGCTCCCATACCCATAAATCTTCTAGTTTTTTTATCTAAATATTCTTCAGGATCAAGATCTGGTTTACCATAAATTTGACTTCTGAAACCTAAATCCACATGCTCCTCAGATTTTGATATTCCTGACTTACCTTCTCTAAGGTTTGAGAGAACTTCCTGAGTATTGTTTCCAATACAAGATACAATTCCCATACCTGTTACAGCCACACGTCGCATATTTTATCCCTCTTTCTTATGAAAACAATGCTACTCTAAGATCACTTGCTTCATATATTATTTCACCATCAGCTGATAATATACCATCAGCAATTCCAAGCACCAACTTACTCGTTAAAACTCTTTTCAAATTAATAGTATATTCTAATTTTTTTGTTTGAGGTAAAATCATTCCTGAAAATTTTACATTTCCAACTGATATTGCCCTTCCTTTTCCCTTTTCACCAAGCCAACCTAGGTAGAAACCAAGTAGTTGCCACATCGCATCTAAACCTAAGCAACCAGGCATCACAGGGTCATCAATAAAATGGCAATCAAAAAACCATAAGTCTGGTTTTATTTCCATTTCAGCATTTATAACACCTTTATTATTAGAGCCACCTTCCGAGGATATATTATTTATTTTGTCAAACATTAGCATTGGAGGCATAGGTAATTGTGCATTTCCTGGCCCAAATAATTCACCTCTTGCGCAGGTTATTAGATCTTCATAATTATAATTATTTTTTTGTTCCATTTTATTCCTAACTTCAGTCATTTATCACATTAATTGTTGGTAAGTAAGGAAAAGATTTTTTTTCTACTTTATATTGACTCTAAACTGTGGAAAATGTAAAAAAAATTATGCCCTTTAAAAAAATCAAAGATGTTTTAAGACAAAATAATCTTAGACCAACTAATCAAAGAATCGCTATCTTTAATATTTTATTTAAAGAGGAAAATTGGCACTTTTCCGCTGATNTTGTAGAAAAAAAATGTTCAGAAAAAGGAATTAAAATCTCCGCTGGGACTATTTATAATGTNTTAAATGATTTTTATGCTAAAGGCCTAATCTCAAAAGTAATGATAGATGATGATCGCTCTTGGTTTGATACAAATACATCAGATCATTATCATATATATGATACAAAAGANCTTAAACTTTACGATATTGAACCAGAAGAAATTGATCTATCCCTTCATAAGGCAATAAAAAAAGATGATATAAAGAAAGTTGAGATTTTAATTAAGATTTAATTTAATAAATATGTTTGGAGAATAAANCATGAGTAACGCAACTGAAAACGAAAATAAATGCCCTGTAATGCATGGGGCTATGACTAGNAATAGTTCAACTGGCACAGCCAATAAAGATTGGTGGCCAGATCAATTAAATTTAGGAATACTTCATCAACATGACAGAAAATCAAATCCACTTGGTGAGGATTTTGATTATAGAGAAGAATTCAAAAAACTTGATTATGANTCTCTTAAGAAAGATTTAAATGATTTAATGACAGATTCTCAAGAGTGGTGGCCAGCTGATTATGGTCATTATGGACCATTCTTTATTCGTTTAACATGGCATGCTGCAGGTACATATAGAAGCACTGATGGGCGCGGCGGCGGCGGAACCGGATCTATGCGTTTTGCTCCGTTGAATAGCTGGCCAGATAATGGAAATTTAGATAAGGCAAGACGTTTGCTTTGGCCGATTAAACAAAAATATGGAAATAAAATTAGTTGGGCTGATCTATTAATTTTATCTGGAAATGTGGCNATTGAATCTATGGGAGGAAAAACATTTGGTTTCAGTGGTGGCCGAGAAGATATATGGGGTCCTGAGGAAGATATATTATGGGGTGCTGAAAAAGAATGGCTTACTAANANCAGATACAAAGGTGAAAGAGAATTAGATAATCCTCTTGCTGCTGTTCAAATGGGATTNATTTATGTGAATCCACAAGGCCCTGACGGAAACCCTGATCCNCTAGCCAGCGCTAAGGATATAAGAGAAACATTCGGAAGAATGGCCATGAATGATGAGGAAACAGTAGCTTTAATTGCCGGTGGGCATACTTTTGGTAAGGCTCATGGCGCATCCCTTGAATCAAATGTTGGCGTAGAGCCAGAAGGTGCTCCATTAGAGTCAATGGGTTTTGGTTGGAAAAATGAGCATGGTTCTGGAGTAGGTGGTGATGCAATAACAAGCGGTCTAGAAGGNGCATGGACTGCAGACCCTATTAAGTGGGATAATGGTTATTTTGATCTGCTTTTTGGATATGAATGGGAACTAGGTAAAAGTCCTGCNGGCGCACATCAATGGTTCGCAAAAGATCAAAAAGAGGAAGATATGGCTCCTGAAGCCCATGATTCATCAAAAAAAGTTCCCACTATGATGGCAACTACNGATATAGCATTNAGGGAAGATCCAATTTATAAAGAAATTTCTAAAAGGTTCCATGAAAANCCTGATGAATTTGCTGATGCATTTGCAAGAGCATGGTTNAAGCTTCTNCACAGAGATATGGGNCCTATTACAAATTACATTGGGCCTGAAGCTCCAACCGAAGAATTGATTTGGCAAGATCCTGTACCTGCTGGAAATAAAGATTATGATATCAATTCAGTTAAAAGTAAAATTGATGAGGCTGGATTAAGTATCCAAGAACTTGTTGAAACTGCCTGGGCAAGCGCATCTACTTTCAGAGGTTCTGATCTTAGGGGCGGAGCAAATGGNGCTCGNATTAGACTTGAGCCACAAAAAAATTGGGAAGTAAATAAGCCAGAACAACTTGAAAAAGTATTATCTGCTTATGAAAATATCTCTTCAGAAACAGGGGTATCAGTTGCTGACATTATAATTCTTGGAGGAAATTTAGGAATTGAAAAAGCTTCTGGNAAAAGTGTCGATTTTACTCCTGGTAGAGGCGATTCATCACAAGATCAAACAGATATAGATTCTTTTTCTTATCTAGAACCACTTTCCGACGGATTTAGGAATTATCATCGAGATGGTCTTGATGTCAGAGCAGAAGAGATGATGCTTGATAGAGCTCAATTACTCGGATTAACAGCTCCAGAAATGACAGTATTACTTGGTGGATTAAGATCATTAGGCATAACACATAATGGATATGGCAATTTTACAGAAGATNCAAATGAATTAACTAATGACTATTTAGTAAAGTTGTTGGATATGTCAGTATCTTGGCAACCTAATGGAACTGGNAATTCTTTTGAGTCAGTTGATCGAGAATCTGGAGAAAAAGTATCTTCTGCCTCAAGAGTTGATCTAGTTTTTGGATCAAATTCTCAATTAAGGGCAATTACTGAACTTTATGCTCAAGAGGATTCNAAAGAAAAATTTGTTTCTGACTTTATTTCGGCTTGGAATAAAGTTATGAATTCTGATTTGTACTAATAAATTATATTTGTGGAGTCAAAATTTGGCTCCACATATTAATCTATTCCCCACAAAGAATCNTTTTCAACAAAACCTTCAATTTTGTAAAAGTCAATTTTACAAAATCTTTTTTGACACCCTATTAATTCACCAACAACATTTCTGCTAGCTTTGGCAANTATCTTNGATGAGATTTCTTCTTTTTTTCTAATATTTATNGGATTTTCAGAAATTACTAGTACTCTTCTTTTAAATGAAATTTGTGAAGAATTAATCCAGCCTTTGATTTGTTCAGGCATTTCTACTTCATACCAATCACCTTTTTTTCTTATAAGTTTAATAGGCAGACCTTTCTTTTTATAGGTCCATAGGACTTTATTTTGTTTTGAAGGCCCTGNTCTAAGATATGTTTTATCATACTTCAATGATAGCCACTCAGTAGCGNGTGCTTTTGAATAAGCAGAAAATGAGAAAGCGATGTTTAANAATAAAAAAAANAGCCAAATNAAATGAACCANTTTTATTTTGATAAATATTTTACTCATTTTTCTTATAATTTAAGNGTTTTACTTTGGAATGTTATAAAATCAAAGATTAGAAGTTTATTAATTAAATTTTCTTTACTTCCAATTATTAATTTTATTATTTCTGTTGCTTGCATAGCGCCTATTGCTCCTACTACTGAACCAATAGTTCCAATATTATCACAACTATCTTCTTCAAANGNTTGATGTTTCATNANGTCTCTATAGGTTTTATTAGGATTATTCAAATCATCATCTTTTGAGTCGAATGATGCTATTTGTCCAAAAAAACCACCCACTGCTGAAACAACCGATTTTTTTTTAAATTTAGTACATACATCATTTATAGATAGTCTCGTCTCTAAATTATCTGTGCAATCTGCTAAAATATCATAATCCCCAATAATATTTGGTAAATTCTTTTCATCTATTCGCATTTTAAAGATTTCGATTTTGGTAGATGAATTTAATTCTGATATATAATTGCTTGCGACATCAACCTTACTTTTTCCTATGTCACTGTTTTTATATATTAATTGTCTATTTAAATTTGAAAGCTCAACTTTGTCATAATCTACAATACCTATCTTTCCTACTCCAGCAGCATTTAAGTATTGAATAACCGATGAGCCTAAGCCGCCAATGCCTATAATAAGGACGCTAGCTTTTTTTAATTTTCGTTGCCCTTCAGGACCTACCTCATTGAGAATTATTTGGCGTGAATATTTTTCAAGTTCATGATCATTATCCACTAAGCAGCCTCATTAAAGAATTTCGAAATCTTCATGCATAATTTTTCAGCGATATCATATTTGGTTAAATAACCCCAATCTTCAAGACTATCATTTTTAATTAATTTAACTGAATTCATTTCACTATCAAAAACACTTTCCTTACCATTATGGTGGCCGTTCGCAACTATCCAATCGCAAGATTTATTTTTTAACTTTTCTTTTGCTTTTTCTTCAAGGTTATCTGTTTCAAGAGAAAAGCCAATTATCAGTTCTGGTCTATTCTTATTTAATGTACTTATTTCTTTTAAAATATCCTGATTTTGTTGAAGATTTAGTGTTAGATTTTCATTTTCAGTGGATTTCTTAATTTTTGTATCAGCAACTTCAGAGCTCTTCCAATCCGATACAGCAGCAGCAAAAATAGCAATATCAACTGGTAAATTTTCTCTACATGCATGAAGCATTTCTTCTGCAGAATTAACTTTTGTAACTTTAACATTTTCTGGATCTTTAATATTTACTGGTCCACTGATAAGGTTTGTATCAGCGCCATGTCTTCTGAGAGCATCCGCAATTGCATGACCTTGTTTACCAGATGAATTATTTGACAAAAATCTNACAGGATCAATTTTTTCGATTGTTGGACCAGATGTTACTAAAGCCCTCTTACCATCTAAAAAACCCGGCTTGAGAAGGTAATCAATTTCTTTTTTTATTTCTTCAACTGATGCCATCTTTCCATAGCCAATTTCACCACATGCCATTTCACCTTTATTAGGGCCTATAAAGTGAATTCCTTGCTCTTTTAACTTTAAAACATTTGAAACTGTATTTTGATTTTCCCACATTTTTACATTCATTGAAGGAGCTATTAATGTAGGTTTGTTTGAAGCTAACATGATTGTGCTNACTAGATCGTCAGCAACACCATTGGCTATTTTATATANAGTATTGGCAGTAGCAGGGGCAATAACAATNAAATCAGCTTCTCTTGATAAATTAATATGACCAATTTCTGACTCATTATCGAGATCAAAGAGCTCTGTATAAACTTTATTTTTAGATAATGTAGCAAAAGATATTGGCTGTACAAATTCACATGCGCTTTTAGTCATAACGCATGTTACATCATCACCTGACCTTTTGATCTCTCTAATTAGATCAAGAGCTCTGTATGAAGCAATGCCGCCAGTTATTATTAATAATATCTTTTTCATTATTCTCTCAAAATTTACAAATGGAATATAAAACCATTACTTTCAAATGTGTAGAATATTTTAAAATTAAAAAATTGCTATAACAATTAGCAATAATAAAAGAAAAATAATAATGTAAAACAATAGGTTATTGTTACCTTTATTTATANTATTTAGGCTATCTNGATGAATTTTTACTCCTTGATAATCTATCNTTTTNCCCATTTGATTGATATTTTTCTTAACTCCTTCGATGTTATTGGGAAGATTTATAATTGCTTCTCTNGCCCGATTTATTACTTCATCCGAAGAAAAATTGAACTTATTAGTAAAGTCTAATTTATTTAANTCATTTAATATTGGTTCTGACTCAGTCCATATATTCAAATTTGGATCATACTCTCTTGCCACACCCTCAACAACTACCATNGTTTTTTGGAGCAGTAGTAATTGTGGTTGTGTTTTCATATTAAATTGATTGGTGATTTCAAAAAGTTGTGTGAGTAAGTTTCCAATAGATATATCATTAGCATCTTTTCCTTGGATGGGCTCTCCGATAGANCGTAATGCTTGTGCAAATTTATTTTGATCCTCTGTTTCAGGNACATAACCTGCTTCAAAATGAACTTTAGCAATTTTGTTATAATCTCTATTAATGAAACCAAGTAAAATATTATTCAAATATTGTTTGCTTTCAAAATCTANATAACCAACTATGCCAAAATCTACAGCTATAATTTTTTCATTTTTTTCTATAAAAAGGTTTCCCTGATGCATATCTGCATGAAANAAGCCATCACGAATAGATGTAGTTAAAAATATTTTTAAAATATTTTTTCCAATTTTTTTAGTATCAAGNCCTTCCTCGACAATTTTGTTTATATTTTTTGCTGGTATTCCATTAACCCACTCAGATATTAGTATATTCTTTCTTGTAAGATCCCAGTATATATTTGGGACATCAAAATATTCGTCATTAATAATATTATCTTTAATTTCTGATTGTGCCGCAGCCTCTAATCTTAAATCAATTTCCATACTGAGGCTTTCAGCTAAGGTTTGTACAACTTCCGTTAATCTAAGTCTTTTTGCTTCTTTAGAAAGTTTTTCTAAAAGACTTGCTNCGATAAAAAATTTTCNTAGATCTTTTTTTATTTCTCTTTCAATATTTGGCCTTAAAATTTTGATTGCTACATCATATTCCTTGTTGTTTAATTTTATTGTCCCCTTATGTACTTGAGCAATTGAAGCTGCAGTTTTTGAGGGCATTATATCAATAAAAGTGTCCAAATATTCTTCTTTGAATTCGTTTTTAAGAATTTCTATTGTTTTTGACTTTGGNAAAGGTTCAACTTTATCTTGAAGATTTTTAAGTTTATCAGANAGTTCTATGCCAATNATATCTGGTCTTGTTGATAAGAATTGTCCAAGNTTTATCCATGTTGGNCCAAGTTTTTTTAAGGTTAATGATAAATCTTTATTTTTNTTGTGTTTTACAAATAATATATATTTGAGAAATTTTAGAGCAAAAGGTANTTTATTATGGCTATTTTTTGGTAATAGACTCTCCTCAGCAATTAATGCTCTGATTGCAGGAATGAGATTTATAATTTTAAAAAAANCTAACATTAAATTTTCCTACTTTTATATATACAAACTATATTGCCACTAAGCTGTCTTATTGATGTNCTCTTAAAGTTAATCTCTTCTAATATTTCCACAAATTCATCTGGTTTTGGAAATGTTCTAATGCTTTCAANAAGATATTTATAAGATTCCTCAGATTTCGCTATTAATTTTCCTAATTTGGGTATTACAAAAAAAGACCAAGCATCATAAATGTTTCTTAAGGTATAATTTTCTGGCATAGAAAATTCCATGCATAAAAACTGACCCCCTGGCTTTAAAACTCTGTAGCATTCTTTTAAGCATTTTATTCTATCGGTCATATTTCTAATTCCAAAAGATAATGTTATTACATCTATAGAATTATCATTCAGTGGAATGTTCTCACCATCCCCACAGATAAGATTAATCTTATTAGATTTAAGAATATTATCTTTTGTACTAGATTCTTTTAGCATCATAAAATTTTTATCAATGATTTCAATTGAAGTATTAGGATGACTTTTTAAAATTCTTTTTGCAATGTCACCTGTACCTCCAGCTAAATCTAGGATCTTAGTATCATTCTCATCGTTAATCTCTATTAAGCCAACAAATTCTTTTTTCCAGTTTCTATGAAAACCAAAAGACATAACATCATTCATAAAATCGTATTCATTCGCGACATTATTGAATACCTCTTGAACCCTATTATAATGTTCATTCTTGTTTACTTGTTCATATCCAAAATCATTTTTTTTCATTAATATAAATTCCTATGACGCGAACATAGCTTGTTGTAATGATTAGTTCTAGACAGAAAGATTAAAATAATGCCTGAATTACCAGAAGTAGAGACAACAAAAGAAGGTTTAAAAAAGGACCTAGAAGGTCAGAAAATATTGAAAATCCAGCTATCAAACAAGAAACTGCGCTTTCCATATAATAAGAATTTTATAAAAAAGATAACCGGAGAATATATTTTATCAATCACTCGAAGGGCAAAATACATATTATTTGACTTGTCAAATGGTATGAAAATTATTTCTCATTTAGGTATGTCAGGTAGTTATAGAATAATTGATAANAAAAATTTTAATANAGGAAGTAAAATTAAACATGATCATTTTGTGCTNCATACCGAAGAATTTGTGGCTATTTATAATGATCCAAGAAGATTTGGATATATTTTGNTACAGGAGAACTCTCTTTCTGATCATGAAAGGTTAAGTGGNCTTGGATATGAACCATTGTCGCAGGAATGTAATGCGAAGAATTTATCTTTGTTATTTCATAAGAAAGAAAGGAATATAAAAAATACACTTTTGGATCAAAAAATTATTGCTGGNCTAGGTAATATTTATGTTTGTGAGGCGCTTTTTAAATCTGGTATTTCTCCTCTATTACCAGCAAAAAAATTAGTAAATAAGGATAAAACTCCAAAGAAAGAACTTATTGACCTAGTTAAGAGTATAAAAAAAATAATCAAATCATCAATCAANCTCGGTGGTTCTTCANTGAGAGATTATGTAAATACTGAAGGTAAGATGGGGTATTTTCAAAGTACATTTAATGTGTANGGAAGAGAAGGTAAGATTTGTGTTTCTAAGGGTTGTTCAGATAGCATTAAAAGAATAGTACAATCTAATCGATCATCATTTTTTTGCTCTTCATGTCAAAAAAAATGAATTTAAAAGTTAATTTACTGCTATACTTTTTAAGTCAATTGTTTAATTGATAATAACAATCATATGTGAGGAATCTTATGACTGAAAAAAATGTATTAACTGAGATAAGGGAAGATATTATAATTGTAACCTTAAATAGGCCAGATGCTTTAAATGCCTTGAATGATGATTTAATGGATGAATTATCGAAAATCGTTGACCAGTATGAGGAAAATACTGATTTAAAATGTTTAATTCTAACGGGTTCTGAAAAAGCATTTGCGGCTGGGGCTGATATAAAGCAAATGCAACCTAAGTCATATATGGATGTATATAAAGAAGATTTTATTACAAGAAATTGGGAAAGAATTTCTAGATGTAGAAAACCTACAATTGCTGCTGTTTCAGGTTATGCCCTTGGNGGAGGTTGTGAATTAGCAATGATGTGTGATTTTATGGTTGCCTCTGAGAGNGCTAAATTNGGACAACCAGAAATTAATCTTGGTGTAAGCCCTGGTGCCGGAGGCACACAAAGATTGACTAGGTTCATTGGTAAATCAAAATCTATGGATATGTGTTTAACGGGACGAATGATGGACGCCGAAGAAGCCGAGAGCATTGGATTAGTAAGTAGAATTTTATCTAATGACAATTTTATTGATGATGTTGTCGATATTGCAAAAGAAGTTGCCAATAAATCGCTAGTGGCAACTATGATGACAAAAGAAATGGTCAATAGAGCATATGAAACAACATTAGCAGAAGGTGTNCGCTTTGAAAGAAGGTTNTTCCATTCAATGTTNGCAACAAAAGATAAAGCTGAAGGAATGTCGGCTTTTGTTGAGAAAAGNAAACCAGAATTTAAAGATGAGTAATTGAAAGCTTGACGCTTTAATATTAAGTAAATATAAAACCAAGCAATATTAAAAAGGTTAAAAATGGCTAATTTATCTTCCGCCAAGAAAATGGTTAGAAAAATTGCAAAAAGGACTGAGAGAAATAAATCCCTCAGAACAAATGTGCGCACATATATCAGAAGATTTGAAGAGGCTGTGGCTTCAGGAGAATCTAATGAAGCTCAAATAGCTTTTAAAATAGTGCAGCCAAAATTAATGAAGCTTGCTCAAAAAGGTATAGTTCATAAAAAAAATGCATCTAGAAAGATATCTAGGCTTTCCAAAAAATTAAAATCTTTAAACTAAAAACCCTAAATATAAAAATAATTAAAATTATTTCATTTTTTTGTTGATTCATGTTGCATCATTCTTGACTCAAGGCTAGTGTGAATTGTAATTTTTTTTTAATTTTCAAAAAAAAAAAATCAAAACAGCATAGATTTGTTGTTTCACATTATTGAAGGGTGCCTGTCTTGGACGATACTAATTTTCAGCAAAAAAAAATCAAAGAAGGATGGGAACGTTCTCTTTCTATTTTAAGAGCTGAAATTGGTGAAGCCACATTTAAAAGTTGGTTTAAAAATATTCAATTCGGAGAATTTGTTGAAAATAAATTAACGCTTACAGTGCCAACTAGATTTATGAGAGATTGGATAGATAATCATTATCTTGATCGTATTTTATCTATTCTTTCAAAAGAAGTGAGAGAAGTAAAATCTGTAATCATTGATGTTGCTTCAATTGATTTAAACGAAAAGAAAGATACACCTACACAACAAGATACAAAAATTGGTGTTTCACTAAAAGCATCAGAGTCATTACTTGATCATAATTCGGTCGGAGCCCCTTTAGATGAAAGACTATCTTTTGAAAATTTTGTTGTTGGTCCATCTAATGAGCTTGCATATGCAGCAGCTAGAAGGATTACAGAAAGAAGGAATGTTTCTTTTAANCCTTTGTTTTTATATGGTGGTGTAGGTCTTGGNAAAACGCATNTGCTTCATGCTATGGCTTTAGAGATTAATAAAAATTGGCCAGAAAGAAAAGTTCTGTATCTTTCAGCTGAAAAATTTATGTATCAGTTTATCAAAGCATTAAGATTTAAGGATACTATGGCCTTTAAGCAACAATTCAGATCAGTAGATGTTTTGATGATTGATGATATTCAATTTATTGCAGGAAAAGACTCCACCCAGGAGGAATTTTTTCATACTTTTAATACATTAATTGATCATAATCATCAGGTCATAATTTCNGCTGATAGATCGCCTGTAGATCTTGATGGGATTGAAGAAAGAATTAGGTCTAGATTGGGTTGGGGTCTAGTTGCAGACATCCATCCTTCTGATTATGAGTTACGTCTTGGNGTTCTTCAATCGAAAGCAGAATCTCACCTTGCTGAAAACCCTGAAATAGATATACCGGATAACCTTTTAGAGTTTCTTGCCCAAAGAATTGACTCAAATATAAGGGTCTTAGAAGGAGCTCTTAATAGAGTTATTGCTTATTCATCCTTTGCTAATAGACCTCTTAGTATTGATATGGCTAAAGAAGTATTAAAAGATCTAATAAGAGCATCACAAAGAAAGACAACTATAGACGATATTCAGAGAAAAGTTGCAGATTATTATAATCTCAGATTATCAGATTTATTATCTGCAAGAAGATCAAGAACNATTGCTAGACCAAGACAAATTGCTATGTATTTATCAAAAATACTAACTACTAGGTCTCTACCTGAAATAGGAAGAAAATTTGGAGGTAGAGATCATACAACAGTGATTCATGCTGTTAAGAAAATAGAAGATTTAAGAGTTGGTGATGTAGCGATTGATGAAGAGGTTGAGGTTCTTAGAAGATCTCTTGAAAATTGATTCTTAAGTGATTTTTCCTAGTTTTCTGCTATAATTATTAAGTGATTCGTGGATAAAATATCTACGAAAAAGNTAAGGAGTTATAATTTATGAAGATATCAGTTGAGAGAGATATTCTTCTTAAGAGTCTTAATCATATTCAAAGTGTTGTAGAAAGAAGAAATACAATTCCAATTCTTTCAAATGTAAAAATTATAGCCAATAATGAGGGAATTTCTCTTACGGCTACTGATCTAGATCTTGAAATTATAGAAAAACTCGATAAAGCAAATACTATTGAAGAAGGTCAAATTACAACATCTGCTCATACGCTTTATGATATTGTAAGAAAANTACCTGAAGGTTCATCATTAGATATTNCNACAAAAGATAATGAAAAATTAGAGCTATCATGTGGACAATCAAATTTTGAGTTATCGACATTACCTATTGAAGATTTCCCAGAAATGTCTTCAGGNGAAATGCCATGTAATTTTATTATAGATTCAGAAGAGCTTGCTAATATGATCGATAAATCAAAATTTGCCATTTCCACTGAGGAAACTAGATATTATNTAAATGGTATTTTTTTCCACGCAATCAATAATTCCCTTAGAAGTGTTGCTACNGATGGACACAGGTTAGCTTGTATTCAGTCAGATTTACCCGCCGGGGCTGATGATATTCCAAGTATTATTATCCCAAGAAAGACTATTGGTGAGGTGAGAAAATTAATTGAAGATATTGAAGGAAATATTAATTTATTTATATCCGAAACCAAAATCAGATTTGAAGTAACAAATATTTCTCTTACTTCAAAATTGATTGATGGAACCTTTCCCGATTATGAGAGAGTTATTCCAAAGACAAATACAAAAATTATGACAGTTCAAACAAATGATTTTGCTTCCTCAATTGATCGCGTTGCAACAATTTCTTCGGACAAATCTAAAGCTGTAAAGTTCGTGATTAAAGATAATTCATTAACATTAACTGTTATTAATCCTGACGCAGGAACAGCAGTAGAGAAAGTTGATGTTACTTATGAGGCAGACGATTTAGAAGTTGGTTTTAATGCAAGGTATTTGCTTGATATAGCTTCACAAATAGATGGTGAGACAATGACCTTTACTCTGGAAGACCCTGGGGCGCCTGCTTTAATCAATGATTCTGCTCATGAAGACGCAACTTATGTTTTGATGCCAATGAGGGTATGATAGGGTCACTATAAAATTGTCTCAAGATACAAATATAGATTTAGAAAACAGCAATAAATCATTTGATCAAATTAAATCCTTAAAGCTGATAAATTTTCGATCACACTCTGATTTCAGTTTAAGCTTATCAGGTAAACCATTAGCAATTATTGGTGACAATGGTGCTGGGAAAACGAATATTTTAGAAGCTATATCACTATTATCGCCAGGAAGAGGAATGAGAAACTCAAAATTCTCTGAAATGGTTAAAGATGATAACTCGATGCCCTGGGGAGTTAATTTTAATATTTTATCAAATGGGAAGAATTATGAGGTTTCATCTGGATTAAGAGATAATCAAAAGGGAAGAGATATAAAAATTAATAGTAAGAAGGTTTCTGGATCGAGTGCACTTCCAGAAATTATTTTACTTTCTTGGTTAACACCATCTATGGACCAAATATTTAATGAGACGCCCTCATATAGGCGAAGATTTATTGATAGATTATGCGCTGTCTATGAAAAAAATCACACAAAAAATATTAAAATTTATGAAAAGTTGATGGCCGAAAGAAATTCTTCTTTTAAGAGCAAGGTTTTAGATAATGTATGGTTAGATGCCTTGGAAAATCAAATGTCAGATGTTTCAATAGCTATAGCAGAAACAAGATTAACATTTATTAGTGATTTAAATAAAGTTTTGGAAACTAATTTAGATCCAGTTTGGCCAAGAGCACATCTTGAAATATATGGTTTTGTAGAAAATTTAGTTTCTTCTTGGAATAGTGGTAAAGCAAAAGAAATGTTGTGTAATGAATTCAAAAATAATAGAGAAAGGGATTTTTTCTCTAAACGTACCAATGAAGGGGTTCATAGAAGCGACTTATTAGTAAATGAAAAAAATAAAAAAATTGAAGCAAAGAAATGTTCAACCGGTGAACAAAAGTCACTTTTGATGGGTATTATTCTTTCTCATTTAGAGCTTGTTTCAAGTTTTAAGTCTAGATATCCAGTTTTACTTTTAGATGAGGTGCTTGCTCATTTTGATAAAATTAGGCGTAAATCTTTTTTCAAACAGATTCAAGAAATCGGTTCTCAAATAATTATGACGGGTACAGATATTTCTGTATTTGAAGAGCTAGGGGATTTAGAGATTTATCATCTTAACAATAAAAAAGTTACCGATATAAGATAGGAAAAAAATGGCAAAAAAAGAAAACAAAAAGAAAACTGGAAAAGATAAAAAAGATAATAACGATTATGGTGCAGAGTCCATCAAGGTACTCAAGGGTTTGGAGGCTGTGAGAAAGAGACCTGGTATGTATATTGGAGATACAGATGACGGAACTGGTCTTCATCACATGGTATATGAGGTGGTTGATAATTCTGTTGATGAGGCCTTAGCAGGTCATTGTAAAATGATCTCAGTTATTTTGAATGCTGATGAGTCTGTAACCGTTAAGGATGACGGAAGAGGAATACCAACTGAGATCCATAAAGAAGAAGGAATTTCAGCTGCTGAAGTAATAATGACACAGTTACATGCTGGAGGAAAATTTGACCAAAATTCTTACAAAGTTTCTGGAGGTCTCCATGGAGTTGGTGTCTCAGTTGTTAATGCATTATCGGAAAAATTAGATCTATCGATAAAGAGAGATGGTAAAGAACATGCTATGTCTTTTCAAAATGGTGAAACGGTTAAAGCTCTGAAAGCCATTAAAGATTGTAAAGATGAAACCGGAACAGAAATTACTTTTTATCCATCTAAGTCAGTTTTTACAATGACCGAATTTAGTCGTAGAACTTTAGAAGCAAGATTGAGNGAAATGGCTTTTCTGAATTCAGGTATATCAATACATTTGGAAGATAAAAGGAAAGATGAGCCTTGGGCTAAGACAATGTCTTATGAAGGTGGCTTAGAAGANTTTGTCAAACATATTGACCAGACAAGAAAGTCTCTAATGGATTTGCCTATCAGTTTTTCTGGTAAAAAAGATGAAATTGAAGTTGATGTTTCAATGTGGTGGAATGATAGTTATTANGAAACTGTAAATTGCTTTACAAATAATATTCCTCAAAAAGATGGAGGCACTCATTTGGCTGGTCTCAGATCAGCATTGACAAGAGTTGTAAATTCTTATGCGCAAGATACAGGTTTAACAAAAAAAGAAAATGTTCAACTTGTAGGTGAAGATATTAGAGANGGCTTTACATGNGTTTTATCTGTAAAAGTAGCTGATCCTAAATTTTCNAGNCAAACCAAAGATAANTTAGTTTCCTCAGAAGTAAGNCCTGTTGTTGAGAGTTTAATAAATGATCTATTATCAAATTGGTTTGANGANCATCCNGCAGAGGCNAAAATCATTGTNGGAAAAGTAGTCGAAGCTGCNGCTGCTAGNGAAGCCGCTAGAAAGGCTCGAGACCTNACAAGNAGAAANGGNGCTCTNGATGTTTCGTCACTACCTGGAAAATTAGCTGATTGCCAAGAAAAAGATCCAGAAAAATGTGAAATNTTTATTGTTGAGGGTGAATCAGCTGGCGGTTCNGCAAAACAAGGTAGAGANAGGTCTACACAAGCAATTCTTCCTCTAAANGGNAAAATTATNAATTGNGAAAAGGCNAGATTATCTAAGGTTCTTTCATCCAATGAGATTGCAACTNTNATTACAGCCCTAGGNGGNGGTATNGGNAATTCTTCTAATGANANCGATGAGGATGATGAAAGTTTTAAAACNGANAAGTTAAGATATAAAAAAGTAATAATAATGACGGATGCNGATGTTGATGGTGCNCATATTAAAACNNTGCTNTTAACTTTCTTTTATAGACAAATGAGACCNNTGATTACNGATGGCTGCTTGTATATNGCNCANCCTCCTCTATANAAAGCNAAGAANGGTAATTCTGAAACATATTTAAAAGATGATGATGACTTNGANAATTATCTNATTNATTCTGGAATAAATGACTCTTCTTTTATNCTTAATAATGGTGAGGTNNTNGCTTCNAATGATTTAATTGANCTAGTNAATAAAAGTAGAAATTTTAAAAANTTAATTNATTCNTTNCCTAAAAAATACAATCAAGGATTTGTTGANACNGTATCAATTAGNGGNGCNTTTAAACANCCNATAAAAATTTCCGACAAGTCTTTANTGGAAATATCAAACAGATTGACAAAAAAATATAGTGATATTGATGCNGATTGGAATGCTAGTTATGACNCNGAAAATGGNNTGATGGTTTCNAGGGAAGTAAGAGGTGTGAGTGAGAGTATGACAATTGGTCAAGGTTTATTTAATTCTTCGGATTCAAGAAGGCTTGAGAAAATTTCTGANGAGATAAAACAATTTTTTCCTTANATGAATGAAGAAGCNTCAAATATTTTTGAAAGAGATGGAAGAAGTTANATTGTTAATGGACCTATTGATNTAATAGANTCTATATTCATCGAGGGTAGAAAAGGATTACAAATTCAACGTTATAAAGGTTTAGGNGAAATGAATGCCGAACAACTTTGGGATACAACTTTGGACCCTGATTCTAGGAGACTTTTAAGAGTTAAAATTGATTCTGGTGTTGATAATAGTGGTATATTTGCTGATTTAATGGGTGACGAAGTNATAAAAAGAAGAGAATTTATCCAAGACAGTATTGAGTCAGGTGATTTGGTTGCAAATTTAGATATTTAAAAAANTNTAACCTTTAATTTTTGGAATAACCTTAACTAATTTATTTATTACATCTTCAGCTGAAGTATTTGGCTTTATAAAATCAACAAATTCTGCATTTTTATTAGCAATAAATATTATATCTAAATGATTTACAGTATAATTATCAGGCATATCAATATTATTTTCTTTTTTAAAATATACTTTCCAATCTGATGTAACTTTATTTATTTCATCAATAGATCCTGTTAAACCAATTATATCATCGTGAAAAGCGCTAACATAATTCGAAAGAATTGTCTCATTATCACGTTCAGGGTCTACAGTTATAAATAGAGGAGTAATTTTCTCATTCTCCAACTTATCAAGCACATTTGCCATAGTTAATAATGTAATTGGACAGACATCAGGGCAGTAAGTGAATCCAAAATATATTAGCATTGGATCTTCATTTTCTAATGTGTTAAAAATTTTTCCGTCATGGGTTTTTAATTTGAAATGACCTCCAGGAATTCCCTCTTGATTTTCAACTTCAGTTACAACTTTGCCTTGGCTGTAATTTCTATTTGATGAGATAAAAAAAGTTCCAAAAAGATAAAGAACAAATGCCAAAATTACAGCTGATAAGAAGATTAAAAAATATTTTTGAAACATAGAGAAGTATGTATAATAAGATATTATTAAAATCCATTAATTTATGAAATAAGGAGAAAAAAATCAAAAACGCATTAATATTAGCTACTATTTTATTTTTGGCTCCTTTGAGCTCTATAAATGCTCAATATGGAGGTTTTAATGATAGTCCATTTAAAGAGGGTGCTCTTGTTACAGCGGTAAAAACGGGTAGGTTACAAGATCTGGTATCTGCTCTAAATTCTGGAGCATCAATTAATGAAAAAGATTTCGATGAAGTACCGGCCTTGTTACTGGCTATCGAGCGCTCAAGAATGGATATGGTATTATTTTTACTGGAACAGGGTGCAAGAGCTAATTTAAAGGATCAAGAAAACAGGACCGCATTATCTCTTGCTGTTTTTAAAGATGATCCAAATTTAATTAAAACACTAATAAGCTTTGGAGCTAATCCAAATAAACTAGGCCCAAATAGACAAACTCCGCTTATTATTGCATCTCGGGAAGGAAAATTTAATTCCGCTAAGGCTTTGCTAGAGGGTGGAGCNTACCCANATGACACAGATTTAACAGGTAGNACTGCACTCGATTGGGCAAAAGCAAAAAGATTTAAAAGAATTGAAGACTTATTAATAGAAAATGGAGCATATAATTAATATGTGAAATAACTATTCTGCNGCAATATTTCTTCTCATATCTCTAAAATTAATCTCCTTAAGGAATTCAAGACCTTCATCAGCAATATCATCACCAACCATTCTGTCTCCCTCTTCTTTTAATTCATCAAGNTCAACATATACTGAATAAAAATCTCTTGTTCGATCAGTTATAATTCCAGCTTTTAGAAGGGTTTTAACAAGTACTCTAAAAATGTCAGTTGACTCTCTCATTCTTTCTCTTCTGTCATCATCAGTTATAATATCATGTAATTCATCAAGTACTTGTTTCCAATCAAGACCAAATTGATCATATATTATTTTCTTTTGCTCAGGATTAACTAGATTAAATAATAAAATTTGGAAACAATTAGCNGCCCAGTCTTCAATGATATTCTGCTCATTTTCATCCAGTTTAGGAATTGTTTTGTCAGCCCAAATTTTTCCAAATTTATGATGGAAGGCTTCATCAGTCATTACTAGTTGCATCAATTTAACTAGGACAGGATCATAACTATGTTGATATATTGTTGCAAAAGCCCCCATAGCCAATCCTTCAACCAAGATTTGCATGCCTACAATTTTTTTGTAAACTTCAGGAGCATTTACTAATTCACTTAATAAATCACCAAGAGTTTGCCCAACAGGTAGTGGTTTTCCCCATCTAGAATTAATATATTTAGCAAAACCTGTCACATGTCTAGCTTCTTCACGAGCCTGATTTGCGGCATATTCCTGTGCGCCTTGATCTTTAAGAATATGGCANAGACTTGCAGATAAATTTAATGCTCCTTGCTCNCCATGNAGNATTGCNGACATTTGCCATCTAAAGCTTTCATTTGCCAGTTTTATTTTAGACTTTTTGTCAAGCTTCATGACGGATGGGCACTGGAGTTCTGGTAGGAATTCCTCAGGCATAAGCAATTTGTTCTCGACATCGAAGTTCTCTGAGAAATCTATATATTTAGTATCTAATGGATCCCAGAAATGAGCATGAGTATCAGAAATTATCTTATCAAAATCACTCGATCTTTGACCATATCTATCAACTTCAATCATTGATGCAAAATCATCTGGTGCAACAGCTTCATAAGCTGCATTTTTTGTAATCTGATCAGATTTTTTCAATTTTCTCTCCCTAAGTATTTTGAGTTAATAATTATTAATATAATTAATAAACAGATTCAAGTATTTACATTTAGATATAATTAATTAGACCTTCAATTATACACGCAAAGAGCAATAACCCAAGCTGAATAAAAGAAGCAAAAAAATTAGACATTGCATTCTTCTTTGTTGTTTCGAAAACAAGAATAATACTTTTCCATAAGAAATATAAACCCCCAATTAAAACAAAGGATAGGTATATAAACCCCATATTAAACAATAGTGGAACAAAAGAAATTATAACTAACAAGATGGTCTGGGATAGAATTACATAGGAAGAACTTTTTGCACCAATTAAATTTGGAAGCATTGGAATTTTTGCCTTAGCATAGTCTTCCTCTATAGCTATTGCTAAGCTCCAGAAATGTGGTGGCGTCCATAGGAAGAGAATCAAAGATAGGATTATTGCAGGCACAGACAACATGGGATTAACAGCTGCTGAACCCGCAAGTACAGCAAAACTTCCTGCCAGTCCACCAATTACAATATTATATATACTGGATCTCTTAAGTACTATTGTGTAGACATACCCGTAAAAGATTGCTCCTAAAAGAAGATATATAGCTGTAGCAATATTTAAGTATAAAGCAGCTACTGATAATGAAATAACAAGAAGTGTAAAAAAAATAAATAACCAGTAAGAATCAGACTTAAAAAAACCTGTGGCAAATGGTCGCTGAGATGTTCGGGGCATTAATACATCCAAGTCTTTTTCATAAAATTGATTAAACGCACTTGAACTTGCTGATGATAAAAAAGTGCAAACAATTAAGATAATAAATTGATTTAATGAGAAAGAATTGCTGTGAGGCATTATAAAAACCCCAGAAACTGCGCATAAAGTTATTGTTAAACTAATTCTAACCTTAAATAGTTCTATAATTTTCTTTACAGTAGTGAGCATACCAATATTAAGATTTCTTAAATTTCATCCGTTCCTAATTGTAATCTATTATATTAATAAAGCTATTTCTACAATGATCTAAATGTTGTTCGCTCTTACCTTGACTTTACATGGCCTTTGAGTAATTTGTCTCATAAATATGAAATCAACATTTCTTATGTTGATACAAGGCATATAAATTTATATAGGAGCTTACTCATATGATTGCTTTCGTTATGTTTCTTGTTGTTGTTGGATCTATAGTTTTTCACCTACTTAGCCCTTGGTGGTGGACGCCAATAGCATCAAACTGGGGCGGCATTGACTCAATACTTCAGCTTACCTTTGCGTTGACTGGTTTTGTGTTTGCTGCAGTTATTGGTTTTATGATTTATTGCATATACAAATTTAAGAAAGTCCCTGGCAGAAGAGGCGCGTATGAACCAGAAAGTAAGAAAATGGAAATAACGCTTACCGCAGTAACTACAATTGGGATTATTGCTCTTTTAGCTCCAGGCCTTGTGGTTTGGGATGAGTATGTTAGTCCTCCAGATAATGTAGTTCCAATCGAAGTCATGGGCCAACAATGGTATTGGAGTTTTAGGTTACCGGGTGAAGATGGAATATTAGGCACTAGTGATGCAAGAAATATTAATGACGAGAATCCTTTTGGAATGAATCCAAATGATCCAAATGGTCAAGATGATATTTTAATTCAAGGTGACGATTTGCACCTATTAATTGATCAACCAGTAAAGGTTCTTTTGAGATCAATTGATGTTTTACATAACTTTTATGTACCCCAATTTAGAGGCAAGATGGATATGGTTCCAGGAATGATAACATATTATTGGTTTACCCCTGAAAAAGCTGGTGAGTATGAGATCCTATGTGCCGAACTTTGCGGTGTTGGCCATCATGCTATGAGAGGTTTTGTAACTGTCGATGATGAAACAAGTTACAATGAATGGNTATCTGAACAAATNACATTTAAAGAATCAATNGAATCNGCATCTTTAAATAATAANAAATTTGCNGAAATTAAATAATTAGAAAGAGGTAANAAATGTCTGACGCTATAATTCCAGAAAGAGAAGTTGAAGAACAGGANCTCTACCATGCTAAAAGCTGGTGGACAGAAAAANTNTTTTCTCAAGATGCAAAGATTATTGGGATACAATATTTTTGTACAGCTACAGCTATTGCNNTAATTGGNTTAGTTTTATCTTGGTTTATGAGAATGCAAATTGGTTTTCCTGGTTTATCAATTATTAGTGAAGGTTTCTACTATCAAGCTATAACTATGCATGGCATGATAATGGTAGTTTATTTCNTAACCGCTTTATTTCTTGGAGGATTCGGTAATTATTTGATTCCTCTAATGGTTGGNGCGAGAGATATGGTATTNCCTTANTTAAATATGATAAGTTATTGGACCTTTTTATTGGCTTGTTTNGTTTTAGTTGCCAGTTTCTTTACNCCTGGAGGACCTACAGGTGCTGGATGGACNCTTTATCCTCCTCAAGCAATATTNGGTGGAACTCCTGGTCAAGAGAGTGGAATTATTCTTATGTTAATNTCCTTATCNATATTTATNGTTGGTTTCACAATGGGNGGTTTGAACTATATTGTAACCATTCTTCAAGCAAGAACTAGAGGTATGACACTTATGCGNATGCCCCTCGCNGTATGGGGTATTTTNACAGCNACNGTNTTGGCTATGTTTGCATTCCCAGCTCTTCTTGTGAGTGCAATAATGATGATTTTAGACAAGACACTTATGACAAGTTTCTTTATGCCCGCATTAGTAGAGATGGGTGAGCAATTAAGTTATGGTGGCGGTAGCCCAATCTTATTCCAACACTTGTTTTGGTTCTTTGGTCATCCTGAAGTATATATTGTTGCCCTTCCAGCCTTTGGAATAGTTTCTGATGTTTTATCAGTCCATTCTAGAAAAAATATTTTTGGATACCGTATGATGGTGTGGGCGATTGTTGCAATTGGAGCATTAAGTTTTATTGTTTGGGCTCATCATATGTATGTTAGTGGTATGCATCCATATTTTGGGTTTTTCTTTGCAACTACAACATTAATTATAGCCGTGCCAACAGCCATAAAGGTATACAATTGGGTTTTAACACTTTGGAAAGGGAATATTTCCCTAACTGTTCCAATGTTATTTTGTATATCGTTTATAATAACATTCCTTAATGGAGGTTTGACAGGTTTATTCCTTGGCAATGTTATTGTTGATGTTCCTCTATCAGATACATATTTTGTTGTTGCNCACTTTCATATGGTGATGGGTATTGCTCCTGTTCAAGTTGTTTTTGCTGCAATATATCACTGGTTCCCTCTAATGACTGGTCGGATGTACAATGAAACACTTGGAAGATTGCATTTTTGGTTCACCTTTCTAGGGTCATATTTNATTTATTTCCCAATGCANTANCTAGGATTGATTGGAGTGCCTCGAAGNTATTATGAGATGGGTCAAACAGAAGCCNTNTANACTCAATCTGCNGCNGATTTAAATNTCTTCATNACATTAACCGCNCTNGTAACAGGTTTTGCACAGATCTTTTTCTTTATAAATNTNTTCTGGAGNAGAAAATATGGNGTNCCTGCTGAGAAAAACCCTTGGCAAGCAAANTCACTAGAATGGAGAACNCCTACTATGCCTCCTGGNCATGGTAATTTTGGTAAAGAGCTTCCNGTTGTTTATAGATGGCCTTATGANTTTAATGTTCCNGGNGCAAAAGATGATTTTGTTCCACANGATGTACCAAATTCAGATGTTGAACTAGCTGAAGGNTNTGANGGTACAGAAATNAAGGCTGAAAAAACATGAGCATTTTTGATACTTTAGCGCAAAANCCTTGGTTACCTTCNCAAGAAAAGAAGGATAATCTTCATACAGGGANGTCCTTTGAATTNGACTCCTCAAGAGTTGCGCTNATATGTTTTCTTGGATCNATTACAGCTTTATTTTCATTATTNTTTGTAGCTTATGTAGGAAGAATGGCTTATGGCGANTGGAGAGTTCTCCCTGAGCCACCNCTNTTATGGTTTAATACAGCTGCNTTAATANTNAGTAGTATTCTTTTTCAAAAGGCTAAAAATNTAGCTAATAANTTNATNTTTCAAANTNCNAAATATTATTTGATGGCTGCAGGTATATTTGCCCTNATTTTTATNGCTGGTCAGTTTAAAGTNTGGAATTTACTAACATCTTATGGATATTTTGTTGANTCAAANGCATCATTTGCATTNTTTTANATGTTAACAGNTTTGCATATGGNNCATATGTTAGGAGGGNTGGTTGTTTGGACATGGTCTATGACACAAATTTTTAAAACTGACCTTTCTTATACTAAATTAAAATCAACTATAGGTTCAACAGCAATTTATTGGCATT
>PBXC01000021.1 GCA_002728335.1 Rhodobiaceae bacterium
TAAGCATGAAAATGCTTTAAAATTAGCTGAAGAGGCTATTAATGCCTATGCAGATTTATACCAGAGTAAATGGCTTGACATGATGAGACTGAAAATAGGTTTATTAACTAAAGAGAATGAAGATAAAGATTTAATAAGTGAACTATTAGATGTAATGCAAAAATATAAAGCTGATTTTACAAATACATTTAGATCATTAAGTGAAGAGACTTTGCCAGATGAAGAATTTTTTAAAGCTCAAGAATTTTTATTTTGGTATAAAAAATGGAAAGTTAGATTAAAAAAAGAGTCAAAATCTTTTGATCAGNTAAGAAAGATTATNGCAGTTAATAATCCAAGAATTATTCCGAGAAATCATATAGTTGAAAAAGCATTAAAAAAGGCTGAAGAGGGGGATTTAAAAATCATAAAAGAATATTTAGAGATTTTAAAAAATCCTTATAGCTCAAAAATAANGATATCGTCTGAATANTTGAGGCCCCCAAACGATTCTGAAAAAGTATTACAAACTTTTTGTGGTACTTAAATTTATGGCGGAGAGAGCGGGATTCGAACCCGCGAGACGATTACTCGCCTACACGCTTTCCAAGCGTGCGCCTTCGACCGCTCGGCCACCTCTCCTATAATTTATAAGTTTATTCATCATCAAACTTTAGAGCTGAAATGAATGCTTCTTGAGGAATATTAACTCGGCCAAATTCTCGCATTCTTTTTTTACCCTTTTTTTGCTTTTCAAGTAATTTCATTTTTCTTGTTACATCTCCACCATACAATTTAGCTGTAACATCTTTTCTAAAAGGAGGTATTGTTTCTCTAGCTATTATTTTCCCTCCAATAGCTGCTTGTACTGGAATTTTAAATTGGTGGCGAGGTATGAGATCTTTAAGCTTTTTACACATTGTCCTACCTCTATTAAATGACCTATCTGCATGAACTATTATTGATAGGGCATCAACAGGTTCTTCATTAACTAAGATTGACATTTTAACTAGTTTTTCTGCTTTATAATCGTCCATTTGCCAATCAAAGCTTGCATAACCACTTGATACTGATTTGAGTCTATCATAGAAATCAAAAACAACTTCATTTAGTGGCAAATCATAAACAACCATTGCTCTTGTGCCAGCATAAGTAAGATCAACCTGATGGCCCCGACGTTCTTCACATAATTTTAGNACTGCACCTAAGTACTCATCAGGTACTAAGATAGTTGCCTTTATCCAGGGCTCTTCTATAGATTTAATACTTGTTACTTCTGGCATATCTGCTGGATTATGGAGTTCAATTACTTCACCGTCAGTAAGGTGAATTTTATATATAACTGAAGGAGCAGTGGTNATTAGATCTATATTAAATTCTCTTTCGATTCTCTCTCTAACGATTTCTAAATGCAGAAGACCAAGAAAACCACATCGAAACCCAAAACCAAGGGCGGCAGAGTTTTCTGTCTCAAATTGAAAACTTGAGTCGTTNAGACTAAGTTTTTCTATAGAGTCCCTAAGATCTTCAAAGTCTCCACTATCGGTAGGAAATAAACCACAAAAAACAGAAGGTTGAGATGGTCTAAANCCTTGGAGAGCTTCGCTACAAGGTTTTTGGAAATCAGTTATTGTATCTCCAATTTGTGTATCAGAAACATTTTTTATTCCCGCAATTATATANCCTATCTCACCTGCTTGAATTGTTTTTAAAGGAACCTTTTTAGGAGTAAAAATACCTACTTCATCAATAGTATAAGCACTATTCGTCCCAAGCATTTTTATTTTTTGTCCTTTGGATAATTCCCCTGCGATTACTCTAACTAGAACTACAACTCCAAGGTAAGAGTCATACCAACTATCAACAAGTAATGCCTTAGATGTTTCGGAAGTATCTGCTTTTGGTTGAGGCAATCTTTCTATTAGAGCNCCAAATATATTTTCTATACCTTCGCCAGTTTTAGCAGAAACTTTAATTGCATCACTTGCATCAAGTCCAATTACTTCTTCAATTTGACGACAAACTCTATCTGGTTCAGCAGCAGGTAGGTCTATTTTATTTATTACTGGAATAATTTCATGATTAAGATCAATAGCTTGATAAACATTTGCTAATGTTTGGGCTTCTACACCTTGGGCAGCATCTACCACAAGAATAGAACCTTCGCAAGCTGATAGAGATCTATTAACTTCATACGAAAAATCAACATGCCCAGGTGTGTCGATAAGATTTAATTGATATTCATTAGAANTACTATCTTTATAATTTAATCTAACAGTTTGTGCTTTAATTGTGATGCCTCTCTCTCTTTCTATATCCATAGAGTCTAGGACTTGATCCTTCATTTCTCTCTCTGATAAACCACCACAGAATTGAATTAATCGATCAGCAAGTGTTGATTTNCCGTGATCAATATGTGCAATAATTGCAAAATTTCTTATATTCTTTGTATTTTGCACTTTTATTTGTTTCCTATATGCTTCTTAATTTTCCGCTTGTAGCTNTTTCAACAGCTTGAATTACTTTCTCACAAATAGATTCTATTTCACTATCTTTTAAAGTTTCTTTTTTTGGTTGAATAGTTATTTCTAAAGCTAGGGATTTTTTTGAGTTTTCTAGAATAAACTGATCAAAAAGTTTGATGTCATCAATGAGGTCAATTTTACAAGAGTTTATGGCATCAATTAATATTGATGAATTTATATCAATTGGTATATCAAAAGAAAAATCTCTCTTTACAGCTTGTAAATTATAGAATTTAAACTCTTCGTTATCATTAGTAATATTNATCACATTTAANATTTCATCTAGGTATATTTCGAAACCTACNCAAGATGGGATATTAAGTTTTGATAAAATTTTTGGATGAATTTCACCGAATGTAGCCAAAATTTTGTCTTTTTCGAAAATGATATTTGCTGACCGTCCTGGATGATACCAATCTGTCCCTGGAATAGAGTGGGTTATTAAATCATCTGAAATATTAATCATGTCAAAATAAGAGAAGATATCGCTTTTCACATCAAAAATATCTATTTTTTCATTACCCTGCCAATGTCTTTCAGTGCCCGTTGATTTATAGATCCCTGTTCTTAAACCGGCAGCGATAGAAATTTGTTCACCTGGTTTTGGCCCGATAAAACCAGGCCCAATTTCATAAATTCCTATATCATTAAATCCTCTATTTTTATTTTCTCTAAAATTATTTAATAATGAAATTAATGGTGAAGATCTCATATCCGATAAGTCTTCAGAGATTGGATTTAAAAGTTTTATTGGTTTTCTTCCTTTAGGCGATAAATCAGAAAATTCAGAACTAACAAATGAATATGAAATATTTTCTATTAATCCTCTTGAGGCAAGGTTTCTTCTTACTAAATTTATATTTTTCTGCGCGTGAGTAAGTATAGGTTTTGAAGGTTGATCAGAATTCTTAAGTGGCACAGACTCAACATTATTTAGTCCGTAAATTCTTATTACTTCTTCTACAATATCTATTGGTANACTTACATCAGGCCTCCAAGATGGAACTGTGATCTTAAAATTTTTATCAATCTCAAAACCAAGTGATAGNAGTATTTTCTTTATATCTTTTGAAGAAATTTTTATTCCAGAAACTTTTTCAATTAATTTTATATCGAAATTTATTTTTTTATTTTTAAAATCTTCATATGTAGCAACACTAGTCTTACTGGCTTTTCCACCGCAAATATCCAAAATCATTTTTGTAGCTATATCCAGTCCTTCTAAAACAAAATTTGGGTCAGTGCCTCTCTCAAATCTGTATCTTGCATCAGAATTAATATTNAATTTTCTTCCTGTTCGCGCAATGTGAATAGGATCAAAGTAAGCAGACTCCAAGAATATATTTTTTGTTTCTAGCTCAGAACCAAATTCTTCTCCACCAATAATTCCACCAATACCAAGCGTTTTTTCATCATCAGCAATTACACATGTTTCTTCATTTAAGNTATATTCTTTGCCATCTAGCGCTTTAATTTTTTCACCTGCCTTTGCAAGCCTTGCNCCTATATTTTTTGATATAAGATCTGAATTATATGCGTGAAGAGGCCTTCCTCGATCATANGTTAGAAAATTTGTTATATCTACAACCGCATTAATACTCCTAAGCCCTATTTTTTCTATACGGTTTTTTAGCCAGTCTGGGCTTTCTTTATTTTCAATCCCTTCAATTAATCTGCCCGCAAAAATATTACAAAAATTATTATTTTTAGTAGATTTTGTATAAACAGGAATACTCTCCGAATCACTTTTAAAGTTATTTATTTTTGTTACCTTAAGTTCGCCAAGTCCCTTAGCGGCTAAATCTCTAGCGATACCAAAAACACCAAGACAGTCAGGTCTATTTGGTGTAATTGCAATTTCTATTATAGGATCAAGATCATCTAATACATTAGAAGCTTTGTCTCCTGCTTTAGCTTTTTTGATCTCAATTATACCTTCATTTTCATTATTGATATTTAGCTCATCTCCTGAGCAAAGCATTCCATAGGATACAATGTCTCTAATCTTAGTTTTTTGAATAACCATCTTAGATTTTGGTATTATACTTCCTATAGGGGCATATATTGTTAATAAACCCTCTTTTGCATTTGAAGCGCCACAAACCACTTCCATCGTTTCATTCCCTATATCAACTTTACAAACACTTAGCCGATCTGCATTAGGGTGTTTTTCTGAGGTTAATATTTTTCCAACTACAAAATTTTCTAAATCCTTTTTTGGATTTATTATTTCTTCTACTTCCAAACCGATTTCGGTAAGATTCTTAGTGATTTCATCTATTGAGGAATTAGTTTGCAAATGCTCTTTAAGCCAAGATAATGTAAACTTCATTTCTTTAATCCTCTTGATAGCGTCGGGATATCTAAGGCTGAGAAACCGTAATGCCTTAGCCATCTAATATCTCCACTAAAGAAAGTTCGCAAATCTGGAATACCATATTTTAACTGAGCTAAACGGTCTAAACCAAAACCAAAAGCAAACCCCTGATATTTGTCAGGATCTATATTGGCTGATTTTAAGACATTAGGGTGAACCATGCCTGCTCCTGCGACCTCCAGCCAATCTGATCCTTCACCAATTTTCAAAACAGGTCCGCTTCTATCACATAACACATCAATTTCTAATGATGGTTCAGTAAAAGGAAAGTAACTTGGTCTCATCTGAATTTTTGTATTCTCAATCTCAAAGAAAGAGGACAAAAAAGTTTCTAGAGTCCACTTAAGATGACCAAGGTTAGTTTCTTTATCAACTGATAAACCCTCAATTTGATGAAACATTGGTGTATGAGTTTGATCAGAATCACATCTATAAGTTCTTCCAGGAGAAATGAATCTAAAAGGGGGCTCTCCTTTTTCCATAGTTCTAACTTGAACTGGGCTAGTATGCGTTCTTAGAACAGACTGACCTTGATCTTTATCAAATTCATCAAAATAAAAAGTATCATGCATCTGCCTTGCTGGATGTGATTCAGGAATATTGAGGGCATTAAAATTGTAATATTCTGTTTCAATATCTGGACCATCGGCGATTTCATAACCAAGTGAACCAAAAATTTCCGTTATTTCNTCTAAGACTTGAGAAACTGGATGTATCCTTCCATTTGTATTTTGGCTAGATTTTACAGGTAATGTTACATCAATTTTTTCTTCTAAAAGTTTTTTACTAAGTATTTGGTCTAAGAAAAACTCTTTCTTTTCTTGTATCTTTTCAAGGACAGTATTCTTGAGGCCATTTATTTCAGGGCCTAATTTCTTTCTTTCATCTTGATTTAATTTTCCTAATTCTCCAAGGAGTTTTGAAATCCTTCCCTTTTTACCTAATTCGCTAATACGGATTTCTTCAACTGTATCATCACTTTCTGCTGATTCAATTTTTTGAAGTATTTCTTCTTTAATAGAATTTAAATTTTCCATAATTAATTCCTGATGCTTAAGTAGTGCATCAATAACTACATTAACATAAATTAAGATTTATTTTAATGCGGATGTAGCTTTATTAACTAAATCTTTAAATGTCTCTGGGTCTGACATTGCNATATCAGATAAAACTTTTCTATCAATCTGAATATTAGCTTTNGAAAGGCCATTCATGAAATTTGCATAATTCATGCCATTCAGTCTAGCGGCAGCATTAATTCTTTGTATCCATAATGACCGGAAATTTCTTTTTCTTTTTTTTCTATCTCTATAGGAATATTGGCCGGCTTTTTCCACTGCTTGATTAGCTGCTCGAAAAGTATTTTTTCTTCTTCCGAAATAACCCTTAGCACTTTTGATAATTTTTCTATGTCTAGAGTGGCTAGATGAGCCGCTTGTTACTCTTGTCATTATTTTCTTCCTTTATGAATATGGCAGGAATTTTTTCACTATCCTGCTATCTGGTTTAGAAAGAAGAGATGTTCCGCGTTTATTACGAATTTGCTTTGGNGTACGCTTTATCATACCGTGCCTTTTACCGGTTTTTGCTGAAATAATTTTACCTGAGCTAGTAACTTTGAAGCGTTTTTTTACACCACTTTTGGTTTTTAACTTGGGCATTTTGCATCTCCTATTTTTTAATAAAACTATAGTTTGGCATTCAATAATCAAACACGGCATGCCCTGCCGGAAGATTAGTTAGATTGGTTTATATTATTTTTTTCATTAATTCAACTAAAGAAATTTATTTTGGAGCTAATACCATTACCATCTGTCTTCCTTCAAATTTAGGAAGTAGTTCAACTTTAGCAAATTCGTCTGTTTCAACTTTAATTTTTTCTAGTAAATCAGCACCTCTATCTTGATGCGCCATTTCTCTTCCTCTAAACCTAAGAGTGACTTTGACTTTATCTCCCTCACCAATAAATTTTTCAACACTTTTCATTTTTACATTATAATCATGTGTNTCGATATTTGGTCTAAATTTGATTTCTTTTACATCAATATTTTTTTGNTTCTTTTTAGCCTCGTTAGCTCTCTTCTGAGCTTGATATTTATANTTTCCGTAATCAATGACTTTGCACACAGGAGGATTCGCCTTAGGTGATATTTCTACCAAATCTAAGCCCTCTTGTTTTGCAAAACTTAATGCTTCATCTATTGGGGTGATACCTTTTTTTCCGCCTTTAGAGTCAATTAAAAGAACTTCATTTGCCTCTATTTGTCTATTAACTCTTGGGCCTTTTGAGCTCGACGAGTTATTCCTAAAATTTCTAGTTATAGATTTATCTCCATTTTTAGTTTTCTTAATAAATTACTTTTTAGAAACATTTAATATTCTATCGTAAACATCAAGTGTTTTTTTACACATATTTTCAAGTGAGAAATTTTTATCAACATGTTCTATCGCTCTTTTTCTTAAATTATTAATTTCATCATTATTAAGATTTAAGGCTATGTTAATTTTATTTTTTAAATCTTCCATATCATTATTTCTAATCCTAAAGCCGGTATTATCCTCACCTTCTTTTATTGTTTCAGTCATTCCCCCATTATTAGATGCTATGATTATTTTGCCAGCTGCTTGTGCTTCTATTGGGACCCTTCCAAATGGCTCGGGAATTATTGATGGATATAATATTATGTCAGATACATGATAAGCGAGGGCCATATTATTGAAATTTCCTAGTATTTTTATATAATTTGAAAGCCCTAGGGCGTTAGATAATTTTTCTAGATTACTGACATATTTCTCATTACCTTTTTTATCGCCAATAAAAATTATAGAAATATTTAATTTGGGATTTTCTTCGATAATTTTTGAACAAGCNCTTATTGCCAATTCATGGCCTTTCCACCTTGTGTATCTTGCAGGAAGTAATATAACTTTTTGNNCATCCTTAATAACCCATTTTCTTTTTAAATCTAATATTTCTTTTTCTAANAAATTATTTGAAGTGTAATCTGAAGAGCTTACTCCTCNAGGTATTATATCTATATTTGAGATGTCATAATCNTAATTTTCACTTATCTTTTTAGCAGTATATTTTGAATTAGCTATTACAGCATNACCCTTCAGCATAATTGAGTTATATTTTTTTTTAAAGAAAGATGAATTNTCTGCATGACCATGCCATGTTGTTATGAANGGAATATTTAACTGTTTTGNGGCATAATAAGATGACCATGCCGGAGCNCTTGATCTTGCATGGACTAGTGAAACTTTGTTTTCTAAAAATATATTTTTAAATTTCTCAATATTTGTAAATATTTTATATGGATTCTTTTGNTCTATTTTTNTTGTTAATACTTTAATTTTTTCTTCTTTTAAATTCTCAATCATTCTTCCTCCGCTTGTCAAAACAATAGGTTCATACTGAGTATTTTTTAAATAAGTGCCAATTTCTAAGACTGTCTTTTCTGCTCCACCTATTTCCATATTAGGTATAATCTGTATTATATTTTTATTATCAATCTGAGGCATTCAAATCCTATGGGTCAATCCTTCAAAAAATTATATACTAACAAGAAAGACTTTATAGCCTATAAAGATCAAATTTATCATAAAAATAAAATGAGCTTATTATGGTTTGGAGGTTTAAATTCCAANATGGACGGAACGAAAGCTTTATATCTATCTAANTTTTCAAAGAAAAATAAGATTAATTTTTGTAGATTTGATTATTTTGGTCATGGCTCTTCCTCTAAGAAATTTAATGATTGTGTAATTTCAGACTGGTTAAATAATGGCATAAAAATAATGGATCATGTAATTAATAAAGAGGCTATCTTAATAGGTTCTTCAATGGGTGGTTGGATTTCNACATTAACCGCTCTAAAAAGAAAAAAAANGGTTAAGGGTTTAATCCTTATTGCNCCNGCTATTGATATGACGCAGAATCTGATGTGGCAACAATTTTCTATTAAAGAAAAAAAAGAGCTCAATAAAAAAGGTTATATTGAGAGNTATATTGAAGAATACGATTCAAGTTATAGGATTACAAAAAATCTCATCGAAGATGGCAAAAAGCATTTAATCTTAAAAGATAAGATAAATTTAAATATTCCAATAAGGATTTTTCATGGTGTAAAAGATGATTCTGTTCCATGGAAACTTTCGTTAGATTTAATGTCTAGTTTTTCATCTAATGATATGAATATAAGCTTTAATAAGACTGGTGATCATAGTTTATCTAACGATAATGATTTGAAAAATTTAGGTGAAGCTATTTTTGAATTATATAATCAATAGTTAAGATATATTATTATCCCATTCAGCAATNACTGAATTATCTTTTTCATTAATAATATGCTTTGCTTTAATTTTTATTATTTCATNATGATCNAGAAGTTTTTTAACTGCCCAAACNGCTGCNCCTCTGACTAATGGTGAATNATCTTTCAGATTATTCAATGCATTTTCCGCTAANNTTTTGTCATTAGAATTACCTATAGCAATTAATACATTTCTCAAAAAACGATCTCTACCAATCCTCTTAATTGGTGATAAAGAAAAAAACTTTCTAAATTCTTGATCGTTTAATTTTGATAGTTTTGACAATGTNAGATCATCGTCATTTCTTTTTGATAAAAANTTTATTTCTTTAGATTTAGATGCAAATTTATTCCATGGGCATACAGCCAAACAATCATCGCAACCATATATTCTATTGCCAATCTTATTTCGGTACTGTAGAGGAATTTGGCTCTTATGTTCTATAGTNAGATATGAAATGCACTTTCTAGCATCCATTTTATATTNATCAATAAAGGCATCGGTAGGACAAATATTTATACATTTTTTGCAACTACCACAGTTATCTTTTTCTTTGATATCCTCANCTATAAATATATCTAAAAATATTTCTGACAAAAATAACCATGATCCATAATTTTTACTCACAATATTTGAATGTTTTCCTTGCCAACCTATNCCTGCAATTTCGGCAATATTTTTTTCCATAANTGGTGCGGTATCTACAAAAACTTTCAAATTACAATTCAACTCTTCAGCGAGCCAACCACCAAATTTTTTTAGATTCTTTTTTATAACTTTGTGATAATCTTCCCCTTGNGCATAAACAGAAATATTTCCATAATTTTTTTTATCTAAATTTTTCAGAGGATTTTCATCTGGTCCATAATTTGTGCCTAAAGAGATTACGGTTTTAACATCTGACCATAGATTTTCGGGAGACTCCCTTCTGTGTTGATTCCTCTTTAACCAATCCATTTCACCATGAAAATTTGAATTGAGAAAACTATCTAAATTCTTCTTTACGCTTTTAGGTAATTTAGGATTTGCAAAACCAATTACATCAAACCCTAAATCTTTAGATTTTTTGATGATAAGATTTCTTTTCTTAGTTGTTTCAGCAATATCAAAAGTCGAGGGTGACATATTTTCCTCTTGGAGGGATACTCATTATTTGNTCAGTTAATAANGATCTAAAGCTTGGTCTACTTTTAATTTTAGCATACCATTCTTTAACTCTTGGATATCTTTTCCAAGGAATATCTCCAAGGTAATCTAANCAAGATAAATGCGCAGCAGCGGTTAAGTCAGCATTATTTATATTTTCGGAAACTAAGCAGAATCGATCATTTAAAAGAGATTCTATATATTTAAGATGATAATTAAGATTATGAATGCCGATTTTAATTCTATCTAATCTAGGTAATCCACCACCTTGTTCAATATTGAGAAATTGTCTTTCAATTTTTTCATGGAGAATAATATTTAGTACTTCTGTATAAAATTTTTTATCAAACCAATCCATAATTCTTCTGGATTCATTCTTTTCATCAATATCATCTGGGAAAGTTGATCCATGCTTTTCTTCTAGAAATTCTGTTATTGCATAATGACCACAAATCTTTCTTTTTTCGATTATTAGTACTGGCACATCACCAGAAGGGTTAGTTTTTATGAATTCCNTTCTTTTTTGCCAAAATGCTTCAGTTATTAGGTCAGGGTCAATATTTCTTTCTCTTAATAATAGCCTGATTTTCCTGCTGAAAGGACATAATGGATAATGATATAATGTTGCCATTTATAATACTCTTTTGAAATATTATCTTTTATAATAAAATTATGATGTATAATTNCCCATATAATTTTTATTTTAACTTATTTTATTTAATTACCAAAGAATGATCGTATGACAATTACAATGCANAAGGGTGATTTACCCAAAAATCTTGATTTCGGTGAAAGTGTTGCAGTCGACACTGAGACTTTAGGACTAGTTCCTGAAAGAGACCCTTTNTGCCTTATTCAGCTTTCTTCTGGTGACGGAACAGCACATTTATTGCAGTTNGATAGAAGNAAATATGATGCACCAAATTTAAAGAAAGTTTTAAGTAATCCAAATTGTGAAAAAATTTTTCATTTTGCNCGTTTTGATGTTGCAGTAATCAAACATTACTTAGGTATTGATTGTTCTCCTATCTACTGTACAAAAATAGCTTCAAAATTAGCAAGAACATACACTGATAAGCATGGTTTAAAAGATATATGTAAAGAATTATTAGGTGTTGAGCTGTCAAAGAATGAACAAACATCAGACTGGAGTTTAGAGGAGCTTAGCGATGAGCAAAAAACNTATGCAGCTTCAGATGTTTTATATTTGCATAAATTAAAGTCTATACTTGAAGGAAAATTAGAAAAAGTTAATAGAAAAGAATTAGCACAAAATTGTTTCGATTTTATATCTACAAGAGCATATCTAGATTTAAACGGATGGTCTGAAATTGATATCTTTAGGCATTAGCTATGAATGATATAAGATCGAAAAATCAAATAGATAAANTTAAGATAAAAAGATTAAAGCTTATTTTGCCAATNTTTTTAGTGATCTTTGTTATTTTCATAATTCTTCAATATGTGAGTNCAAAAAAAGTATTTGTTATTGATGATAGTGACATTAGNAATTATTCAAAATTAACTTTTGACTCTACTTCAGGCGTTATCAAACCATTNCTAACNGGGAATACATCTGANGGAAGCTTTTATCGNTTAACTGCAAATAGAGCTAGNCCCTTAGGCCCTGAGCTTAAAGATATTGAGCTAGAAACAGTNAATTTAGAATTTTATGATCAAGATTCCTTAACATTAAANTTGTCATCTGAGTTTGCAAAATATCTTGCCTCCACAAACTCTGCTATTTTGTTTGATAATATCAAAGGNAAGACATTTGATGGATATTCTTTTACAGCAAACTCTGTATCAATGAATCTTGATACATCATTTATTCTGGTTGATGGTCCTGTAATTGGAGGAAATAATAATGTTTATTTTGAAGCTGGAAAAATTGAAGTTCATGATAAAGGGGCTAAAATTTTCTTTTCATCCGGTGTGAAATTAAACTTAGAAAAACTGAAAACAGAGATTAAAAATGATTAATAAAAGTATCCTTATTTTAATTATCTTTTTTGTTTTTTTTCAAATTGATCAAGCATTATCTGAAGAAAGTAATAATTTTTCTATGGAGCAAAATGAACCATATGAAATTATTGCAGAGAATATGTTTATTGAAAGAGAGCAGAATGTTGTTGGTTTTTCAGGGAATGTTGTTTTAAAACAGGGACTTGCAAATTTAAAAGCGGATCAAATACTACTTTTTTTCAATGAAAATTTTGATCAGGAAGATTTCTATAAAATGGAAGCCTCAGGTAATATATTGATAAGAAATAATGAAGCTACTTCAATAACTGGAAATTCAGCAACTTATAATGTGGATGATAATAAGTTAATCATGACAGAAAATGTCGTTTTAAAAAATCAATTATCAATGATCAATGGTAATAAGCTAATTTTAGACATTAATTCTGGAAAAATTGAGATTTTTGATGATAAGCTTGACCAAGAGAGAGTCAAAGGGGTATTGGTAGATCAAGAAGATGATAAGGAATAATAAAAAATGGCCAATGATGATCAAAGACCAGTTTTGATAAAAGATAGTGACGAAGGTCTTGTTATAAATAAAGTAAGCAAGTCATTTTCTGGAAGGCCTGTTGTAAGAGAGGTTGAGTTTCAATTTAAATGTGGTGAAGCAATAGGGTTATTGGGCCCAAATGGGTCTGGAAAAACCACTCTTTTTTATACTATCATTGGCTTAATAAAGCCTGACTCTGGATCAATTGTTCTTGATGGAGAAGATATTACAGATTTACCAATTTATAAGCGTTCTAAGAACGGGATTGGATACTTGCCTCAAGAAGCTTCTATATTTAGGGGACTAACTGTTGAGGATAATATTAGAGCAATTTTAGAGATTTTAGAGGAAGATAATCTTAAAGTTGAAGAAGAGATAGATCATCTTTTAAAAGAATTTGATATAGATCATTTGAGAAGAACACCTGCTTTATCACTCTCCGGAGGTGAAAGAAGAAGAGTAGAAATTGCTAGATGTCTAGCTTCGCACCCGAAGTATATACTTTTAGATGAGCCATTTGCTGGTATTGACCCAATTGCTGTTGGTGAAATTAGGGAGTTAGTTTCACATCTAAAAGAGAGGGGTGTTGGAGTTCTCATTACGGATCATAATGTAAGAGAAACTCTAACTTTAATTGATAGGGCTGTTCTTATTCATGAGGGCTCTGTTCTAATTGAAGGTGAACCAAGTGATATTGTGGGTAATGAGGATGTCAGAAAGGTTTATCTTGGAGATAGGTTCTCTATTTAATCAAATTGTGCAATTTTTTGATGATGTCATAAATTCAGTCGTTATTTGTTTTTCAAGATATTTCGATTTTGAAGGAAGGTCATCAAGATCAGAATTTTGGCATTGGCAATTATTTAGAGTTTTATTATTTCTATCACTTACATTTCTAGAGACAATTTTATTTTCTGGTCTTAATTTTACATTTAATCTATTTCTCTTGATACCTGAAATTTCAGTATCTATAAGAAGATTGCATGATACAAATAAGAGTGGACTATGGTATTTATTAACTTTTACCATTATAGGAATTATACCATTAATTTATTTTTACTCTTTAAAAGGCGATGAGACTAAAAATAACTATAACTATTAAAAAATAATGATTAGATTATCGAAAATACTAGATTATTTTAAAATCTTTATGAAATTTTTCATTAATTTTATTTTATTTTTACCTAAGTTCTTTTCCGGTTTAATAATTCTTGCAGTTATATTTTTTTCAATCAGGTTTATATCTTTAGATAGTCCAGTTGATGTTGTTGATGGTTCAATTTTACATATTCCTATGGAAGGTATGATAGTTGAAGAAAAGACTCAGGATAAAGATATAAGAGACATTCTTTTTCAAGAATCTAATACCCCTCAAATTGATTTTCATCAGTTATTAAATGCAATTGATGGGGCAAAGGATGATGATAAAATAAAAGGAATATTTCTTGATTTAAGTGATTTTCTAGGAGGTTATCCTGCTGAGTTAATTAAAATTGCTAATCAACTTGAGGATTTCAAACTTTCAGGAAAATTTATTATTTCTTATTCTGATTTCTATTCACAGAGTGCATATATAATATCCTCTCCCTCTACTGAAATTATTTCTTACCCTATAGGCGGAGTTCTTCTCAAAGGCTTTTCTTCAAAAAGAATATTTTATAAAGACTTTTTTGATAAAATTGGGTTAGAGGTTATTAATCTTTCTGAGGGACAGTTTAAGTCAGCTTTTGAAAATTTAACTCTTTCATCCATGAGTGAGGATGATAAAAACCAAAGACTTACCCTTTTCAAAAATATCTGGAAAGAAATCACCGACCTTATTGAAAAAAATAGGGAATTAGATACAGGATCAGTTGATTATTATTTAAATAATCTTGATATAATTTTAGAAAATAATGATGGTGATTGGGGGAAAGCCTCCGTTAATTCTCAATTGGTTGATAGTTTAATAAAACGTGGAGATCTAAAAGATTACTTGAAGGAAGAATATTATCAAAAAGAAATCGACTTGAAATATATTGATTATAGAGATTACATAAAATTGAATGAGAATAGTGATGAAGAAAATACTATTGCAGTTATAAGTATTTTGGGACCAATTGTTGATGGTGATCAAGTTCCCGGAGTAGCTAGTGGAGATAATGTTTCATCCTTATTTGATAAAATTATAGAAAATGATCAAATAAAAGCAGTAGTTGTAAGAGTTAATACTCCAGGAGGATCAGTTTTTGCATCAGAATTAATAAGAGATGCATTATTGCGCGTGAAAGAAAAAAATATACCTATTGTAACATCTATGGGAGGTGTTGCTGCTTCAGGAGGATATTGGGTTGCGGCCTCCACAGATTATATTTTTGCTGAAGAGTTGACTATTACAGGCTCTATTGGAGTAGCTTCAGTAATATTTAATGCAGAAGAAACATTTAAAAAAATTGGATTAAATGAAGACGGCATATCATCATCCATATTTTCTGATACTTATAGAGGTATTTATACAAATAAACCTGATGAGAGAGTAATCAATCTCAATAAAATTATTATTCAAAATATTTATGATAAATTTATTAATATAGTTTCTGAAGGCAGAAATTTGTCAATTGAAGAGGTTAATAAATTGGCAAAAGGGCAGGTTTGGACTGGAAAGGATTCAATAGAGTTAAATTTAATTGATGAAATAGGTTCTTTGAAAAATGCTATTAAAAAAGCTGCTAGTTTGGCAAATATAGAGAGATATAATGTAAAAAGAATCTATAAAAGAAAAAGTCGTCTTTCTAATTTCTTGCCCTTTATAATTAATGAGTTTCTAACAAAAGATAACATTATAAATAAGGATTTAGAAATAGATTATAGATTTGAAGCTCTATTCAGCGATATAAACAACTATAATGATCCAAAATCAGTATATTATTTATGTGGCACTTGCATATTTATAAATTAATCTTTCCACTTGCCTGCATAGGATTATACATTTATAAACCATTCTAGAAATTTGGAGATATAAAAATGGCAGTTCCAAAAAGAAAAGTAAGTCCTTCTAGGAGAGGAAAAAGAAGACTAGGTCATAAGAGTAAAGCACCTACTTATGTCGAAAATAAGGATTCTGGTGAACTTCATAGACCTCACCACATAGATCTAAAGAGTGGTATGTATAATGGAAAACAAATACTTACTCAAAAGGATGCTGAGTAGAACACCTTGAATAAATCATACCCTGACAATTTAAAAGGAGCGATTATAATTTTATTTGCTTCATTGATCTGGGGTTCAACTTTCGTACCACAAAAAATCGCGATGGATTTTTGGTCTCCGCTTCAATTTACAGCTATAAGGTTTTTAATTGGAGCCTTTTTGTTATTATTAATTATACCTTTCTTTCAATTACCTAAAAGGTTAAATCTCAAACCATTAATAATTTACGGCTTGGCATTAGGTACATTTCTTGGATTTGCTGCATTATTTCAACAAATAGGTCTCGTTACGACAACAGCAACCAATGCTGGTTTTTTTACTAGTTTATATGTTTTATTAGTTCCTATTATTGGAATATTTCTTGGATCTTTACCTCATTTTTCACTTTGGATTGCTGTAGTAATTTGTATTTTTGGTTCAATGCTTTTAGCGGTACCCGAGGGTAACTTTATTTTAGAAAAAATAAATAAAGGCGATATTTGGGTGATCATTGGTTCATTGCTATGGGCATTTCATGTTCAAGTTCTCTCTTTTGGTGTTAAGAAAAATCCAATAATGTTGCTAGCAATATTACAATTTTTCTTCGCATCTTTGGTTCTATTCGTATTTGGTTTTTTATTTTCTCCAAATGATTTATTAAATTTTCCAAATCTTTTCATAAATCCCCTTGTTATTGGGACATTAATTTACTGTTCAGTAGGTTCAGTATGTATTGCCTTTGTTTTACAAATGATTGGGCAAAGATATTCTCCTCCAAATGAGGCGGCAATAATAATGAGCACTGAAGCAATATTTGCAGCCTTTTTTGGATGGTTGATTTTATCGGAATTTTTTAATGCAAGAATTATAACTGGTTCATTACTAATATTCATTGGAATAGTAATTTCACAAATTTATCCAATGCGAAATTATAAAATATTTAATGTTGAATCAGAAAAATAGCCTCCTCAGCAAAAATATTTTCGGATTTATTTGGTTTACCAAAAAATTGTTTTTGTTTGTTTGAGGAAATTGTGACAGTTTGTTTAATTTCTAAATTTAACTGATCACTTAAATCTATAAAGTCTGATATTGTGCATAAGTGAATATTAACTGTTTCAAACCAAGTTGAATTTAACTTTGAAGTTATTGGCATTTTTCCTTTGAATAAAAGGTCTAACCTTACTTTCCAGAAACCAAAATTTGGGATTGAGACAATAACCTTTTTGCCTATCCTAGTTAATTCGATAAGAATCTTTTTAGGCTCGATTGTGGCTTGTATTGTTTGACTAAGGATAACGTAATCAAAAGAATTATCAGGGTACAGCCCAAGATCTTTATCAGCATCTCCTTGAATAACTGACAAGCCTTTTGCAACACACTGATTAACTTTTTTTTGATTTATTTCTAGCCCTTGAATCTTCGCATTTTTATTTTTACTTAAAAAATTAATCAATTCTCCATTACCACACCCTACATCAATAACCTTTGAATTATTTTCAACAAGATCTGCAATAAGGTTTAGGTCTTTTCTTAAAGTGGTCATAATTTTTTAATCTCTATAATAATGATTTAAGAAAACCATCCATACAGGCATCAAATTCAGGCTCATCTAATAAAAATGCATCATGCCCTTTATCGGATTCAATTTCAACAAAGCTAACATCAGCCCCTCCTGCGCTAAGGGCTCTTACTATCATGAGGTTTTCAGAGGTTGGATAAAGCCAATCTCCAGTAAATGATACAACTAAGAATTTTAAATTTGTGTCAGTAAATATCTCTGTTAAAGTTTTTTTGTGCGTTTTTTCTAGATCAAAATAATCCATTGCTCTTGTTATGTATAAATAGGAATTGGCATCAAATCTATCAACAAATGTATGACCTTGATGCCTTAAATAACTCTCAATCTGAAAATCAGCATCAAAACCAAATCCTAGATCTTTTTTATCTTGTAATTTTCTACCAAATTTTTTTGTCAGTGATGCTTCCGACAAATAAGTAACATGAGCAGTCATCCTAGCAATAGATAGACCTTTAGAGGGATTAGTTCCTTTATCTTTATAATTGCCTGAATTCCAATTTATATCAGCCATAATTGCCTGACGACCCAATTCATGGAATGCAATATTTTGGGCTGTATGCCTAGAAGAAGTTGCTATTGGTATTGCTGACTTTAACCTTTTTGGAAAGGAAGCAGCCCATTCAAGNGCTTGCATNCCNCCCATAGATCCACCGATCACNGAGACTAATTTTTCTATGCCAAGGTGATCTATTAATCTAACTTGTGCTTTGACCATATCGGCAATCGTTATTATTGGAAAATTTATTGCAAATTCTTTTTTAGTTTCAGGGTCGATAGAAGCAGGTCCAGTTGATCCCATGCATCCACCTAAAACNTTTATACAAATAACAAAAAAACGATTTGTATCTATTGGTTTGTTTTCACCAACCATTCTTGCCCACCAACCATCTTTATTTGTAATTGGGTGTGAGCTTGCAACATATTGATCACCTGATAAGGCGTGACAGATAAGTATTGCATTATCTTTATTTGAGTTTAATGTCCCGTAGGTCTTATATGCTACATCGTGGCTATGTATTGTTTGTCCACTCTCGAGCAGTAATGGTTCGGGATCACTATAAAATAAACAATCATTTTTTTTANTTGCATCATTCATAATAATCCCGAATAAAATAATAGATTCTTGTAATTTAAGAAATTACATTTACTAAAATCTCCACCCATAACCTATACTAATTGCTAGAGGATCNAGATCGACATCTGCTGTAGCAATTCCAGCCGCACCTGCATCTACAACCACATCGGTAGATAGGTCATATTTTTTGATATCAATGTTAAAGTAATTATTTTCACTTAGCACATAATCAAAACCAATATTAAAGGCAAAGCCAACTTCATCTTTGTAGCTAATACCAACAGCATCACCAGGATTNTCATCATAGAAGAAAGTATAATTAATCCCTGCACCTATGTATGGTAGGAAGTTACTTTCACTATTAAAATGGTATTGTAAGGTGAAAGTGGGNGGAAGAACTTTTACGGTTCCTAAATTAACATTACCTAATGCAGATCCAGCAACAGAAACATTATGTTCTGTAGTCCCAAATATAGCCTCTAAGGCAATATTATCTGTGATAAAATACCTAATATCTAATTCAGGAACAGTATCATCATCTACTTTTGCCTCTCCACCTATTGAAACATTAGAGTCAACATCTGGATCAAGATTAAGCACCTTAAGTCCAACAAGCCATTTTCCTGCGCTTTTAAAAGAAGTACTCTCTTGAGAAAGCACAGAATTATTTGCCGACCCAATGAATGTTAATAAACAAAATATAAAAAAGATTTTAATAAAATTTAAATTTTTCATTTTTTCCTCTCTTTAGTGCTTTTAGTAAATCTAGGGTGCACAATCTGAACATCAAATACCCAGCCTTAAGCGGCCAACTCTGATAATATTAAGAAAATAAATGAGACCGAATTTTTGCCTTTTGGCCGCATATATTACCACCTTCGCACGGTATGCAGGTTGGCAGGGATAATCCCTTTCTCAATGCATCTTGATATTTATATTATGAAGAAAATAAAAGCAAACAAATTATGAATAGAAATAATTACCAATATTATGTTAGTTATTGCTTCAGTGGAGGTTTTTTTGAACAAAGAATTAGATAAACTAAGAAAAAAAATAGATTTGATTGATAACAAGATATTAGATTCAATCCTTGAAAGAGCAGAAATTGTAAAATCAATTTCCTCAATAAAGGCGACTAAAGGAGTTGATATTCTTAAGCCAGGAAGAGAAATAGATTTATTGGAAAACTTATACAAGAAGGCCAATAGTCATCTTGATGGTAAATCAATATTATATATTTGGAGAGAAATAATTAGTAATATCACTAATTCTGTTCAGTCTTCTTTTGAAATTGTAATTGCTGATAAGCAAGATAGTGAATTGAGTAAAGAGGTAAGAAATTATTATGGATCTAAAACACAAAAATTTTACGGATATGATAGCTCTGAGGCAATAAAAAAAATCACTGATAGTAAAAATTTTATTGCTGTTATTCCAATTGAAGGTGAGTGGTGGTTAAAATCTATACCAGAAAACATTTATATTTTTGGGTGTTTACCTGTATTTGAAAATGATTGTTTTGGTTTTTTGTTAGGCCAAGTTAAGCCTGAAAGGGCTAAAAATAATAAGTGTATTCTTATATGTAATGAGGAGAGTAAAGATTTGATAGCCCAAAAATATAATTTTACAATTATATCTAATCTTCAAAATAAGTTTATGATATCAATCGATGAATATTATGAAGATATTGATATTAAAGATGTTTCTATCTTAGGAAGTTTTGGATATATAAAGACTGGGTAGAGAAATTATGAAAAAACCAGAACCAAAAAAATATTTAAATGCCATAAAAGCATACAAGGGTGGCCTAAGTAAAATTGAAGGAGTAGACAAAATATTTAAATTATCTTCAAATGAAAATCCTTTTGGACCAAGCTCAAATGCAATTTTAGAATATGAGAAAATTGCAAATGATTTAGGGCTATATCCAGACTCTTCAAATTCAGAACTCAAATTGGCAATATCCCATAAATACAAAATTGATAGTGACAGAATAATTTGTGGTTGTGGTTCAGATGAAATACTCCATTTGCTTGCAAGAGTTTATTTGAATGAAGGAAATGAAGGTTTAATTTCGGAAAACGCGTTTGCAGTTTACCCGCTAGCTATTCAGGGGTCTGGTGCAACCGTTATTCGTGCAAAAGAAGAAGATTTCCAACCAAATATAGATAATTTTATTGCTTCATTAACAGAAAAGACAAAGATTATTTATATTGCAAACCCAAATAACCCAACTGGAAGTTATATAAATTTTGATGAAATCAAAAGATTATATGATTCTATTTCTGATGATGTATTACTTGTTATTGATGCTGCTTACTCAGAATATGTGGAAGAAAATGACTACTCGATAGGTTTTGATTTAGCAAAAGAAAGCGAAAATATTGTAATTACAAAAACTTTTTCAAAAGCTTTTGGATTGGCCGGCCTAAGAGTTGGGTGGGCATATTGTCCAAAAAAAATTGCTGAAAGATTGGATATATTAAAAGTTCCGTTCTCAGTAAACACAGCAGCACAAATGGCTGCAATAAGCGCCCTAAAGGACGATGATCATATTAATTTCTCTGTCGAACATAATAGTAAATGGAAAAATATTTTAAAAGATAGTTTTACTAATATTGGCTTAATCGTGTATCCAAGCCAATGCAATTTTCTGCTTGTTGAGTTTGTAGATTCTTTTAAAGTTTCTGCTAAAGAGGCTTACCAGATTTTATGCTCTAAAGGAATAATTGTTAGAGAGATGGAAGAGTATAATTTGCCAAATTGCTTAAGAATAAGCATAGGTNAGGAGGAAGCAAATCTGTTACTTTTGGAAACAGTTAATGCTTTAAAATAATATGGATATTCCTTTTAAAAAAATAGCAATTATCGGTTTAGGTTTAATAGGTGGTTCAATTGGGTTAGCTATTAAAAGATTTAATAAAGAAATTAAGTTACAAGGTTTTGCGAAAAGCGATTCAACACTTAAAACTGCGTTATCAAGGGGATTGGTATCTGAAGCTCATTTAGATCTAAGTCAAATTGATCGAGATACTGATTTAGTAATATTAGCGACGCCTTTATCTTCATTTGAGAGAATAGTTACGGAAATTTCGCCTATTCTAAAGGATGGATGTACAATAACTGATACAGGTTCTGCAAAATCAAAAGTAATTAANGAGATTGAAAATATTTTACCGGAATTTATTCATTTTGTTCCTGGTCATCCAATAGCAGGGACTGAGATGTCAGGACCAGATGCAGGTTTTGAAGATTTATTTGATAATCGTTGGTGTGTTTTAACTCCTTCAAAAAGAACAAATTTAGATAAGCTTAATGATGTTAAGATATTTTGGGAGAATTTAGGCTCCATGGTTGAGATTATGGACCCAGAATATCATGATAAGGTTCTAGCTATAACGAGTCATATTCCTCACCTAATAGCTTATAATATTGTTGGTACTGCAAATGATTTAGCAAATATNAGCAAAAAAGAAGTTGTTAAATATTCTGCCGGAGGATTTAGAGATTTTACCAGGATTGCTGCTTCTGACCCTATCATGTGGAGAGACATTTTTATTAATAACAGCAGTGCAGTTTTAGAAATGTTAAATTATTTCTCAAACGATTTAGATAAATTGAAATCAGCAATTGAAGATAATAACTATGAATACCTAGAAGACTTTTTCAAGAAAACAAGGGATGTTAGAAAAAATATCATAGAGGCTGGNCAAGATACACAAAAAGTTGACTTCGGAAGAGGAGATTGATCTATTTTAGTTTTGGCGCTCTACCAATAGGAAGAGGGCCTAAAAGTGAAATTCCATCTTCGAAGATTAAATTAATCTTACCTCTATATATTAATAAGTTAGTAATTGGATTTTCTTCAATGTTTATACTAAAGATTTCAAATAATCGTTTTATATCTTTGGGATCAGAAAAAGAGAATTCTAGATTTCCCTCTAAATATTCATTTTTAGTGTCAATATAGCCCTGAATTTTTAATGATGAACTATCCTTGCTTGTTAAAATATTAATATTGTAGATTTCTTTCTGAATAACGGTTCCTGAAATACCATCAACTGAGAATGATTTATTACTGTAATTTTCTGACAAAATTATATTATTCCCTAAAATTTCAAACTTTTTGGAATTATTATCGTAATTATANAAATCAATAATTAGATTTGATGGTAAGGCTTTAATAGCTATTGAATTTGAAATTTGAATAGAAATTTGTTCATTGATAAATGTTCTNATTTGATCAAAACGCCATGCAAATGTTTTTAAATTAANCTCTTCAAAAGATANNTTTTTAGAGAAATTATATTCTAATTTTTTAAGATTTATATCGAAGAATACTGGATAACCAGAGATTGAGGATTTTTNATATTTTAGATTATTATTTTCTAACACTTTATTCTCAATATATATGGTTCCTAAAAACCAATATGCTGACCAGGCAATAAAANCAAAAAAAAGAGAATAAATGGGCAATTTAATAAANCTGNATAGNCTTCTATTTTTCTTCATTATTTTCATTCCTTAAAAGATCATTAGTAGCGATTTCTATGCTATTTTCTAACACAGTTTGAAAATCACTTTTTGAAAGCCCAGGTTCTATAGGTTTTAGAAATTTTACTTTTATAGTTCCTCTTTTTCTATCAAATCCTTTTGTTTGCCAAAACAATCCAGAATTTAATGCCACAGGAATACATGGAATATCAAGATATTTATATAAAGCGAAACATCCAGATTTGTAATCTCCTTTTTCACCTGCGGCCACTCTTGTTCCTTCAGGAAAAATAACAATCGGCCTTTTACTGTTAGAGCAATCTTTTGCCATTTTTAACAAATGTTTTAATGCTTTACCTTTAGCCTTTCTATCGACCCAAATCATTTTAGCTTTAACTGCATGCCATCCGTAGGCAGGTAAATAAATTAATATTTTTTTCAATACCATAGCCGCATCACTGAAATAGGCAGTAAAGAAAATTGTATCCCATACTGATTGATGCTTTGAAGCTACAATAAATGGTGCCTCAGGAATATTTCCTTCTCCGGCAATTACCCAATCCAATCCATCATATTTTTTAAATAAAAAGAGCATCAATTTAGACCACGAGTGAATTAAAAGGGCTGTATATTTCCTTGGAAAAAGCAATAGGGGAAGTCCAGCAATAGCTATTATAGCTGTGATAGTAAAAAATATTGATACCGACATATATGATAATAATTTTTTTATAATTGCACCTCANATAATTAAGTATTTAATGCGAACGAAACTAAATCTTAAAAATTCTTTAAAAAAAGTTATCGAATTATTATTTTCAGTTTTGACCGGCCATGGAGTAATTTTAATATGATTGGAATTATTTTGAAATTCTAAAATACTTCTAGGTATATGAAAATCAGAAGTAACAAGTATTGCAGATATTAGTTTATTTTTTTTCATCCATTCTATTNCTTCTAGAGCATTAGTTTTTGTATTNTTTGCATCTTTTCCTAAAAAGACACAGCAAGTNAATAAATTATTTTTTTCAATTGAATTTTCGAGATCGATGATTTTTTTTAAATCATTCTTTCGCACAATAGGATTTACTCCAGAGATAAACATTCTTTTAGAATAATTATGTTCCAACAATTCAAATCCTTTTTTTATTCGATCTGAGCTCCCAGTTAAAACCACTATTACATCGGCACTAGAGNTGTCTTTAGCTTGCTCAAGATTTTGGCCAGATAAAAAATTAAAATCATTAAATAGTAAAAAAAATAGAAAAATAATTAATAAAATAATNATAATTAAAAGTGTCTTAAATTGCATTATGAAGTAGTATTGCTTTTTTAAGAATATATTCAAAGATCTTTTTTAAAGCCATTTAATCTTTTCTTAAAATCTTTTGCTAATAATTTTGTATTGTTGAAATGAAAAAAAAATTACTCCCGCTATCATTACTATTATTTTTAGGTATTGTTTGGGGATCAGGTTTTGCAATCATTAAGNTTATTCTTTTTTCTGTTGGACCCTTGTGGATCATGTTTTGTCGAATAGCCCTTGGTTCATTGGTTTTATTAATATGGTTATTTTTACAAAAAAGATCTCTTANCTTTANTAAAGAGTTTTGGTTTTGGAGTTTTATAATTGGATTTTTGGGATTTAATTTCCCTTTTAGTATTATTGCTTGGGGTCAGCAATATATTCCGTCTTCTCTTACAGCGATACTAATGGGCATTAACCCAATATTAACATTGATACTTTCTTATTTTCTTCTAAAGGATGAAGAGATCACGACTTTAAAAATATTTGGTATTTTAATCGGTTTCTTAGGTCTTATTTTGTTAATAGGTCTAAATAATTCAGATATTGTTGATTTAAATTCTATGTTTATGTTCGGGCAAATAGCAGTTTTACTGGGAACTTCATCATACGCTTTGGCAACTGTATTAACAAAAAAGNTTTCTCACATACCGCCAACTGATAGAGCTATTGGCTCGNTATTAAGCGCATCTTTAATAGGTTTANTTATTGCAATTCTTTTTGAGCCATTTCCAAATTTGTTCTCACTTGATTTTAAAACAATTTCTTTGATATTTATTTTGGGAATTCTTTCTACAGGAATTGCAACATTTGTATGGTTTAAGATTGTTGATCTTGAGGGACCTATATTTATGTCAATGGTCAATTATCTCATACCAGTATGGGCATTAATATTAGGGATTTATTTGTTAGATGAATCCTTAAATTTTGCTATTATTATTGGGATGGNGTTAATTTTGAGCGGAATCTGGCTTATTCAAAGGAAAAAAATTAAATGATATTTCTATATGTACCTTTTTTCTATCTTATATCTTCTCTCTTTACAGCTTCGCTTATAATCTTGATTAATTTAACTACAAACTTANTTTGGCTGATGTCTCAAGGCTTTGATATTTCTGTCATAATGTTCTTTGAATTACTTCTAAAAGATATTTCAAACGGTTTATTATTTTTAATTATAATTTTAATTACATTTTTNTTAGCNTTTTTAATAACTTCGATTTTGAGATATTTTCTCCCAATTAAGCGCACTCTATCNTATTCAATTGCAGGATTTATTAGCGTTTTTGTTATGTTAAAATTGACAACATTAGTTTTTACAGGGGCTGCTTTAATCGCCGGAATGAGATCTTTTCTTGGCTTTTTTCTTTTTTGTNTATCTGGCTTTTTGGGCGGATATATATATGGACTACTTTTAAATAGGGTATTTGAAAATGAAAATTAAACACAAAGTAAATTCTAGAAATAAAATATTAATATTTNCTNTCCTANTTNTTTTAGCTATTACAAGCTCNTTGTTTGCAAGTGATTTAAAATATGATGTNGAGAAGATTNAATATGAATTTAATCACCCCTGGAGNTCTGCAACCTTACCTAATGGCNATATATTGGTTACTGAGCTTTCCGGTAAAATAAAACAAATAAACATTAAAACAAGAGATGTTATTGATATTANTGGNGTTCCAAAGGTTTTATTCAGAGGTCAAGGAGGTTTATCAGATATTATTCTCCACCCTGAATTCGAAAAAAATAATATTTTGTTTATCTCTTTTTCGTATGGAACAAAAAATGAAAATACACTTAAAGTAGTCAGCGCAGAGTTAGTTAATAATCAGCTTATTAATAAAAAAACTATTTTTGAGGCATTGCCTTATAGAAGATCTTCAAATCATTACGGCGCTCGTTTAGTTTTTTTAAATGATAATTCTTTAATAATAACATCTGGAGATGGGTTTAATTATCGCGAAGATGCACAGAATCTCGATAATCATTTTGGCAAAATTATTCGTATAAATATTGATGGCTCTATTCCAGAAGATAATCCATATATTNATACTCCAGATGCTTTACCAGAAATTTTTTCATATGGTCATAGGAATCAGCAAGGAATAGCCTACGACTCAAAAAATGAGGTATTATATTCTAATGAGCATGGTCCACGAGGCGGTGATGAACTTAATCTTATAAATGTGGGCAAGAACTATGGCTGGCCAGCAATTACATACGGTATAGATTATAATGGAAGTATTATTTCACCATTCACAGAAAAAAAAGGTATGGAACAACCTTTAAAATATTGGGTTCCTTCAATTGCTCCTTCAGATATGATTTTTTATGATGGTGAAATGTTTCCTGAATTGACCAATGGTCTAATTGTAAGTTCACTTGTTCCTGGTGAAGTAAGAAAGATCTCTCTTCATGATAACACTATAGAAGAAGAAATTATTTTTGATGAAATTAAAGGTAGAATTAGGAGCATAAAATTGTCTACAAATGGATCTTTAGTTCTGTTATCAGATGGGCCTAAGGGAGAAGCTTATATAATTAATAGATAATGCTCTCTAAAGTATAAAGAAATTATGATTATTCAATGTCCAGCATGCAATACAAGTTTTTCTGTAAGTAAGGATAAATTTGGAACAAAAAATAGAAAAGTTAAGTGCTCTAAATGTTATTTTGTTTGGACAGTAAATCCACTTGGTAAAGCAATTGAAGTTCCGCCTCTTTATGAGTCTATTGAGTCTCAGGGAGGAATAATCAAAGAAAATAAAGAGGAA
>PBXC01000022.1 GCA_002728335.1 Rhodobiaceae bacterium
GCTTTACTTTTAGATTCTAAAAGATTTGGAAAATGTCTTTCTAGTGTGTAGTTAAAAAGTTTATTCACTAAGCTTTTATCTTCTTGAATTACCGCAAACTGAAATGTTCCAATACGAATGTGTGATTTCGAAATTCTAGTTAATATTGCGCCTGGATATTTTTGTTCTCTTATAATATCTTCGCCAGTTTCAACTACCGCAAGACTTCTACATGTAGGAATATTAAGATAGTGCATTGCCTCACTAATTATATATTCTCTCATCATTGGTCCAATTGCAGCTAATCCATCACCACTTCGAGAGTAAGGTGTTGGACCTGAACCCTTAAATTGAATATCAAATCTTTTGTCGCCTAATACATGTTCCCCTAATAAAATCGCTCTTCCATCGCCCAACATTGTAAAATGTCCAAATTGGTGACCGGCATAAGCTTGTGCAATAAGTGAGGATCCATCTGGAATTGTGTTTCCACAAAGTAAATGTGATATATCCTCAGGACTAAGTGATGAAAAATCGAAACCTAATTCTTTACATAAATCATCATTAAAAATTGCTAATTTCGGTGAAATTACTTTTTTGGGTTTCACATATGAATGAAATTCAGAAGGCAAATTCATATAAGTATTTTCAAAGTGAAATATATTATTCAGCAACTTTAATCCCTTTTCTTAGTTTATATCTTTTATTTCTACACGCCTGTGAACAATAGCGTACCTCATCCCAGTTCTTTTTCCACTTTTTTCTCCAATCAAAAGAAAGATTGCAAACTGGACAAGTCTTATTGGGCAGGGGCTTTCTCATAAGGTTGTATTTTGCTCAATAAACTGATTAGCCGATTTATATATTTTATCTTTTCTTTCTGGTTTTATTTTATCTAATGATCTTACTACTAATGATAATCTCGGATTAGAACCAAAGAACTGTTTATGATCATCAATAAATTTCCAGTACAGACCATCTAATGTATCACACCAATCGCCTTTCTTGAAATTACTCATTTTTAGTATGTAATTTGATCCGCAAATATACGGCTTTGTGGACATCAAACCTCCATCTGAGAATGTGCTCATACCATAGACATTAGGACCCATTACCCAATCAGATGAATCAACTGACATTTCCATAAACCAGTTATATATCTGAGTAGGATTTACTCTGCATAAATTCATTATATTGGAAATTATCATTAGTCTATTGATGTGATGAGTGTATCCATAACTTATACAATCACTAATTGCTTTATCTAATGGGATGATACCAGTTGAACCATCATACCAAGAGGATTTAAGCTTTCTCTCGTTAGAAAAAAAATTTGTTTCCTCCTGTTCATCACTCTTCAATTCATAGACAACTTTTATGAACTCTCTCCAACCTAGAATTTGCCTAACAAAACCCTCAAGAGAATTTAACGGTATAGATTTAGTTTCTGCATATTCAATAGCCTCATTTATAATTTCTCCAGGCATTAAAAGACCAATATTCATTAAAGGACTTAGTACTGAGTGAAATAAAAAAATCCTATCTGCGTCTATAGCATCTTCATAATCTCCAAATTTTGAAAATCTTAGTTTCAAAAAATTTTTGAACCATTTTTGTGCTTCTTTTCTATTGGTGGGAAGCCATATTGTTTGTAATTTACCAGGGTGACTATCAAAGAGATTATTAACTAATTCTTGAATGTGTTCAGCATTGTCAGAAACAGCTACTTTTGGTAGATCAATAATTTCAATATCCTTTGGTAATTTCTTTCTATTCTCTTCATCAAATGACCATTTTCCTCCTATTGGCTTACCTTCAGTATCAATAAGAATATTAAATTTTCTTCTCATTTTTTGATAAAATGACGCCATGAATAATCTTTTTTTAGAAATTACATCATCATAATCTTCATGATTTATTAAAAACATTGGACTTTTTAAGATCGAATATTTGATTTTATTTTTCTCTAAATAATTTATTAGTTCATTTCGAAATAATTTATCTGCAATTTCGTAAAACTTAACTTCGTTAATATCTTGTTGATTAATTACTTTATCTAGTTTTTCTATGTACGATAATTTTTGGTACTTGCTATCAATTTCTTCATAGTAAACATTGTATTGATTTGCTGATAACTCATCTCTGTAATCCCGCATGGCTGTCAGAAAAAAAGCAATTTTCTGCTTATGATGTTTAACATATGTACATAAACCAATATCTTCAGCCATAAAAATATTATTACAACCTGTCGATTTCAACTTGTTGATAGGAAATAATTGATTTCCTAAAATAATCAAAAGTTCTTTCTTCATGATTTATTTTTTATTGTTTCAAAAGCTTGCAAAGCAATATTTCTAGATTCTTTGATATCAACAATTGGTAAAGGGTAATCTTTTCCTAATTCTAAATTAGCCGCATTCAAAATATCTGGGGAAGCCTCCCATGGGTTAAAAAGATATTTATTTGGTATTTTTGACAATTCTGGAACCCATTTTTTGGTATATATTCCCTCCTCATCAAAATTTTGTCCTTGGGTAATAGGGTTAAAGATTCGAAAATATGGTGCAGCATCGGCACCGCTACCTGCAATCCACTGCCAACCAGCAGTATTATTAGCTTTATCTGCATCAACGAGACAGTTGTTAAACCAGGCATGTCCATAATGCCAATGAATTAATAGATTTTTAACTAAGAAAGATCCTACAATCATCCTTACCCTATTATGCATATAACCTGTCTCCCACAACTCTCTCATACCTGCGTCAATAATTGGATATCCTGTTAAACCTTTCTGCCAAGCCTTCAAATATTCCAAATTATTTGTCCAAGGAAAATTATCAAATTTCTTATTAAGGTTCTCTTTTTCTATAAACGGAAAATGATAAAGTAAATAATAAGAAAACTCTCTCCATCCTAGTTCACTACAAAAATGATCTATATTTCTATCTTCCTTTAATGACCTGGCGGCATACCAGATCTGATTAGGGGATATCTCTCCAAACCTAATATGAGGTGAAAGCCTAGAAACATTTTTTTTAGAAGGAAAATTTCTTCCATCTTTATAGTTATCGATACCATCTTCAAGAAATACAGATAGTTTTTTTTGCGCAGCTTTTTCTCCAATATCCCAATGTTCATTAAGTTTATCATACCATTTAAAACCAGTTAAAAGGTTAAGGGATTTAATATCCATTGAACCTTTAATTTTAAAATAATTAATTTTATTTGGTTGGGGCAATGGAAATCTTGGCTCCTCCTGATTCAAACAACCCTTTCTATAAAATGGAGAAAATACTCTATATGGAGATCCATCTGGCTTTGAAACTTGCCAAGGTTCCCATAAAAGTAATGAATTAAATGTTTTAACTTCAATACCTTTTTCTACTAGATATGATTTTAGGTTTTTATCTCTTTGAATTGAATATGGATCATATGATCTATTCCAATAAACAGCTTGAACATCATTTTCTGAAATAATTGAAGTAATAATTTCTTTATAATCACCCCTAAAAAAATAAAGGTTATCATCTAGAGATTTTTTTAATTTTTCTAAAGATTTTTGTAGCCACCAGTTTTGGGCAGAGTCATGATTTAAATCAGACTCATCAACTATATATATAGGAATAATATGACCAGACTTAGATGCTTCAGCAAATGCTGGATTATCAGACAAGCGAAGGTCATTCTTAAATATGTGAATAATCTTCTTTGTCATGAAATAATTTCCTTACCCTGCCAATCAAAAACCTTACCTGTGTCTTGAGGGGTTGANCTATCTATAACTTTTGTAAGATAATCTATGGATTGTTCTGGTGTAAAAATTTTTTCTTNTGGGGTTCCTCCTTGAAAAGGTTTTGATAAATTTGTATCAACAGTTCCAGGGTGAAGNCCTATTATTTTTGCAGTCTTGTCTCTTCTTTCCAATTCAATTGCTGCTGTCTTGATTATCATATTAAGAGCTGCCTTTGACGCTCTATAGGCATACCAACCTCCGATTCTATTATCAGAAATACTTCCTACTCTTGCTGATAAAACACCAATTAAAGCATCAGAATTTCTTTTGATTAGAGGAAAAAAAACCTTGAGAAGTAAAGCTGGCGCAAAAGTATTAACATTAAAAACTTTTTGAAAGTTGTCTAAGTCTAAGGATGATATTGCTTTTTCGGGTTGAAGATCACCATCATGAAGAACTCCTGAGGCAATAATAACNCTATCTAAACTATCTTTAGGAATAGTGGATGAAAGTGTGTCAAAGTCATTTTCATTAGTAAAATTTAAATTTAAATCAACTATTTTTTTATCTTCAATGCCATTTCTAGATCTAGAAATGGAATAAACTTTATTAGTATTATCATCAGATAGATAATATTCTAAGAAAGCTTTTCCAATAGAACCAGTTGTTCCAATTATTGCTACATTTTGCATTGAGAGACCTAATTTAATATGTATATATGGTAGTAAAAATTACTAAATCAAGTATCTTAATTATTCTCTAAAAGTANGCGCATCATTGAGTTAGCAAAGTTTTCTGAAGAGTTGATTATAGCTCTTCTATCAGTATTATCACCAACCTCAAATGTAATTGCTGGTATATCATATGAAGAATAAAAATAATTTTTTGCTACTCCGTTATTCGTGCTTTTTGTAGGTTTGATTGTGAATGTATAATTATTTTTATTTGATGAATTTTTTAAAAGCCAAGCTTGAGCAAAATTATATCCTGCAGTCTCTAATTGATCCTGAATATAAAAAATATTTTCAAATGTAGAGTGAAAATCAATCATAAGAACAATTTCATGTTCTTTCAAAATTTTTTTTATATCCTCATAGATGATTGAAGTTTCTATTTGTGAAAAAAACCCCCAATCTCTATTTAAGTCTTTTTCGCTCAGATTGTGCCTCCAATGACCTAAATCAACACCATCGGGATTCACTAATGGATAGCTTATAATATTNAAATTACTTAAAAATTCTTTTGTTAAATCATTATGATTTAATATCCCTTCAATAAAAGATTTTAATGCAAAAGCACCAGTAACTTCTGGCGGATGCTGTCTTCCAAGTAGAAAAATATAAGGATTTTTTAGATTGTTTCCTATTAAGATTTTACTAATTGGACGACCTTCTGAAGTCCTACCTAATTCAGAAATTGTCACATTCTTAAAATAGCTTAAATTGCCATACCAGTCTTCATACCAAACAGATGATAATATCTCTTGGGCAGAAATAAAGGATTCCTTATTATTAGCCTTGAAAGTAAGAGTAACTTTTTTTCCTTTATTTTGTATTTTAATCATATCTCTATCAATTTTTTTCCAATTGATAAGGTCATAACTTACTTTAGGGTGGTATCTATGCTCAAATTTTTCATAAAATAATTCTACATAAATTTCTTCTTGGTGGGCTGACTTTCTAAAGGCAAACCATGGACTTGGATTATTAACAAATTTATCTTCAGGACTTAAATATAATCTAATTGCGTTTTCATCTAAAATTTCACATCTTGAAAAATTTGATGATAAAAATTTCTGATCAATTTTAAATACTTCTGTTTCGCAATTTGATGGATTCGCATTTAAAGAATTAAAAAATAAGATAATTAAAACAGTTAAAACTCTGACTGCATATTTTGATGTTGGATGATATTTAATTTTCTTCATCTCTAAAAGTTATATTTTATATCAAAATAATAGTACCTACCTAAATTATCATGCAAATCAAAATAATAACCAAATATGTCAGATGATAGAGGTGCTCTTTCATCAAAAATATTATTAATTCCAAATCTCAATCTTGTCTGCTTTGAGTTTTTGTTAATCGTATAATCTAAATATCCACTGACTTTATTATACTCATCAATTTTCCAGTACTCGCCGTCTTTGGCTCTAACTCGAGTTTGAACAAAATCCCCAGTATGTTTTACAAATAATCCGGCACCCCAACTATCCAATTGCCATAGAAGTTTCAAATTTGCTTGAATTTCAGGTGATCCATCTTTATTCAATAAGTCGGAAAAGCCTTGAATTGAAAATTCTGAAGGAATAATTCCTTGCTTTTGTGCATCTAATAATTCTGACACATCTGGGCCAGCTTTTTGTATAAATTTGTCAATCTTAGTAGCATTAACAGAAATATTAAAAAAACCAAATCTGGATGAAAAATTATAATCAACACCCAAATCAAAACCACTTATAATTCTAGTATCTAAATTTCGATAGAAATCCTCAACTCTAGTGATCGCTCCAACTGGACACAAACCTACGCTTAAGAAAGTCTCTGCTTCAGATGGATCAATATTTTCTCTGATAACATTTTCATTAAATCTCACATTTGAACAATTATTAATATCATTACTATTCAATCGTAATATTAGATCAGACAATATTAGATTATTTTCACCAAATAATCCTATGGTATCCTCTTTTTCAATCTCCCACCAATCAAGGGAAAAATTAAGATTTTTTATAAAACTAGGTTTATATATTAATCCTATTGAAGTATTTGTTGAATTCTCAGGTTTAAGTTTTTTACTACCTTGAGCTACTCTTTGAATAGAGTAATCACAATCATCAATTTGACCTTGGGATCTTATTTGTTGAAGACATAAATATGCATCATCTCTAGATAGTTGTCTTGATACAATACTCTCATTTATCTGTATTAAATTAGGAACTCTAAAACCCTCTGATAAACTACCTCGTATAAATAAATCCTTTGTGACCTCCCATCCAATAGCAATTTTTGGTACTGATTTTGACCCTACATCTGAGAAATCTTCATATCTACCCGCAATTTGTAAATTTAGGGACCTTATCAAAGAAATATTCATATCCTCAGAAACAAGAGGCACTAAAAATTCTGCATAGACAGAAAATACATCCCTTTTCCCTGAATTATCTGGTGTTGGACTAGAATTCATTACATCGCTGACAAAAGGAAATGTGTCGCCATCCTTATCTATGTATTTTACAGTACCATCTAATCTTGGGTCTCTATCATCCTCAAATTTATCGGATCTAAATTCTATGCCACCTGCAAAAGAAACCTGTCCTGATCTTAAAGAAAAAATAGAATTATTAATTATTTTAAAATCAATACTATTAAGTTCTCTTTCCCCTTTTCTATAAACATCGATAATTGCGTTATCTATTGCAGAATCTCTACTTGGAGTTCCATCTTTTCCCTTTGCAATATAATTAAGATAATTGCCGCCACCATTGAATGGGTTATAAGCGTTTGCATTAGATAATGCCAATGCCTCTTCAACTAGTGTATTTGATAACCTATTTGAAGTAATATCATCTGTATTTGCTTTTGAAGTGAATACAGCAGTTTCCCAATTCCAGTTTCTAAATTCACCCTTAAACCCAAAAAGAATTCGATATGTATCCTTTTCAACATTTACTACTCTTGGCCCTATATCAACATACCTGTACCAATCAATAAGTATAGGTAAACCTTCATCAGGTATGCTCTGAGAAATATCCTGACCAGAAATATCATATACAATACGATTTGGATTGTTAGTGCCATCAGGAAAAGTAATGGGACCAAATGGATTCCAATAGTTATTAGCTGGTACAATTAATCTAGATGTAGAAAAAGCTGCCGATGGAGTGTTATTCTGAGTTGTGTCAGATTTATAATAAAGAAAGTCTGAAAAGAAACTTAAATCTTCATTTAAGTCATAATCAAATGATATAAAAAGATTGTCTCTTTTAAGTTTAGAATAAATCCATCTTTCTGAATTCATATTATATCTTTTTGTTGTTGTATCGGGCGCTATGCACGCATCATCATTAAGTTTTACCTTACATTTTGAATCGCCTGTTGGGAAAATTTCAAATTCACCTGCGCTATCCGTTAAACCATGAAGTTTATAAAATTCAAAATTACTTACTCCTGGTATCACATCAAACTGACCATAAGGTGAGTTTGTAGAATCTCTTCGAAATCTTGTGGTATCCCATTTCGTACCGGAAATTTCTGAAAAATCTCGCCAATCTGAAATACCCATTCTTTCATCTTCACTAGCTCTTATGGGGTCTCTGTCATATAGACTATAAAAAAGAGAGAAGTGACCTTTTCCACCATTTATTTCAGAACCATATTTAAATATGAACCTATGATCAGATCTCGAAAAATTTTCAAATTCTGAATACTTTGCGCCTACAGATAAACCATCATATTTTCTATCGAGAACGGTATTTACTACTCCAGCAACAGCATCAGCTCCATATATCGCAGATGCCCCATCCCTTAAAATTTCAAGTCTTTCAATGCCTCCAATTGGAAGAGTATTTGTGTTAACTGAATTAACAGGGATAAAACTTCCGCCAACAGACTCTGATTGAAAACCTGGAGAATTAATTAGTCTTCTTCCATTTAATAATACCAATGTATTACCGGTTCCTAAATTTCTCAAGTTATATGCGCCAATATCACCTCTTGCACTATTTACTCCGGCTATAGCATTTCCTGCATCATTAAACTTATTCGTACCTTGCTGAATTATGCTTCTAAGCAATTCATCACCAGAATCAATTCCTAAAAGATCAATTGTTTCCGAGTCGATATATGTCACTGGTAATAAATTATTTATATTTTTATCAGACAGTCTTGAACCAATGACAATGACTTCCTCAATTTCTTCTGTTTGATTATCCTGAGATACTGCATAGTCTTGAGATAAGACTAAAATAAAAGCTATTAATATATATTTATATATGGGCATAATCTTTTTAAATAATTGAAGTAAAAGTTTAACAATTAAATAAAGTAAATTTAAAGATAAAACTAGTCATATTAGATAATATTTTAAGTGTATATTTGATATTATTATTTTATAAAAAATTATGANATTTGAAGATTATCTAAATAAAATTAAGACTTTAACTGATGACATTCTCATTCCTAATGAAGAACAATTAGAAAATGATGGAGAAGTATCAGATTCAATCATGAAAAAGATAATAGAAAATGATCTTTTTGGTATTTCTATTCCAAAAAATTATGGCGGTCTAGGTCTTAGTATGAAGGAACAAATTTTACTCACATTCGAATTCACAAGAGCCTCAGCAGTATACAGATCTCGTTTTTCCACAACAATTGGTCTTTGCTCACAGGCTTTACTTGATTTTGGAACAGATAAACAAAAGGAAAAATATTTACCCCTTATGGCATCTGGAAAAGCAGTTGGATCATTTGCTCTAACAGAGCCTAATGCGGGAAGCGATGCTTTATCGCTTGAAACCTCAGCAATAAAAGATGGAGATGATTATATTATTAACGGAACAAAAAAATATATAACTAATGCTCCTTATGCAGATGTTTTTCTTGTAATGGCAAAAACTAATCCCAATAGTGAAGGTTCTGAAGCAATTTCTTCNTTTCTTGTAGATTCAAATTTAAGTGGAATAGAAATAGGCGAAACACCAAAAATGCTGGGGCAAAAAGGTTCGTCATCGCCTGAAGTATATTTTCAAAACTGTAGAGTAAATAAGGATGCATTACTTGGAGAAAAGGAAGGCGGAGGGCTTAAACCTGCTCTTAGAGGCATTAATCATGCCCGATTACATGTAGCAGGNACTTGTGTTGGACAAGCTAAAAGACTTATTAAAGAATCTATTTTATTTGCAAATAATAGAATTCAATTTAATCAGCAAATTTCTCAAATGCCTTCTATACAAAATCTAATTTCTGATAGTTATTCAGAAATGTTAGCTGCCGAAGCACTAACTCTTAATGCAGCAGATAAGTTTGATGATGGTATTATTCCTGAAACCGAAATATCATCAGCAAAATATTTTGCATCTGAAATGGTTTCTAANGTTGCAGATCGATCATTGCAGATTATGGGTGGAGCAGGTTATTTAGAGGANAATGTTATTACAAGATTTTATAGAGATACAAGATTGTTTAGACTATTTGAAGGAACTTCCCAAATTCAACAAAGAAATATAGCTAGAAAGATTATTAAAGAAATATGAAAAGCATTAGAGATATTGAGGATTTGGTTGGAGATACCCCATTAATAAGGCTAAAAGGACCCTCTGAAGAAACTGGTTGTGAAATTTTTGGTAAAGCTGAGTTTCTCAATCCTGGACAATCTATTAAGGACAGAGCTGCNCTTTATATAATTAAAGATGCAGAAAAGAAAGGGCTCTTAAAAAANGGGGGAACGATAGTAGANGGAACNGCAGGTAATACTGGTATAGGATTNTCGATAATTGGTAATTCCCTTGGTTATAAAACAGTAATAGTTATTCCNGAAACACAAACGCAAGAAAAAAAAGATGCAATTCGATTTACTGGAGCTGAATTAATTGAAGTTCCAGCTGTCCCTTACACAGATGAAAATAATTATATTAAATACTCAGGCAGATTAGCGAAGGATTTAGATAAAAAACTTAAAAATGGAGCTTATTGGGCAAATCAATTTGATAATGTAGCAAATAAAGAAGCCCATATTAAAACAACTGGTCCAGAGATATGGNATCAAACTGATGGAAATATCGATGGATTTNTATGTGCCATAGGTACTGGAGGAACACTATCTGGAATAAGTCAGTACCTTAAATCTAAGAATGCNGAAATTGCTATCGGTTTAGCAGATCCATATGGCGCNAGCATGTATAATTATTTTAAAAATGGAGAACTTAAAGCTGAAGGTAGTTCAATAACTGAAGGAATAGGTCAAGGCCGTGTTACAAAAAATGTTGAAGGAAGTATCATTGATTTTCCTTACTTAATTGATGATGCTGAAGCATTAGATATTGTATTTACATTAATAGAAAAGGAAGGATTATTTTTAGGTTTATCATCCGGTATAAATATAGCTGGAGCAAAACGATTGGCAAAAGATCTAGAAAAAGGTAGCACAATAGTAACTATCCTGTGTGATCTAGCGGATAGATATAAAGGTAAAATGTTTAATATTGACTTTTTAAAAGAAAATAATCTTCCAGTTCCAGAATGGTTATAAAATGATAGCAACTATCAGAGATTTTTGTAAAAGATATTTTTGGCTGTGGATTATTTACCAAGCTATAAAAGGGTTTATAACAACATCACTAATATGGGTTCCTTTACTATTTGTATGGCTATCAAGTTGATGAAAAAAAAATGTTAGAACAAGCAATACATTTCAAAGAAGAAAGTGATGCATTATATAAGTTATTAATCAATGCTGATAAAAATTCATTCAAATTAAAGACACAATTTAAATCTTGGACAATAAACGATGTGCTTTATCATCTACATGTATGGAATATTGCTGCCCTTTTATCCTTAAAAAATGAAAATGAATTTAAAGAATTTATGCAAAATTTTATGGAGGCCGTAAAATCTGGAAATTCTGCAAGAGAGTATGAGAAAATTTTATCAGATAATACCGAGGGATTAGATCTTCTTAACCTATGGAAAGAAACATATGAAAAAATTTCTAATGAATTTGCTAAATCTGATCCTAAAAAAAGAGTAAAATGGGCGGGCCCAGATATGAGTGTACGATCGAGTATAACAGCAAGGCATATGGAGACATGGGCTCACGGGCAAGAGATTTTTGATCAATTAGGTTTTGAAAGAATTGATACGGATAGAATTAAAAATATAGTTGTTATCGGGGTTAATACTTTTGGATGGACCTATATTAATAGAAATCTATCAATACCTGAAAAAATGCCAAAATTATCTTTATTATCGCCATCAAATGAATTATGGGAATGGAATGAAGATAACGAAGAAGATATGATATCAGGTTCTGCTACTGAATTTAGTCAAGTAGTTACTCAGGTGAGAAACATTAATGATACATCATTAAAGGTTTCAGGAAAAATAGCTAATGAGTGGATGTCTATTGCACAATGCTTTGCAGGTCCACCGGAAAATCCACCAGAAAAAGGAACAAGATTTACTAGGAAAAATTAAATGGAAGAATTATTAGAAATTGCCAAAAAAGTATCAGTTAAACTTACTGAAAGAGAAGAGACGGTATCAGTGATTGAGTCATCTTCAGGAGGCTTAATTTCAAGTTCTTTATTGGCACAACCTGGAGCGTCAGCCTATTACATAGGTGGACAAGTTGTCTATACAGCGAAATCAATTAGAGGAGTTACAGGGTTAAGGTTAAGAGATCTGAAAGAGAAAAATATAAGATCTAGTAGTGAGCCTTTTGCATTATTACTTGGNGAAAAAGGGGTAGAAATGTATTCAACAGATTGGTGTATTACTGAAACAGGAGCAGCAGGNCCATCTGGAAATGGATATGGTGATCCAGCAGGNTATTCATGTTTTGCTATATCTGGAAAGAAAAATATTTCTTCNCATATCAATACTAATTCAGATAATCGATTTGAAAATATGNTTNATTTTTCATCTGCAGCTTTAGANCTTTTTTTATCTAATCTTAATTAATTACTTTGGTGCTCTTTTAGATAATATTCTTTGAAGTGTTCTTCTATGCATTTTTAAACGACGCGCAGTTTCAGAAACATTTTTGTTACATAATTCATAAACTCTTTGGATATGTTCCCATCTAACTCTATTAGCGCTCATAGGCTCATCAGGAGGGGGTGCTTTTNCATCCTTGCTAACCAAAAGAGAAGATATAATATCTTCAATATTTGCTGGTTTAGATAAATAATCAACAGCTCCAAGTTTAATTGCTGAAACCGCATTAGCAATATTGCCAAATCCAGTAAGAATTATAGATTTTGATTTTGGATTTAATCTATTTAACTCTGTAATGATTTCTAATCCATCACCATCATCTAGTCTGAGGTCGATAACTCCATAATCAAATTTCTCTTTTTTTAGTATATCTAGACCATCCTTGACAGATTGGGCTTCAAATACAATCAGCCCCCTTCTTGACATAGCTCTTGAAAGTTGATTCAACCATACCCGATCATCATCAACAATTAGTAATTTTTGATTTTCAAATTCATTATCCATAAATTATACCCATCCTTGTTTAGGAATTAAAATAGATACTACAGCTCCACTTTCTGGCTTATTTTTATTATATATTTCCATCTTAATACCCAATCTTTCAAATAAAGTTTTAGAAATAAAAAAGCCAAGACCTAGCCCTTCCTTAAGACTGGCATCTTTATGTCTGCTAGTAACATAAGGATCGCCAAGTCTGTGCATAATTTCAGTAGAAAAACCATTTCCGTCATCTTCTATTAGTAATTGAATATTATTTTCAATTTTAGTAATTCTCATAAATACATTTTCTTTCGCAAATTCACCTGCATTTTCGATAATATTTGATAAGCCTAGCAGTAGTTCCGAACGCCTTTCTATCATAAAACTTGCTAAATCCTGGTCATTTGAATCAAAAATAATATTAGTTTTTATGCCTTTAACTTTTACTAATTCACTCAATTCTTCCAATAGAGCATGAAGTTCAATCTTATTAACAATATCATCGTCAATTGATGATTTTTCTCCAAGAGATCCAAGAATGTTTTTACATCTTTGGATCTCTTCGGTAAGAGTTTGTAAATCTTCTTTTCCTTGAGTACTTAATGACTCATTATCTAATAATTCACTCGCAATTAGATTTATAGAGCCTAGTGGTGTGCCTAGTTGGTGAGCTGCAGCTGCAGCTAATCCATCTAAAGAAGATAAATTTTGTTCATTAGATAATAATTCCTCTGTAACCTTAAGAGCCCTAGATACTTCTCTAGACTCATTAGCCAACCTTCCAACATAAAGAGATAAAAACAAAATAGTCACCAACAATGAAAACCAGATTCCAATTGTTATTATAGGAGGGTTTGCTAGATAAGAAAGATCACTTTGGATTAATGGATAATTATAAAGACCAATCAATGTTACAGATAAAAGTGTTAATATAATTAAGATAAAAGAGGATCTAATTGGAAGATTATCGATAGAAATCGCTATTGGAACTATGAAAAGCATAACAAATGGATTTGACAAGCCACCAGTAAAAAAGACCAAAAGAGCTAACTGAATTATATCACCACCTATGACAAAAGTAGTTGTTGTTTCACTCAATCTTTTATTCCAAGAATATAAAAGGAATAAAATTATATTAGATAAGGCTAAAGCGCCTATGGTCATATAAACTTCAAGATATGGTAATTTAAAAAGTAAAATGTTGCCAACTACTAAACAAGTTAATAGTTGTCCAATAACAGCCACAGACCTCAGAAGGATAAGGGTTTTTAGCCTGATACCAAGCCTTAGATTAGGATTGTATTTGTTTTCTTCTGCCATAAGGTAGTTCTATTTTAAAAGATTTCTTACTTCTTGAATAGCATCTTCAGGGTGAATAACTTTTATAGTCGTCATCCCTAATTCTCTTGCAGGTTTTAGATTAATGCCTAAATCATCTAAATATATACACTGATCTGGGCTTACCTTTAATGCATCGCATGACATCATATAAATTTCAGGATTAGGTTTTCTTATACCTACAATGGAGGATTCTATTACATGATCAAATAAAGACATTGCCTCTTTTGTTTCGTTATCATTATTTTCCTCTGAAGAAGATTTAACATTGTTAGTAATACAACCTAACTTGAAATCAGACTTAAGCTCTCTAAGAAAGCTCACCATATTTTTTCTAATACTTCCTTTTAAAAGTTTTATAATATCTCTTCCTTTGATATCGAACCCTTTTGCTTTAGCCTCTTTTAAAAATAAATCATTAAATACATCAATTGTAATACTATTACTTTCAAACTTAGCCCAAGCGTTCGTATCAGGGTTTTCAGAATTGATAGTTCTAATTATATCTTTTGGTAAACCATTTGCTTCTTCAAATTGGTTAAAAGCCTCAAAAGGACTTGAAGTTATAACGCCACCAAAATCCCATATAATTGCTTTATATTTCATACTGTAATATCCTTAATTTAATTTTAACATTTAATTTATTCTAATTAATGGAGCATTAAATGAAAAGTGAACCAATAAATTCTTCAAATTCAGATGTTTTATATTCTGAAATAGATAATATTGCCATACTAACCTTAAACCGGCCCGAAAAATTAAATGCTTATAATGCTAATATTTTTAATGGCCTTAAAGAAGGTATAAAGAAAATAGAAAATAATGAAAATATTAATGCAATAGTAATAACGGGGGCTGGAAGAGGTTTTTGCGCTGGAGCGGATATGGAGGGCTTAAAAAAAACCACTAAGGAGAACAATAAAATTACTCCTGAAGATGATATAAATGAAAGTCTNCCAAATGAAATTATAGGCCCAAAAATAGCAGAACATTTCCAAACAAGATTTGGCTTTTTGGCAACCTGTAGGAAACCAATAATAGCTGCAATTAACGGCCCATGTGCTGGAATTGGTCTAGTGATGACATTATTTTGTGATCTAAGATTTGCTGCAGAGGGATCAAAATTTACAACTGCTTTTTCTAGGAGAGGTCTAATTGCTGAACATGGTATTAGCTGGATACTTCCAAAACTAATTGGGCATGCCCATGCTATGGATATTTTATTTACAGGAAGAGTTTTCCTAGCGGAAGAAGCTTATAAAATTGGTCTAATTAATAATTGCTTTCCTAAAGATGANTTTATGCAATCAACTCTTGAATATGTTAAGGATCTAGCAAATATGTCATCGCCAAGATCTATTGCTGTTATGAAATCTCANATATATAAAGCTTTCTTCCAAAATTTAAATGACGCTGCTNCAATTGGTGATTTGGAGATGGAAAAAAGTTTCTTATCAGATGATTTCAAAGAGGGTGTTAATCATTTTATGGAAAAAAGAGCTCCAAAATTCACTGGTAAATAAATCGGAAAAATAAATGAAATATTTTCAAATCATTTTTTTGTTATTTTTTTCTTGCTCCTTATTGGCTGAGACAAGAATAGACTATTATGTGAATCTAGGTGGAATCAAAATTGCTGATGCAAACTTCACAATTAAAAGTGATAAAAATAATTGGTCACTTCTCACTGAAGTAGAAGCAGCAGGAATTGTAGATGTATTTGTTAAATTCATCTCAACAACCGAAAGTAAAGGAATTATTAATGATAATAAATTGGTTCCTGAATTATATAAATTTTCATACTTAACTGGGAGAGGAAGCTCAAGAAATGGCTCAATAACCTATAAGGATAATATTCCCATTAGATTAGCTGCAGATCCAAATTATGCTGATGACGAAAAACCATCATTAAAATTTCTAGAAAAATATGGTTCAGCTAGTAACGATCCATACAGTGCCCTCTTAGTCCACGGCTCATATACCGATCCATGTCAATTTATTGCACAGGGTTTTGATGGTCTTAGATCCTTTAAAACAATATTTGTAAGACCGGCTAAAGAAGAGAAAATTAAGATAGGTGGGCAGGAGGTTTTGACATCAAAATGTGTTGGTTATTTTGATCCTATAATCGGTTACAAAGAAAGTGACTTTCTTGATGAAATATCTAAACCTGGTTCTGTTAGATATTGGTTTAAATACTTTGAAACATTAAACCTATGGGCGCCCGTTAAAGTAATAATTGATACTCCTTTAGGTGGTTTTGTTCTAAAGGGAACGGCTTTGAAAAATTAAATAAAAATGGAAAAAATTCCTACGATCTCAATTAAAAATTCAAATGAAAGAAAAAATATCATTAGTAAAGATATCCTCAAGGCCTGCCAAGATGTTGGTTTCTTTACAATTATTGACCATGATCTTGATGTTAATTTAATTAAAAAGGTTCTTAATTTATCCGCTGAATTTTTTAACCTACCTGAAGANATAAAAAATCAATACCATATAAAAGATGGAGCAGGACAAAGAGGTTATACACCCTTAGGAATAGAAACAGCAAAAAACTCAAAAATACCAGATCAAAAAGAATTTTGGCATCATGGGAGATCGAATTGGAATCAAAAATATAAAATAGACATGCCTAAAAATCTTGAAATTAAAGAAGTTGAAGAAATAAATAATGAATTGATAAATCTTTTTAATAATTTTGAAGAAGTTGGAAAAAAAATACTATCCTTCATTGCTATTGCACTAGATTTAAAAGAAAATTGGTTTGAAGATAAAATCAACCAGGGTAATTCGATTTTAAGAATGATACATTATCCAGAATTAAAAAATAATTCTGAGGGGTTAAGGGCTGAAGCTCATGAAGATATTAATCTAATAACCTTATTAATAGGAACAGAACAGAAAGGTTTGGAAGTTTATAACAAAGAAAAAAAGTGGATACCAATTAATGTTGGGTCAGANAAAATTGTTTGTAATGTAGGTGACATGCTTCAAAGACTTACAAATGATACTTTAAAATCAACTACCCATAGGGTTAGTAATCCTATAGGGCTAGGACAAAATCAGCCAAGATACTCAATGCCTTTTTTTCTTCATCTAAATCCTGACTATATAATTAAGACTTTACCAAATTGTATTGATGAAAATTCTCCAAATAAATATCAGGATGCAATTTCGGCAAATGAATTTTTGAAAATTAGGCTGGAGGAAATTAATTTAAAATAATATTGAGCTTTATTATATAAGCGAAAGTATCTCTTCAAGCTTTCTTTTACTTTTACCAAACACCCTTACACTTTTTACCTGATCAAGATTTGTTAAGTCGTCCCCAACAATAATTACGGCTATCATTCCCATGCTTTTATGGGGTGTACACTGATAGAAATAAACTCCTGGCTTTTCAAAAGTGTATGTAAATTCCTGATTTATTCTACTTTTCTTTGGTAATTCTACAGCATCAGGTCCTATTATAAACTCAACATTGTGTCCTTTGTCTTTTGGTTTCCAGACAACAGAGTCGCCAACCGCCACTCTAAGAACATCCTCTGAATAGACCATGCTTTGTCCGTCAGATCTTACATTTAACATATCAANCGAAAATGTATTTGCAAGAATAGGTGNAGTAAAAAAGATTATAAAAATAAAAAATATTCTGAGCATTATATTATCCTNTTAAATTATTATTCAGAGCACGGTGATATATATAGGTAATTAATTTGTATTAATAAATGCGACACTTTAACCAAAAAAAACGGCGATTAAGAACCGCCGTTTTATTTTAATATTTAACTTAAATTAAAAGTCTTTATTTATTGTAATGCCCCACATACTTGGTACAACAGGGTATCCTGCGTATGATCCTGGGGAGCCTGGAACATTAAATCCAGTGTAGATATATTCNTCATCGTTAATGTTTCTACCCCAAATCATTAAACCAAATCCTGAAGGTTCATGTTTAAGTCCAAAGCTTGCATTTAATGTACCAACTTCTCTTAATGCATTAGGAACTTCAACAGGTACAGCATCTGTAGCCTGATGNTCATCTTCATAAACATACTCACCTCTAATATATCCTGTAGTGTTAGGATTTAAATCAAATGAATATGTTGCTGAGACTGTAATAGCTACCTCAGGAACACCTGATGGAGTTCTTCCAGTAAAATCTTTAACTCTAGCTGGACCACCATTAACTATTGGACAATCATCAGATGCAGGTGGAACAAATGTTCTATCACATGGTCCATTTTTGAAGTCTTCAAAACTAGCGTCAATATAGCTACCAGCAAAAGTAACTACTAAATTTTCAGAAAGGAAAAATAGTGAGTCAATTTCAAAACCTCGATGAAGCTCCTCGCCAATATTAACCAAATTAAACCCTGTCCCAATAAATAGATTTGACTGGTAACCTTCAACGGACATATTAAATATGGAAAGATTTAAATAACCGTTTGAAAAAGTCTTTTTAAGACCAATTTCAAAATTTTCAGCCTCTTCAGGATTAGCATAATAAATACTAGGATCCATTGGCAATCCTGCATAAACAGTAGCATTTGCTCCTAAGTTTGTTGAAATAGCTTTGAATCCTGTTGAATGACTTACATACATGGATAAACTATCATCAAAATCATGAATCAACTTTATAGAATGTGTCACATCATCTGATGTCCATTTACCATCTTCATTCTCATTTGGATAATTAAAGAAAGGNGGGAAAAACTGAAAACCAGTTAACGCTGCAGTAGCTGGATTTAAAATAAAAGGTATTGCNGCAAATTCATCATCGATTACAACATTTGAAACAACTTCTTTTGTATCTTCAGAATAACTTACTCCAAGAGAAATTGATGTTTGTGAGGTGATATCATAATCTAATTGAGCAAAAATACTAAATGCCTCATTATCCATATCAAAGAGTTCATTTTGCAAACCACCATCGGTCTTATACCAAGTACTTCTGGTGTTTGCTGCAATTCCTGGAATTGTTGCGCCTATTGCACCATCTAATAGAGGATTACCTGTTGTTCCACCTGCAAGTACAGTNCCAATTTGNACAGGACTAAGAGGAGGAAATGATACAGGAGCTCCTAATAAAGCGCTTTGNACAGNCGCAGGTAAAGCTGATATTTGAGCCAATGCAGATACAGCAACCTGACCNGCTATCCCATTAAGGCTTGTTCCTACAGGAGACAAGATTAAATCAACAAACGGTCCAATAAGNTCCTTATAAAAAACAGTTCTATCATGTTTAACAGTTTCATCTTGNTAAAAAGCACCAACCATCCACTGTAGAGGTCCATCATTATTTGAAGTNAACCTAAATTCCTGAGTAAATGTTTCAAACTCATCGTAAATACCATTGGTCAATAGCGGCATTGAACTAAAGTCTACATCACCATTAACAGCTTGGTCACTNTCNCTATATGCTGAAATTGATTTTAAATTAGCAAAGCCAAGATCATAGTCAACATGTAANGATATCCCCTGATTCTCAATAGTTCCAGCAGGGTCAAAATTTAGNTATGTTTGATAACCATATGTATTTGNNGGATTTATTATTGTAGTTTTACCNGGAGCTAAAAGAGCATCTGCAGCNACTGTTACNGCACCATTTAANAANGCAGCAGTNGTNCAACAAACNTCTTCAGCNTCATCNTTATCAACAATAATTCTAACTGTTAAATTATCAGTTAATTCACTGAGAAGNTGAGCTCTTATNGCATATCGATCTCTATCNTTAATNTCTGTTCCTAGTTCTAGATTTTTAGTATAGCCATCTCTTTTATGAGAAGTTGCTGATAATCTNAAAGANGTATTTTCTGAAATTGGTCCAGTAACTGTTCCACCAATCTTACTNAGACTATATTCACCTGCAGTTATTTGAAATTTTCCACCAAAATCATTTTCAGGTAATGCAGTAGTTATATTAATTACACCAGCAATAGCATTTTTACCAAACAAAGTTGATTGGGGTCCTTTTATAACCTCTACTCTTTCAACGCTAATTAAATCATTAATAGCTGATTGGTTTCTTGATATCATAACTCCATCAATTGAAATTGCGACTGATGGTTCTACACCAGGGTTATTTGCCCCATTCCCAAATCCGCGAATTTGAAAAGTATTTTGTGCAGCAAATTGTGTTTGATTTATTTGAAGTGATGGAACTGAACTCTGTAAATCCAAGATATCACTAATTGCTAACCTTTCAATATCCTCCATCTGTATAACTGACACAGAAACAGGCGTTTCTTGTAATGTTGTATTTTTCTTTGTTGAAGTTACAACAATTTCTTCAATATCTAATGAATTTGCACTTTGAGCATCAATATTTTTTGAAAATACAAGTATTATGAGTAACACTGGTAAAAAGATATTTATTGATAAAAAAGTAATATTCCTTAAAAGCATTAAGCTTCCTCCTCAATGAACAACAGATTTTTATGATTTATTTTTATTATTAGATAAGAAATCTATAATTTTTAGTAATAAAACCCTTATATATCCTAATCTATTATTTTCAAGAATTA
>PBXC01000023.1 GCA_002728335.1 Rhodobiaceae bacterium
AGTGTGGGACACACTTTTAGAAACATAAGACATAATTAGCTCAACAATATCTTTAAATTTTTTTATCTCAGAAAGAGTAATTTCTAGATTGGCACTCATGAATGATTTAATTTCTTCTAGATCAATATCAATATCTTTTATAGTTTTAAGATTGTTCCATTTTTCTGGTGATAAATCAGTATACAAATCGCCATAAGGAAAATCTGTTTTTTTTGAAACCATTCAGCTATTTTCTTCTTTTTTTAAGTTCTTGGAAAACTTCATTTGGATCAACATTTGAAAGTTTTAATAGAAGTAACCAATGGTATATTAGATCGGCGCTTTCATTTATGATTTCTTTTTTTGTTTCAGCTAATGATGCTATGATTAATTCAGATGCTTCTTCGCCAACTTTTTGAGAGGCCCTTTTTATACCTTTCTCTAATGTCTTATAAGTATAGGAATTATCATCTTTCGATTCTTCTTTTTCTTTTATAATTTCCCAGAGTTCGTTAATTATTTCAGTGTGGTCTTCCATAATTATTTTCTTACACTAAGCCCTTCCTCAAATAACTTATCTTTTACCTCTTTTATAGTAATTTCACCAAAATGGAAAATAGAAGCCGCCAAAACAGCGCTGGCTCCTCCTTCTTTTATGCCATCAATAAGATGGTCAATATTACCAACACCGCCTGATGCGATAACAGGAATCTCAAGTGTTTTAGTTATCTTATTTAAGAGAGCAGTATCATAGCCTTTTTTTGTACCATCTCTATCCATAGAGGTTAATAAAATCTCTCCTGCACCAAGAGATTCAGCTTTTTTTGCAAAATCTATGGGGTCTATACCAGTAGGCTCTCTACCGCCATGAGTAAATATTTGCCAACCGTCATTATTTCTTTTGGCATCGATGGCAACAACTATGCACTGACTGCCGAAAGCCTCACTAGCCTCTTTAATAAAGTTTGGATTTGTGATTGCTGATGTATTAATAGATACTTTATCTGCGCCAGAGTCCAGAAGCATCTTTATATCTTCATTAGTGCGAACACCCCCGCCAACCGTAAGTGGCATAAAGCATTTTTCAGCAGTTCTTTTTACAACATCCAATAAAATTGATCTATTCTCATGACTAGCGGTTATATCAAGAAAACATAATTCATCAGCCCCTGCTTCGTCATAAGCTTGGGCCGCCTCTACGGGATCGCCAGCATCAACTAGATTTACGAAATTTACACCCTTTACAACTCTTCCATTTTTAACATCTAAGCAAGGTATAATTCTAATTTTAAGCATCTTGATTACCTAAAATATCTAAAGCTTTAGTAATATTAACTTTATTATCATATATTGCGCGCCCACAGATAAGCCCTGATATGCCTTTATCTTCAAGTTCTTTTATTGTTTCAATGTCCTTAATATTAGAAACACCACCTGAAAGGATAACATCTGTTCCAAAAGTACTTGCTACATCTATAGTCATTTCAATATTTGGCCCCTGCATCATACCGTCTTTGTTTATATCAGTTAAAATTATACCTCCAATGCTTTGTTTAGACGCGAATTCTAAAGCACTATCCAAATTTAGATCTGAGTCTTTGGTCCAACCATGTATTTTTATTTTTCCATCTAATACATCTGTACCTAACCAAATTTTATTTGGATATTTAGCAGCAGAAGTTGCAAGAAAATTTAAGTCTTGGAAAGCTGCTGTACCAATGATCGCCCTATCAATGCCTAAATCAAAAAGAGATTTTAGTCTTTCAGCGGTTCTTATTCCTCCTCCGAATTGAATTTTTAAATTTGTTTTTTGTTTAATTTCTAATAATACAGAAACATTTCTAGACTCATCGCCCTTAGCTGCATCTAAATCAACAACATGAAGCCAAGTGCATCCTTCATTCTCAAAAATTTGAGCTTGCTTAACTGGGTCTTTGTTAAAAACTGTTTTTTGTGAATAATCACCTTTTTTTAGTCTTACGCACTCTTTATTAATCAAGTCTATTGCTGGGTATAGGATCATGGTTTCCACATCAAAAATTTTTTTATAAACTCTACCCCTGACCTTTGACTCTTTTCAGGATGAAATTGGGTACCAATGATATTNTTTTTGATAAGAGCAGATGGAAATGGTTGGTTATAGTTTGTTGTTGCTAAAATATTATCACTGNTACTTGCATTAAAATAATATGAATGAACAAAATAAAAATNTTCTCCGTTTAGATCTGAAAAATTACCGTTATCTTTTTNAAAATTCACCTCATTCCATCCCATATGGGGTATTTTTAAGCTCTTGTCTTCTGGATATAAATTTTCCACATTTCCTGAAATCCATCCAAGGCCTTCAGATTCAATATTTTCATATCCTTTATTTGCCATTAGCTGCATACCTATACATATTCCCAATATAGGTGTTCCGTGATCGTGGACCCTTTCTGTAATAGACTCCCTAAGTCCGTTTATTGATTTAAGNTTATTAAAACATTCNGNAAATGCTCCNACTCCGGGAAGCACAAGTCGATCTGCACTAAAAATAATTTCAGGTTCATTTGTAACTNTAACACTTCCAGATATCTGGAGTTCGGATAACGCTAACTCAAACGCTTTTCTTGCAGAATGAATGTTTCCACATTCATAATTTATTATTGCAATATCAATATTGCTCATACTTAGTTTCCGAGACTTCCTTTACTTGATGGAATCCTNTCTCCCTCTCTTGGATCAATAGAAAGAGCTTCTCTTATACAACGAGCAAGACCTTTAAAACATGACTCTGCTATGTGATGGTTGTTTTCACCATAGATATTCTCAACATGTATGGTTGCACCAAGATTTTGTGCAAACGCAGCGAACCATTCATGGAAAAGTTCTGTATCCATTTCTCCTAATAATGGTTTAGAAAATTTAACAGACCATTCTAAGTGTGGTCTCTTTGAAACATCTATAGAAACCCTAGTTAGAGTTTCATCCATTGGCATATGAATATTTCCAAATCTTCTAATACCGGAAAAATCACCTAGGGCATCTGCAATCGCTAGTCCAATAACAATTCCAGTGTCCTCAACAGTGTGGTGTTGGTCAACATGTAAATCACCTTTAGCATTAAGCTTAAGGTCTATGAGAGAATGTCGAGAAAAGCTATCAAGCATATGATCTAAAAAACCAATGCCTGTTTCTATCTCGGATTCTCCGATACCATCAATGTTTACTTCGCAAGAGATCTGAGTTTCTTTAGTATCTCTTTGAATTTTAGCTGTTCTTTTACTCATTTTAATTCTTCCAATTTATCCTATAGTTTCTTTTTTACGCAAATGCAAAACAAATGCTCCATCTCCACCTTGTTTTCTATGAGCATTTGAAAAACTAATAATGAATTTATAGGATTTTTCATCATCCAAATAATCTTGTACAACCCGCCTAATTACACCCGATCCTTTGCCTGTAATTATATTTATATATCTATTTCCATTTAAAAAACTGTCAAAAATAAAATTTTCAATCTTTTCTCTAGCTTCAAACCTATCCATTCCATGTAAATCAATTTCTGCATCAATTTTAATTTTGCCTTTTAGAATTTTTCTTAATGTCTCTCGTGTTATTTGATTGGGTTTTGGATATTTCTTTATAGGTTTACTTCTGTTTTTGGCATTAAAATTTGCTTTCTCATCTGACTTTAGCCATTTGAGTATATCATCATCAGATAGTTTTTTCATTTTAGGTCTCAGACTGAGTTGAGATTAATTGCCAGGATGGGCTTTTATCTTTCAATGCTTTTTTGAATGTCCACTGATCAATTACAGATACCGGATTATCTTTACTGCCCTCTATGACTTGATCATTCTCATCTGTAACATAGGTAATAATTCTTGAATAAAATTCAACAGTAAGCAGTGCACTTTTTCGTTCAATTTTTGCTTCAATGATATCGGCTTTATCAAAAGCAATTAGCTCATTTACAAGTCTTTTATTTTTGCTTTTTCTTTCATTTATTGCTTCATTAAAACCATTGTAGACATCTTTGCTGATAATATTTTTTATGGGCTTTAAATCTCCATCAGCATAATTTTTTAAAATCATTTCATAGGCATTGCTTGCCCCGTCAACGAAGCCCTCTTTGTTAAATGCTGGAAATTCGTCAGACAAAAATAGCAAAACATCATCTTTTGTTTTAGGCTGATTTTTTTGTTTTGATTGCGTTAAAGACTCTATATCAGCACTAACACGAGAAGCATACTTATTTTGTTTAAGCGGATCCTCATTTCCTGTCCTTCGACCAAGAATCATCCTTAATCTTATAAACCCTACAACGGCTATCAAAAACAAGATCAGGTTAAATGGATCAAATGGATTACCCATAAATTACTCCTAATTGAGAAATCATTATACTATAATGNTTAATAATAAAATGGAAAAATTAAAATGGTTTATGTTTTNTCGTTCTTTTTAATCGGTCTTCCAATCTTGGAGATTTGGATACTAATCGAACTTGGCTCAATCTTTGGTTTTTGGGGTACATTACTTTTAGTTTTTGGAACAGCGATATTGGGAATATTTCATATAAGAATGCAAGGTTTCGAATTAATCTTCAATTTACAGAAAAAACTACTATCTGGTAANCAAGCAGTGCCTGAGTTGGTAGAAGGTATCGGATTATTGATTAGTGGNTTTTTCTTTATAGTTCCAGGGGCAATAACAGATATATTTGGTTTAGTTTTTTTAATACCATTTACACGAAAATATATTTTGAANATTTTAATTAGCTTCTTGATAGATAAGATGAGAGAAAGAGGTTATTAATCAAACCTCATNATCATCCCACAATGGTTTAACTGGCATAGCGCTGATAAAACTCTCNTGATCTTCCTTTTCCTGTTCACTAACACCATATGAATAGAACTCTATTTTCTTAATTTCTCGTGGGTTATCATTATTGTTTTCAAATATCTCCGCCNCAGTGTCACTATCTAACTTCAAACCTGGCTCTTTACCCCCTAAAAGNTCAAGATAAACATCTGCTAATATTTTAGAGTCAAGCAANGCCCCATGAAGCTCCCTATCATAATTATTAATATCAAATCTACGGCATAAGGCATCTAGACTATTTTGAGCCCCAGGATACATATCTCTTGCAATTTTAAGTGTATCAATAGCTTGATCCATATTAATTTCAGTCAAATCAAGTCTCTTTAACTCTGAGTTTAAAAACCCTATATCAAATTCAGCATTATGTATTATCAGGGGGCTATCAGATATAAATTCTAAAAATTCACTAGCAATTTCTTTAAAAAGTGGTTGATCTTTCAAAAAATCATTAGATAAACCATGAACTTCTTCAGCNCTTGGGTCCATAGTCTTCTGGGGATTAAGATAAGTTTGATATGTTCTTCCCGAAGGCATATGATTTATTAATTCAACACATCCTATTTCCACAATTCTGTCGCCNTTCTGTGGGCTAAGTCCGGTTGTTTCGGTGTCTAATGCAATTTCTCTCATTCTATAATTTTTTTTACAATATTTTCTACCTGATTTCTAGCATCATCAATACTGACTGAAGTATCTACAATAAAATCAGCTTTTTTCTTTTTTTCATCATTTGGGATTTGTTTTGCTATTATTTTATCAAANTTTGATTTTGTCATGTTTGGTCTAGACAAAACTCTTTCCTNTTGTATTTCTCTTGGCGCATCNACAACAACAACAANATCAACAAATTTCTCTCCNCCTGTTTCAAACAATAAAGGTATATCAAGGACAATTGCTTTNGCNTTAGNATTCTTTTTAAAAAATTCCTCTCTGTCTTCACCAACNAGAGGATGAATTATATTTTCAAGGATTTTTATTTTTTCAGGATCNNCCANTACCTCTTTACTTANGCTTTCTCTATTTACAGANCCATCNGAGTTAATAGCGTTTGGAAATTTTTTTTTGACTTTTTNTGAACCTTTTTGGCCTGGGCCATATAGTTTNTGNACCGCAGCATCAGCATCATATAAAGGAANACCNAAATCAGAAAACATTTTTCCTGTNTCTGTTTTGCCCATTCCTATAGAACCAGTTAACCCAATTTTTAACAATCAAACACCTATATCCTTTTCTAGCTTTTCATATAAAGCTGTATCTTCTAATAGACTATCCAGATTATTATAATTATAGAACAAACAAAACGCAGGTGCNGCNTGGTTAATTAGCATTCCAAGTCCATTTGTNAAACTCCTATTAAATTTTTTAGCGGAAAGCAATAATTGNGTNTGTANNGGAGTATAAACTATGTCGTANACAAATAAGTNCTTTTTTGAATTTTCTAAACTAATATCTAAGTTTACTTTAATNCCTTCCATNCCTAATGANGTTGAGTTTATAAGAAGATCNCAGTTTGGAATANTGTCTTCNAATTCNCCNAAAGAACCNANANAAAACTTGAAAGGNCTGTCGATANTTTTTANCNCNTGACTTAATTCATCGGCTTTAGATAATGTTCTATTTAGTATCNTCACTTTTATAGATTTAGTNTCTTTGCTATNCTTAAANGTNTNGCTTAAACCATACAAAATTGATTTCGCAGCTCCACCTGCACCTAATATAATTATGTTTTTAACACTTTCCATAGACTTAAAATTGTTAAATAAAACAGATGAGAATCCATAATAATCAGTATTATAACCTACAAGCTTATCGTTTTCTATTTTGATAGTATTAATTGCTGGCAAATCTTTGTTGCAATAACTAGTTTCATTATTGATTCTTTCATCCACAATTTCACTGGCAATTTTTTTAAATGGTACTGTTATATTAAAACCACTGTAACCAGACACTCTTAGTTTTTTTATCAAGTTAATAAATTCTACTTCATTCTCTGCAAATAAGGCTTCGTATGACCCATTGATGCCAGATTTTCTTAACCAATGGTTATGTATTAAGGGTGATCTGCTGTGTTTAATTGGATTGCCTATTACCGCAGCTTTAATCATCTATTCTTTTCCTATTCTATCTATCGCATTTAGTAAATCTATTAAAGGTAAGCCCACAATCGAGAAAAAGTCTCCATCAATTTTTTTAAAAAGACCAGACCCATAACCTTCAATATTATATGCACCAACACAGTTTATGATATTTTTCCCTGATTTTTTTAAATATTGATCTATTTTTTCACTTGTAAGTTTTTTCATTTTCATTTTTGAGACACTTTGGTGCCGCCAAATAATTTTATTGTTTTTAGATATAACTGTACCAGATACTAAATTATGCGTCCTATCAGATAATTGACTTAAGTGTTTCTTAGCCTCATTAATTGATCTTGGTTTATTATAAATTTTGCCACTATGAATTAAAACCTGGTCCGCGCCTATAACAATATTTTCTGGTTTAGTTATTACAGACAAGGCTTTTTTTTCGGCCAAATACAGTGCTAAAGCTTTTTTTGTTCCTCTAAATTTTCTTTTTTCTCTTGTTTCGTTTAAAGGGGGTTTTTTAACAGTAAATTTAATGCCAGCATTTTTTAAAAGTTTTTTTCTTGAAGGAGAGCTTGATCCTAAAATAATTTTCATTTTTGCGCTCTTATGTTCATAATGGCTGCGGCTGTTTCTTCGACAGATCTTCTTGTTGTATCAATTGTTGGCCAGCCCATTTTATTAAATATTCTCTTAGCATCGTCAATTTCTTTTGTAACGGTGTTTATGTTTGTGTAGTCATCTTTTTTAGGATCTAAACCTAGCTCTATAGCTCTCTTTTTTCTAACTTCAACAAGATTTTGAGGAGTAGTAATTAATGCAACAATTAACATATCGTTTGATGTAGTTAAGAAATTTGGGAGCTCTTGCTCTGGTACTAAAGGAATGTTAGCCGCCTTAATTCCCTGATTTGCGAGATATATACATGTTGGTGTTTTGGAGGTTCTACTCACACCGACCAATATAATTTCTGCACCTGAAATAGTGTCAGTATTCTGACCATCATCATGCTCAAGTGTGAAATTTAAGGCTTCTATTCTTTTAAAATATTCGTCATTTAATTGGTGTTGGCCACCAGGTTTTTTTGTTGCTTTTGTTTTTGTCTCAGTTTCAATGAGGGACACTATGTTATTCATAAAGGGCATATAAGAAATTTTGTTTCTGGAACAAAATTCTTCAAGCATTTTACTTATTTCATCATCAACGATCGTACATAATACGATGCCGGGGTTTTCTAAGATTTTATCGTAAACCCGCTCTAGATTCTTCTTGCTTCTTATAAGCGGATACACATTTTCCTCATAAGCTAGATTTTCAAACTGAGCAGCTGCGGCTGCGCCGACAGATCGAAGAGTTTCTCCAGTAGAGTCCGAAATTAAATGTATAACTAGCTTTTTCGTCATAATAACTTGTTTATTTCTTGTTGATAAAGTTTAACACATTGTTAACAATTAAAATAATTAGTTAGATGTGCATATTATTCTATATTGATTAACATAATAATAAAAATTTCAATTTATTATGTTGAAACAGTAAATAATATACTTTTTCCATATTTATCCACGTTATTAACATTATTTAAAATTAGTTAAGTTATTGATTATATTATATTTTATTATNATTTGTGGATAAATTNNNAATTTATTCTTNTTTTTAGTAGTTTGTTGTTAACATTGTTGATATAATGTTTATCACCGTTATTTCGGTACCTACCACATCTACTATAATTATAATATTATTATAGAAGCATCTTAAATTATATTTCTAGGATATNAAAAATGAAAGAATTAAAACTTCAGGAACTGAAAGCTAAAACAGCAGCAGAATTAATAGAATTTGCAAAAGAAAATGGTGTTGAAAATTCAAGTTCTCTACGNAAACAAGAATTNCTCTTTGCTATTCTAAAACAATTAGCAGAAGTAGATATTGAAATTATAGGAGAAGGAGTTATTGAAATTCTCCAAGATGGTTTTGGTTTCTTAAGGTCACCTGATGCTAATTATTTACCTGGGCCTGATGATATTTATGTCAGTCCATCGCAAATTAGAAAATTTTCTTTNAGAACAGGNGATACTGTTGAAGGATATATACGTGGTCCAAAGGAAGGTGAAAGNTATTTTGCTCTAGTAAAAGTAAATAGTATAAATTTTGAAGAACCAAAAAATNCCAGAACAAAAGTTCACTTTGATAATTTAACACCTCTTTACCCTGATAGTTCTTTAANTATGGAANTTGTTGAAAAAGATAAAAAAGATTTATCTGATAGAGTAATAGATATTGTTTCACCGCTAGGTAAGGGNCAAAGAGCATTAATTGTATCTCCNCCTAGAACAGGAAAAACAGTTCTACTTCAGAACATTGCAAACTCAATTACAAAAAACCAACCTGAATGCTANTTAATAGTTTTACTGATNGATGAAAGACCTGAGGAAGTTACNGATATGCAGAGATCTGTTGATGGTGAAGTANTTTCTTCTACATTTGATGAGCCCGCAAGTAGGCACGTTCAGGTTTCTGAGATGGTTATGGAAAAAGCCAAAAGGTTAGTAGAGCACGGACGCGATGTTGTAATATTATTAGATTCTATAACACGCTTAGGACGAGCTTTTAATACTGTTGTGCCCTCATCAGGTAAAGTNTTGACNGGTGGTGTTGACGCTAATGCNCTTCAAAGNCCTAAAAGATTTTTTGGTGCNGCNAGAAACATTGAAGAAGGTGGATCACTGACTATAATTTCAACAGCNCTAATTGATACAGGAAGTAGAATGGACGAAGTTATATTTGAGGAATTTAANGGAACTGGTAATAGTGAGATAGTTCTTGATCGTAAAATTGCAGATAAAAGAGTTTACCCAGCAATTGATATAATGAAATCTGGTACTAGAAAAGAAGAACTTCTTATCGAAAATGAAAAGCTTCAAAANATATATGTACTAAGAAGAATTCTTGATCCGATGGGAACTACAGANGCTATNGAATTCTTGCTAGACAAATTATCACAAACAAAAACAAATGATGATTTTTACGATTCTATGAACACCTAAAANATGACTATTTTTGCGCTTTCAACAGTNGAAGGTCAGTCTGGNGTATCTATTATAAGAGTCTCTGGAAAGCTTTCTAAGAAANCCATAAAGCTCNTAACAGGCAAAATATTAAAACCNAGAGTAGCAACNCTTCTAAAAATAAACTCATTAGACAATCAAGTTATTGATGAAGGAATAGTGATATATTTTCCTAAAAACCAAAGCTTTACAGGTGATGAGGTAGCAGAATTCCATGTGCACGGAAGCCTTGCAATAATTGAAAAACTCTTAGGTGAATTAAGTAAAATTAANGGGCTTAGACCAGCCAAAGCTGGTGAATTTACAAAGCAAGCTTATTTGAATGGAAAAATGAATATCTTGCAAGTAGAGGGCTTGTCTAATCTTATACAAGCCGAAACAGAAGCTCAAAGGAGCAATGCTCTAAACACATATTTAGACAATAACCAGCAATTATATTATGGCTGGCTTGATAGCCTCAAAAAAGCATTAGCATATGTTGAAACAAGCATAGACTTTTCCGATGAAGAAATACCAAAATCATTATTAAATTCAGCGAAAAAATTAATAAAAAAAACTTTATTATCACTTAAAGACTATGAAAAAACTTTTGAGAGCAATAGGATTATAAAAGACGGTATAAAAATTGTAATTCTCGGAATACCAAATTCTGGTAAATCAACTTTAATCAATTACTTATCAAGAAAAGAAGTTGCTATAGTTTCAAATAAAGCGGGCACAACACGGGATATATTAAACCAAAAATTAAATATAAATGGAATTCCTGTTACAATTTATGATACGGCAGGATTAAGAAAATCAAAAGATGATATTGAAACAGAAGGAAACACCAGAGCCTTAAATTTATCAAAATTAGCTGATATCAAGATATATATAGGCGCAAACAACCTAAAAAAACCATTTGGTAATATAAATATTGATAGAAGCCCAAATAACCTGGTGGTTATTAATAAGTCAGATCTTNTTAAAAGACATAATGAAAAACCNAACCTTACTATTTCACTTAAAGATAATAAATCTCTTAATAATTTATGGAATAAAATTAATCAAAGAGTAAAAAACCTAACAAGCACATCAAACGGCCCGTCAATAACNTCACAAAGAGANCACAACCATATACTAAATAGCATTGAGACATTAAAAAATATTGGTTTTGATGATGTTTCCCTTACGGCAGAAGATATTAGATCTGCTATAGATCAAATANCCGAAATTACCATGAAGACCGATAATGAGGATATTTTAGATCTTATATTTAAAGAATTTTGTATCGGAAAATGATGTTTCACATGAAACACCCATATATTATGTTTCACATGAAACATTTTCCTTGATTAAAACAAATTATAAACATAAAACAAAACAATGGATGGATATGATGTAATTGTAATTGGAGGCGGGCATGCTGGCTGTGAGGCGGCTACAGCAGCTGCAAGAGTTGGTTCTTCTACTCTTTTAATTACAGGCTCTTTATCAACAATTGGCGCTATGTCTTGTAATCCAGCTATGGGTGGCATAGGAAAGGGCCACCTTATTAGAGAAATTGATGCTCTTGATGGGGTTATGCCAAGGGTGTCTGATGTTTCTGGAATACAATTCAGGGTTCTTAATAAAAGAAAAGGGCCTGCAGTCCAAGGGCCCAGAGCTCAAATTGACAGATCTCTCTACCTTCATAACATGCAAAACGAGATTTTGAACTATAAGAATCTAGAGGTTTATGAAGGTATGGTAGAAGACCTTATAGTTCAAAAGGGCAAAATCAATGGGGTTTTATGCAATAATGGCAAGAGCTTTAAATCTGACTCAGTTGTTTTAACAACGGGAACATTTCTTAATGGAATCATATTTTGTGGTAAAAATACAACACCTGGAGGAAGAATCGATGAACCACCTGTTATTGGCTTATCTAAAAGACTAAAGAAGCTAAATATTAAACTAGCAAGACTAAAAACAGGAACACCCGCTAGATTGTTAAAAGATACTATTAACTATGACAACCTTGAAGAACAATTAGGTGATAAAAAGCCAGAACCATTTTCTTACATGTCTTCTCATATAACCAATGAACAAGTTAGTTGTCATATTACTCGCACTACAAAAGAGACTCATAAAATAATCAAAGATAACATTTCAAAATCTGCAATGTATTCAGGGCTAATATCTGGTGTAGGCCCAAGATATTGTCCTTCCATTGAGGACAAAGTTGAGAGATTTGCAGAGAAAAACAGCCATCAAATATTCCTTGAGCCGGAAGGTTTAGATAGTAACCTTGTGTATCCGAATGGAATATCAACATCTCTACCAGAAGCGATACAAGATAAATTTCTTAAAACAATACCCGGACTAGAGAATGTTAAAATTGAGAAGTATGGATATGCAATTGAATATGATTATGTAGATCCTAGAGAATTAAGTCACACACTTGAGGTAAAAAAACTTCCAGGTCTATGGCTTGCAGGGCAAATTAACGGAACAACTGGTTATGAAGAAGCTGCTGCACAAGGCCTGGTGGCCGGAATGAATGCTGGAAGATCTTCAAGAAATGAATCTTGCTATAAGTTCGATAGGGCCGATGGCTATATCGGAGTTTTAATTGACGACTTAGTAACCAAAGGCGTATCAGAGCCGTATAGGATGTTCACATCCCGATCTGAATATCGTCTAAGTCTCAGGGCAGATAATGCAGATCAGAGATTAACAGATATTGGTATTAAACTTGGCGTTATCTCAAATGGGCGTAAAACTTTTTGGAAAAATAAAAAGAAAAAATTAGAATTTTTAAGAAATAAATTAGTGACATATAAATTAACCCCTAGCAAAGCCCGAAGGATAGGTCTAAAAATTAATTTAGATGGAAAAACTAGATCAGCCTTTGATTTGTTGGGCTATCATGAAATTAGTTTAGAAAAAATTCAAAGTATTTGGCCGGATATTGAAATAGAAGATCAATCAATAGCAAAAACTATTTCAGCAGAGGCAACATATGGTCGCTACTTGGAGAGGCAAAAAAAAGAAATTGAGATATTTAGAAAAGAAGAGTCAAAAGTCTTAAGTGATGAGATAGACTATAATTTGATAAAAGGGTTATCAAACGAGCATAAACAGAAGCTTTCTAAAATTAAGCCTTCTACTCTTGGTCAAGCCCAGAGAATTGATGGTATTACGCCTTCAGCAATTGGTCTTATATTATCCCATGTAAAAAACACGAATGGGGCTAAAACTGGCAACTGATCTAGATTTAAACATTCCTCATTTAACAAAGGAAAACAAAAAGAAACTAAAAATCCTTCAAGATGAGGTTATAAGAAATAATCTAAACTTTAATTTAATAAGTAAATCTTCAGAATTAAATATATGGAATAGACACATTATAGATAGTGCACAGCTACTAAATTTTTTTCCAAAAGAACTCAAAAGCTTTATAGATATTGGATCAGGAGCCGGCTTTCCAGGGTTGGTGATAAAAATTTTAAATACCAGTTTAGAGGG
>PBXC01000024.1 GCA_002728335.1 Rhodobiaceae bacterium
AATAAACCAAGCTCAAATTTATTAATTAATATTTTCTTAACGGAATAATTTATCCTTTTTTCAGGTATTTCATTCTTTTTTACTAAATCGATAATAAATTCAGGTGANCTTTCGCCACCATATTGGTCTACACCTGCTTCAATAGACTTTTTATATCTCTCANTTAGGTTTAANTTATCAACNCCCCAATGCCGGCCNGTTATAANTCCCCAATCGGTNCATATAACTCCNTCATAACCTANCTTATCTCTTAACAAATCAGTTAAAATATCCTTGTTGTAAGCCATTGCAACATTTTCGGAAGTTTGATCAATNGGTATACCGTAATAAGGCATAATAACTTTTAANTTATTGTTAATNGCTTCTTTAAAAGGNTCTAAATGATATTCAAAATTGTTACCTGGATAGACTTGATTTTNNCCTGAATAAAGATGAGGATCTAATCCATCCTCCTGCGGTCCTCCTCCAGGAAAATGTTTAACCATTGTTAAAACACTTTTATTATCAATTTTTTTACCCTGAAAACCATCCATGTAAGCAATAGTAAAATCTGAAGCAAGTTTTGCATTAGATCCAAAAGTACCAAAATTTCTTGCCCATCTTGGTTCTGTTGCAAGATCAGACATTGGATGTAAGGCTGTTCTTAAACCAACAGCTAAATACTCCTCTCTAGCGATTTCAGCGAATTCTTCGATAGTTTTTGGCTCTCTTGTAGACGCAAATCCTAACTGTGAAGGCCATTTTGAAAAACCTTCTAATGAAAAAGCGGCAACACCTCCGCCTCGAGGTACCTCATGAATAGGGTCAGANCTTATTGTCAAAGGGATGCCTAATCTAGACCTTTCAGCAATTTTTTGGAGTTTATTTAATTTTTTTGCTAATTGAATTGGGTTCGGAGAGCCGTATAAATTGAAATGTGTAATAGACTTATTTAAAATTAATGATTCTGTCGTATCACCTTTTCCGCTTGCTAAATTCATAATTTCNGAGATGGAACCACCGTTAATAGTAATTGGAGGATGAAACATTTGTCCAACCTTTTCNTCGATAGTCATTTTTTTTAATAAATCATCAGCCCTTTGTTCTGGAGTGAAATTTATATTCTCATAAATCTCAATTTTTCCATTTTTGTAAAGATCCCTATATCTCGTTTCATTCTTTATTATAATTTTAGGCTTATGATAAATCAGAAAGCGAAGTTTTAATTTTATGTAAAATATTTTTGGGATATTTATAATTATTTTAAGAGTTATTTTTACTAAATCGATGAAATTATTCTTAAAGAAATTCATTTCTACAAACCTCTAAAGCACCCATAAAACCCAAATCAATTTCCCTTATTAAAAAAATAGGAATGTTAGATAAATATTTATTCATTTTAGCACTTTCCTCAAAAATANACTTAAACCTTGAGAAATCATCATTTTTTAATAAACCTTCACTTAAAGATCCAGATAAATAAACTCCGCCAGTAGAACCAGTTATTAAAGCCCCGTATTTTGCAAAATGGGCATAAATTTCTACCAAATAATTTTTTGTTTCACTACAAAACTTATCATTTTTTAAATTATTCAGAATATCTTCATTGCTGTATGTATGGTGAATATTTTGAGATAAAACAGAATATATATATGAAATACCTTTACCTGATAATAGATCTTCAAAAGTAGCTTTTCTTTCTTTTTCTTTTTCAAAATGATCTAATATTCTGTTTATATTTTGACTTAGATTAGGAATATGAAGATGCCCAGCTTCAGTAGCTATGCATTTTTTATTATTCAAAATTGATAAACCTAAACCTGTCCCAGGTACAATTAATATTTTTGGTCCTTGAGGTAAGTCGTTATTAATTCCAATAGATATTAACTCTTCTTTTGGAAGGCTATTTATTGNATATCCTTGCATTTGTACATCATTCAATATTCTTAAGCCTTTAGGAAAGAATTTTTTTTTTATATCTTTTGCACTAAAAGAAAAATCAATATTAACAAAGTTAATTTCATCACCAATAATTGGAGCTGCAACACCTAAAACGCCAGAAAGTTTTTTTCTAGGGATTTCAAATTCATTTATATATTTATTAAGAAGGTCATCAAGTGTCTTAAAATTTTTAATTTTGTAGGATGATTTATCAATTATATCCTTGCAATCTTTTACGATTGCCAATCTTGCATTTGTTGCACCCAGATCTGCTATTAAAGTATTAATTTTTTCCTCAAATTTTAAGAAACATATTCAATTAAATTCAGTATATACGAAATGAAGTAATGATATAAATAACTTATTCTTAGATTTTTAATTAGGAATCGGTATAATTATAATAATAATTTGGTATTTGTTATGAAAAAAATTTTATCATATTTCTTTATTATTAACTTAGTTTTATTTGGTTTAGTTGCTTGTGAAACAATAGATAGTTCAACTGGATTCTACACTGGTGACTCTCTTGCAACAAAGAAAACCAANCAAGTTGAAGAAATTTCAGTTGAAGAAAAANAAGAACAAAATACTGAAAATNAGANATTAGCTGAAACTAATCCTGTAATAATTGAAGAATCTTCTGAAATAACCGAAGAAGAATTAGATTATAAATAATAAAAATTTATTTGTGAGGTTATTTTGGAAATTGCCGTTATAGGGTCTGGTATATCCGGTCTATCTGCTTCTTTATTTTTATCCAAAAATAATGATGTAACTTTATACGAAAAGAATAATTATTTAGGTGGTCACACAAATACAAAGACTATTAATTATAGAGATAAAAAAATTAATGTTGATACTGGATTTATTGTTTTTAATAAACTTAACTACCCTAGCCTCTTAAAATTATTTGATTTTTATAATGTAGCTTATGAAGATAGTGATATGAGTTTATCTGTTTCAAATTTACAAAATAATATTGAATGGTCCGGTCAGAGCATTAATACTATCTTTGCTGATCGATATAGAATTTTTGATATTAAATTTTTAAGATTCTTAATAGATATTTTAAGATTTAATAGATTTGTAAAAAAAAATATCGATGAATTATCAAATGATAAAAGGCCCTTAAGTGAATGGCTAAAAAATAAAAATTTTAGCNAACAATTTAAGGAAAACTATATATTGCCAATGAGTGCAGCTATTTGGTCGATGGGCTCAAATGATGTATTGAATTACCCAATCTCAAACTTATTNAGTTTTTTTAATAATCATAGACTTCTTCATGAAAAAGAATTGAGACCACAATGGTTAACCGTTAGCAACGGTAGTAANTCATATATAGATAANATCATAAGTTCGACTNATATCAATACAAAATTGAATTCAAAAATATATAAAATACAAACTAATAATNGAAAATTTTTATTAACTGACATAAATGGTGTTGAAAAAGAGTATGATAGAATAATATTNTCAATTCATCCTGAAAAAATATTAGAAATTAAAAATGACTTTGATGACAAAATTACAGATATTTTAAAACTATTTAAAACTAGTAAAAACAAAGCTTATTTGCATTGTGATGCTTCTTTAATGCCAAAAAATAAAAAGGTTTGGTCATCATGGAATGTTTTTTCAGATAAGGGAATGAATAAAGTCTCACTGACTTATTGGATGAATAAATTACAAAATATCGATTATAATTACCCAATTTTTGTTACATTAAACCCCCTCCATTTACCTGATAAAAGAAAAATATTCGAAATTATCGATTATGAACACCCAATATATGATGAGAGCTCTATTGATGGTCAGCAAGAATTAAAAAATATACAAGGATATAAAAATTGTTGGTTCGCTGGGGCATGGACTGGTAATGGCTTTCATGAAGCAGGCCTATCATCAAGCTTAATGATATCGGAAAACTTAAATGGAGTAATCCCTTGGCGCTAAANTCATNAATATTCGAAGGTCAGGTAATTCATAAAAGATACCATCAAAAGAAACATCAATTTCTTTACAATGTCTTNAATATGTTAATTGATNTTGATGATTTNATTAATTTGGATAAGAGGCTTANTCTATTTTCAGTAAANAAGTTTAATATTTTTTCTTTTTACGAAAAAGATCATGGAATGAAGAATGGAACACCNGTCAAAGACTGGATTTCTAAAATTATTTCAAAAAGTGATATTGATATAAAGACTGATAATTTAAAAATATATTGCTTATGTTACCCAAGAATATTGGGATATGTATTTAATCCAATCACAGTCTGGTCAATATATGACAAAGATGAACTTAAGGTATTAATTTATGAAGTTCGTAATACATTTGGGGAGGATCACTCTTATGTTTTTGTNCTAGANAGTGAANANCAAAAACTAAACCATAATAGAAAGAAAATATTTCATGTTTCTCCTTTTATTGATTTAAATGCTGAGTACAATTTCTCAACAGAAATAAATAAAAATTNTGCAAGTATAATTATAAAAGAAAGTACTGATAAAAAACCATTATTGCTAGCTTCTTTCAATGGGAAATCAGCCCAATTAAATGATCGTAATTTAATAAAAGTTTTTTTCAAATATCCTTTAATGACCTTAAAAGTAATTTTTGGGATACATTTTCAGGCTTTATTTTTATTTATCAAAAATGTAAAATTTGAACCACACCCTAAGAATAAAATTGATGATATAAGTTTTAGCGATTGATAACTAATGTTTGTAAAGAAATATATAGATAAAATTGGATCGAAAATAAANCATGGATCTCTAAAAGTTATATTTCCTAATAATGAAGAGTTCTTATTTAAGGGTAAAGAAGGAATTCATGGTGAATTAATTTTAAGATCTTATAAGCCGATACTCCGAACAGTATTAGGTGGTCATCTCGGTTTTGCTGAAGGATATTTAAAAAATGAGTGGGATAGTCCAAATCTAGAAAAACTTTTGGAGTTAATGCTTCAAAATTTACCNAATGAATTTAAACCTAAGAGTAATTTATATAAAACATATAATCGTTTTATTCATTTTTTAAGAGAAAATACAAAAATAAGGGCAAAAAAAAATATCGAATATCATTATGATATAGGTAATTCATTTTATGAAATTTGGCTTGATAAAAGNATGACATACTCAAGCGCTCTATTTAAGAATNATAAAGAAAACNTATANGAGGCTCANANAAATAAGTATAAAACATTGGTACAACAATTGGATATAAAGCCTCATCATAATGTTTTAGAAATCGGATGCGGGTGGGGAGGAATGGCTGAATATATCGGCGAAGAACTTGGCTGCAACTATACAGGTATAACTATCAGCCCAAGTCAAAAAAGTTTTACAGAAGATAGAATAAAAAAGAATAACTTCAAAAACTCAGAAGTTTATTTATGCGACTACAGGGATCTAAAAGGTTCTTTTGATAGAGTTATTTCAATCGAAATGATTGAGGCCGTAGGTGAAAAATATTGGGATACNTATTTCTCAAAAATAAATGAAGTACTGAAGAAAGATGGTTTGGCAGGTATTCAAATGATACTAATTGACAACAAACAATTTGATAGTTATCGAAAATCTGTCGATTTTATTCAAAAATATATTTTTCCTGGCGGAATGCTTCCTTCTCATGAAAAAATTCGAGAGAGTTTTAATAAGAATGGTTTAATAGAAATTTCAAATAATTCTTTTGGAAAGTCTTATGCAAGAACATTAAATATATGGAAATCTAATTTTAATGACTCCATAGATAAATTATTATCAATTGGTATGGATGGAAATCTTCAAAGATTATTTAATTACTACTTTTCTTATTGTGAAGCAGGATTTTCCAATGGACAAATAGANGTTGCACAAAAAATAATAAGGAAAAGCTAACTTACTTCTTCAATTTCTTCACTAAGAATTGGTCCAGAGTCTTGACCCAAAGCTTCTGGGTTTCTGTCTACTAACTCGATAACTGCCATAGGAGCAGAGTCACCATAACGAAAACCAGCCTTCAAAACCCTTGTATATCCACCATCTCTTTCTTTNTATCTTTCAGATAGTTCGTCAAAAACTTTTGAAGTCCATTGTTTTTCAGGAAGTATTGAAGATGCTTTTTTCCTTGATGCTAAATCACCTTTTTTACCAAGAGTAATAAGTTTATCAACGAAAGGAGATAATTCCTTAGCCTTCGGTAATGTTGTTTGTATTTGCTCATGTTTAATCAAAGCAACAGCCATATTTGCAAGCATGGCTTTTCTATGGCTTGATGTCTTATTAAGTTTTCTCTTTGATTTTAAGTGACGCATTTCTATCCTAATTAAAATTTATCTGCAGCATGTTTTCTGGCTAATTCTTCGATATTTTCAGGCGGCCAATTAGGTATATCCATTCCAAGCGAAAGATTCATTTCGCTCAACACCTCTTTAATTTCATTAAGAGATTTTCTACCAAAATTAGGGGTTCTTAACATTTCATTTTCAGATTTAAGAATTAAATCACCTATATAAACAATATTGTCATTTTTTAAACAGTTTGCTGACCTGACTGATAACTCAAGTTCATCGACTTTTTTAAGAAGTGATGCATTAAACTCTAATTCATCTTCACTTTCTTCTTCTATTTCTTCTTCTGGTTCATCAAAATTAATGAATGGATTAAGCTGATCTATTAAAATTCTAGCTGAGAACGCAAGAGCATCTTCTGGCTTTACAGAGCCGTCAGTTTCAATTGATAATGATAATCTATCATAATCTAGAAACTCCCCTTCTCTTGCATTATCAACTTCATATGAAACATTTGTTACAGGACTATAAATACTGTCAACTGGTATCATTCCTATTGGGTCATCTTCATTTCTATTTTCTTCAGCAGAAACATAACCGTTTCCATTTTTAATATATAATTCCATTCTAAATGAAATGTTTTCATCAAGTGTACATAATACTAGATCTGGATTCATCACCTCAATATCATCAGTTAGATTAATATCACCCGCAACAACTACGCCAGGTCCTGTCTTTTCGATAGTAAGAATTTTACTGCCATTAAAGTCAGCTCCGAATATAATTTTTTTAATATTTAAAGCTATGTCTATAACATCTTCTCTTACACCAGAGATTGATGAAAACTCATGCAGCACTCCATCGATTTTAAACCCATAAACAGCAGAACCCTGAAGAGAAGACAAAAGTACCCTTCTTAACGCATTACCCAAAGTAATTCCATAACCTCTTTCTAGCGGTTCTACAACTAATGTAGATTTTTTCATAGGGTCAGAACCAGCCTCCATATTAACTACATTAGGCTTAAGTAACTCTCTCCAGTTTTTTTCAATACTCAAATCAAATCCCCTTTAAAAAATATAATTTTTTATAATTAAACTCTTCTTCTTTTAGGTGGTCTACATCCATTGTGAGGTATAGATGTTACATCCTTGATAGAAGTTATCGTGAAGCCAGTTGATTGAAGCGCTCTTAATGCGCTCTCTCTACCTGATCCAGGTCCTTGTATTTCTACTCTTAGAGTTTTAAGACCATGCTCTAAAGCCTTTGATCCAGCATCTTCTGCTGCCATTTGTGCTGCATAAGGTGTCGATTTTCTTGAGCCTTTAAAACCCATTAAACCAGCAGATGACCAGCTTATTGTATTACCATTTTCATCTGAAATAGTTATCATNGTNTTATTAAAAGTTGNATTAACATGAGCAANACCTGAGGAGATATTTTTTTTATTTCNTCTTTTNACNCTTTTTGTATCTTCAGCCATTTTCTTTCCTTAAGCTGTTTTCTTTTTACCGGCTATAGCCTTTGCTGGACCTTTGCGNGTCCTCGCNTTGGTATGNGTTCTTTGNCCTCGNACAGGAAGACCTCTTCTATGNCTNAANCCTCTGTAATTTCCAAGATCCATCAATCTTTTAATATTTGTTGATATNTCTCTNCTNAGTTCACCTTCAACTCNATANGAGCCATCAATTATTTCNCTTATNTGAATTACTTCAGTNTCAAGAAGTTCATTTACTCTTTTATCTTTATCAATTCCNGCTTTTTCACAAATATCTAAAGCTGATTTATCACCTATACCATGTATATAGGTTAAACCTACAGAAACCTTCTTATTTGTGGGTATATTTACTCCTGAAATACGAGCCAATTAAGCCTCCAAAAANCANTATTTATCAAAACCAGATGAATTTGCGGATTATAGTCCTCAAATNCATACAGTCAACCAACTAAATGCTAATATCCAAAAAATTTTCAATATCATGTGAAACATCACTTATTGTATTCATCCCATTGATTTTCTTGAATTTTTTATCTCTACTATAATATTCAGCTAAAGGTGCNGTTTGTAATTTATACTCATCCAACCTTTTAATTAGAACTTCTGATGTATCATCAGCTCTTATTTCGTCATTATTTTCCTTTGACCTAGTTTCGATTCTTGACTGAAGAACCTTAAAATCGACATCTAAGAAAATAATTCTATCTATATTTCGATTAACATCTTTTAAAACTTCTTTTAAGGATTCTGCTTGCGCTATATTCCTAGGATATCCATCTAAAATAAAGCCTTTATCACAATCATTTTGTGAAATTCTTTCTTTAATAATTTGTAGGACTAACTCATCTGAAACCAACTCACCTTTTGCCATGACATTTTTTACAATGTTACCAAGTTCAGTTTTATTCTTAACTGATTGTCTAAGGATATCACCAGTTGATAAATGAGGGATGGATAATTTATTTTGAATAAAATTTGCTTGAGTACCTTTGCCAGATCCTGGAGGCCCTAATAAGATTATAATCATGATCTTCTTCTTGATGCCAGTCTNGATTTTTTCAGAAGCCCCTCATATTGATGAGCAAATAAATATCCTTGAAATTGTGTCATTGTATCCATAGCAACATTAACGATAATTAGAATTGAAGTTCCACCGAAATAAAAAGGTACTGCATATCTAGAAATTAAGAATTCAGGNAATAAACAAACAAGAACAAGATATGTTGCCCCTACAACAGTTAGTCTGCTTAGAATAAAATCAATATATTCTGCAGTTTTTTCACCAGGTCTAATACCAGGNATGAAACCGCCTTGCTTTTTTAAATTATCTGCAGTATCCGAAGGATTGAAAACTATAGCAGTATAAAAATAACAGAAGAAAACTATTAAACCTGCATAGAGCAACATATATAAAGTTTGACCTCTACCTAACATCGCTGTAACNGTATTCAACCATCCCTGCCCTTCACCTGTGGAAAAATTCGCAATGGTAATTGGCATTAAAAGTAAAGATGAAGCAAATATTGGAGGTATTACTCCTGCAGTATTAAGTTTCAGAGGTAAATGAGAATTNTCACCTCCAAACATTTTATTNCCAACCTGTCGTTTAGGGTATTGAACAATTAAGCGTCTTTGGGCTCTTTCCATAAAAACGACAAATGTAAGGATAATTACTACCAAAAATACCAAGCCTATAATCAAGGCGCCGGATAATGCTCCCTGTCTTCCTAATTGGAGTGTTCCAAATAATGCAGCTGGTAATTCAGCTATAATCCCAGCAAATATAAGAAGAGAAATACCATTTCCTAATCCTCTTGAGGTTATTTGTTCNCCCAACCACATTAAAAAAATTGTTCCTCCAACTAAAGTGATAACTGCTGAAATCTTAAAGAAAAGGCCAGGATCAATAACAACNCCAGACGCACCTTCTAATCCTACAGCTATACCCCAGGCCTGAATGGTAGCTAAAAAAACAGTACCATATCTAGTATATTGATTTATTTGTCTTCTTCCTTGTTCCCCGCCTTCTTTTTTTAAATAATTTAATTTTGGTACAACAGGGACAACTAGCTGTATGATAATTGAAGAAGTAATATATGGCATAATACCAAGAGATAGAATCGCCATTCTACCCACAGCTCCACCAGCGAACATGTTAAATATACCTATAATCCCAGATTGGTTTTGTTCAAATATTTGCCTAAGGGTATCAATATTTATTCCTGGCAAAGGTAAATATGTGCCTAATCTGTAAACTAATAAAGCTAGCAGTGTAAACCAAATTCTTTTCTTTAATTCAGTTGCATTTTTAAATGCAGAAAAACTAATATTTGAAGCTAGCTGTTCAGCAACAGATGCCATTTATGTTCCTTCCTTATTCTCAGGATTGTTATTTTCTTCTNTTTCTGATTCTTCTGAATCTTCGTTAGATTCATTCTCAATAGTTTCATTTTCTTCAACAGCAACATTATCCTGCTTAGATTTTTTAGTAATTTTTCTGTTTCTTTTTTCTTTTGGNGTCTCAAGAATATTAACAGTACCGCCCAAATTTTCAATAAGNTCAATAGAGGATTTAGTTGCTTTTGAAATTGATAAATTAATCTTTGATTTTAGTTCACCTTTGTTTAGTAATTTAAAACCATTTGAACTTTTTTTAATTTTGCAAGATGATACAAAATCATTTTCAGTTATTTCTTTATCAGATTTCAAAAGGCCATTATCTATGTAGGATTGAAGCTTACCTGTGGTAATTTCTGTATATTTCTTTTTTGTATAATTATTAAAGCCTCTTTTTGGAAGGCGCATGTGAATAGGCATTTGCCCGCCTTCAAAACCTTTAATAGCAACTCCNGATCTTGATTTTTGGCCTTTNTGTCCTCTGCCTGCTGTTTTTCCTTTACCTGAGCCTATTCCTCTTCCTACTCTAGTTCTTGACTTTCTAGANCCTGGGTTATCTTTTAATTCATTCAATCTCATGACTATTCCTCTGAAATAACCTCAACCAAGTGGCTAACTTTATTTATCATACCTCTAATTGATGGAGTATCATCTAGTTCCACTGTTTTATGAAGTTTATTAAGACCTAAACCAATCAAATTTTTTCTTTGATAAGGTTGTCTTCTTACAGAACTAGCAATTTGTTTAACTTTAATTTTTTTCATTTAAACCTCGCTAGTGACTTCTTCCTGATTATCAATTTTAGAGACTATTTCACTAACTTTTTTATTTCTTCTAGCCGCTACTTGTCTAGGGCTATCAATTTTTGATAGAGCATCAATCGTTGCTCTAACCATGTTATACGGGTTAGATGAACCAATAGATTTAGCTACAACATCCTGCACACCTAAAACTTCAAAAACAGCTCTCATAGGCCCACCAGATATAATACCTGTTCCTGGAGGGGCAGTTCTTAAAATTACTTTTCCTGCACCATGCCTGCCTTCAATATCATGATGTAAAGTTCTACCTTCTTTTAAAGGAACTTTGATTAGTGAATTTTTTGCTGAATCAGTAGCTTTTTTAACTGCCTCCGGAACCTCTCTTGCCTTACCATGACCAAAACCTACATGACCCTTTTGATTACCGGCAACAACAAGAGCTGCAAAGCTAAACCTTCTACCACCCTTAACAACTGACGCAACTCTATTAATAAAAACTAACTTATCAATAAATTCACTTTCATTTTCTTGAAAATTTTTATCTTCTACAGCCACAATAGTCTCCTAAAATATTAGTCCCGCTTCTCTAGCGCCTTCAGCTAAAGCTTTTACTCTGCCGTGATACCTATATTTTCCTCTATCAAAAAAAACATCCTTGATACCAGCATTAACGCCTTTTTCACCTATTAAATTACCTACTTTGGAAGCTCCACTAATATCACTTCCCTTTTCTTTAAAGTCTTTGCTAAAAGATGAAGCAGATACAATTGTTCTACCTGATACATCATCTATAATCTGTGCATAAATATGCTTTGATGATCTAAAAACTGTTAATCTACATTTGTCACCAGATTTTGTTTTTAAATCTTTTCTAACACGATTTTGTCTTCTCTTATCTCTATTTAATTTTGTCATATTATTATTTCTTCTTGCCCTCTTTCCTGAAGATATACTCATCTTCATATTTTACTCCTTTACCTTTGTAAGGCTCAGGTGGTCTGAAAGCTCTAATTTCAGCAGCAACTTGACCGACTTTTTGTTTATCTATCCCGCTAATTATAATTTCTGTTTGTGATGGGGTTTCAATTTTAATACCATCAGGAGTTTCATAATTGACATCATGACTAAAACCAAGAGATAGCTGGATATTATTACCTTTCATTTGCGCTCTATAACCTACACCATTAATTTCAAGTTTTTTTGAAAATCCTTCACTCACACCAATAACTCCATTTGATATTAAAGTCCTTTGAAGGCCCCAATTTTTTGAAAAATCTGGATTATCAGGATTTTTATTAACAGTTATTTTATTGTCAGCAATTTCAATATTAGCTCCATTAAATATTGGCGCGGTTAACTCACCCTTAGGACCAACAAGTTTAATCTCATCTTGAGCAATATTAGCTTCAACATTATCTGGAATTTCTATTATTTTTTGACCAATTCTTGACATAACAACACACTAATTAAAAAACAGTACACAAAATTTCACCACCAACATTATTAGTTCTTGCTGATTTATCTGACATAACGCCTTTCGGAGTTGATAAAATTGAAATACCTAGACCATTCCTCACAAGATTCATTCCCCTAACAGATGAATAAACGCGTCTACCGGGCTTAGAAACTCTTTTGATTTCTCTAATAACTGGCTCACCTTCATGATATTTCAAATCAATTTGAACTTCGGATTTACCATTATCATAATCTGTAGTTGAAAAACCTCTGATAAAACCTTCATCTTTTAGAACCTCCAAAACATTGATTCTTAAATTAGAACTTGGTGATTCAACAGTTTCCTTGCCTCTTACATGAGCATTACGGATTCTTGTAATCATATCGCCTATAGGATCATTTATATTCATTCTTACCTCACCAACTTGACTTCACTACGCCAGGAAGTTTACCATCAGAAGCTAACTCCCTTAATGCAATTCGTGATAAACCGAATTTTCTATATACAGCTCTTGGTCTACCAGTTAATGAACATCTATTTCTTATACGAGATTTAGATGAATTCCTTGGTAACTTTGATAGCTTCAATCTAGCTTCAAATCTTTCTTCAGCAGAAGATGATTTATTATTTGCTATTGCCAAAAGATTTGCTCTTTTTTCTTTATACTTATTCCAAAGTTTTCTTCTTTTTAAATCTCTTTGAACTAAACTTACTTTTGCCATTTTTACCTCTTTTTTAGTTTCCAAATGGAAAATTAAAACCTTTTAATAACGCTAAAGCTTCTTCATCAGTTTTTGCAGAAGTTGCAATAATTACATCCATACCCCAAACATCAGTTACTGACTCGTAATGTATCTCAGGAAAAATTATATGCTCTTTGATGCCAAAGGCATAATTTCCATTTCCATCAAAACTTTTATTATTCAGACCTCTAAAGTCTCTTACCCTAGGTAATGCGATGTTAACTAATCTATCAATAAATTCGTACATAATTTTTTTTCTTAAAGTTACTTTAACGCCTACAGGTAGACCTTCTCTTAATTTGAATCCTGCAATGGCTTTTTTTGCTATAGTTTTAATTGGCTTTTGACCAGAAATTAACTCTAGAGCTTCTACTGCAGAATTAATTTTTTTACTATCACTAACATTCTCACCAATACCCATATTCAAAATTACCTTGTTAATTTTAGGAACCTCAAAAGGGTTTTGATAGCCAAAAGCACTTATTAAATCAGCTGTGCCTTTATCTTGATAAAGCTTCTGTAATCTTGGAATTTCAATTTCAGTCATTGATAAAATCTCCTGATTTTTTTGCAAATCTTACAGTTATGCCTTTTTTATTTTGTTTGAATCCAACTTTAGTTGGTTTTTTACTTTTTGGATCTATAAGCATTAGATTAGACTTATGAATTGGTTTTTCTTGGTCAACAATACCCCCTTCATCCTCTTGAGAGGGTTTTTTATGTTTCTTTACAAGATTAATNCCTTGAACAATNGCNTTGTCAGANNCGATNATTTGTATAATTTCACCCTCTTTACCCTTATCTTTACCGGCTAAAATAAATACCTTATCTCCTTTTTTGAGNTTTGCTGCCATTATATTACCTCCGGAGCTAAGGAAACAATNTTCATTAAATTTTTAGCTCTCAACTCTCTTGTCACTGGCCCAAAAATTCTTGTTCCAATTGGCTCTCCTTGCGCGTTCACCAAAACAGCAGCATTAGAGTCAAAACGAATAGCACTGCCATCTTGTCTTCTTATTTCTTTTTTAGTTCTCACAATAACAGCTTTAAGAACTTCACCCTTTTTTACTCTACCTCGAGGAATAGCTTCTTTAACCGAAACAACTATAATATCTCCAACACCAGCAGTGCGTCTTTTGGAACCGCCTAATACTTTTATACATTGAACGAGTTTTGCCCCAGAATTATCGGCTACATCTAATTTTGATTGCATTTGAATCATAATTTATTCCTTACTACTAGTCCTCTAACACAGTCCATGTTTTGGTTTTAGATATTGGACGACATTCTTGAATTCTAACGATATCACCAACTTTAAATTTATTATTCTCATCATGAGTTTTGTATTTTTTTGAACTTCTAACTGTTTTTTTGAAAAATGGATCAGAAAATCTTCTTTCAACTTTAACTGTTAGTGTCTTGTCAGCTTTATCACTAATGACCACTCCCTTTAAAATTCTCTTAGGCATTTGATGACTCCACTTCTTTATCTTGCATCGTTATAAAAGTTTTAGCCCGAGCTATATCTTTTTTAATTTTAGAAATACTTGAGGTGTTATTGTTCTGTCCAGAAATAATCTCAATTTTAAGATTAAATAATTCTTTTTTTAAAACCTCTACATGATCTATTAACTGATCTCTACTCATATCCCTTATTTCTTTTTTCTTTTTTGCCATTATTTATTTCCTTCGCCAGGCCTTGTAATTATTTTTGTTTGCAGAGGTAATTTTGAAGAACCTAGATTAAGAGCTGTATGAGCAATATCAGAAGGTACACCATCAATTTCAAACATTATTCTTCCTGGTTTGACTTTAGCTGCCCAGTATTCAGGTGTTCCTTTTCCNTTACCCATTCTTACTTCAGTTGGTTTCTTTGATACAGGAACATCAGGAAATATTCTAATCCAAACNTTACCTGCTCTTTTCATATGTCTTGTAATAGCTCTTCTTGCAGCTTCAATTTGACGAGAAGTTACTCTTTCAGCAGTTATTGCTTTTAATCCATAAGAACCAAAGTTAAGAGTAGTGCCGCCTTTGGCCTTTCCTCGAATTCTTCCTTTATGGGCTTTTCTATATTTTGTCTTTTTTGGTTGTAACATTTAAATTATAACCCCGTACCTTGTTCAAGNGCCTTATCTTCAGATTTCTTATCTTTTGCAAATGGATTATGNTCCATAATATCACCAAGATAAATCCAGACCTTAATTCCACAAATGCCATAAGTTGTATGNGCAGAAGCAACACCATAATCAACATCAGATCTTAAAGTATGAAGAGGAACTCTNCCCTCTCTATACCATTCTGTTCTTGCAATTTCGGCNCCTCCAAGTCTTCCGCCACAATTAATTCTAATACCCTTAGCGCCTAGCCTCATAGCAGACTGAACAGCTCTCTTCATTGCCTTTCTAAAACCAACACGCCTTTCTAATTGTTGGGCTATATTTTCTGCAACGAGAGTTGCATTGATTTCTGGTTTTCTTACTTCAACAATATTAACAACAACATCAGAAGATGTAAGTTTTTGAAGTTTTTTTCTTAAGTTTTCAATTTCAGATCCTTTTTTTCCAATGATAAGCCCTGGTCTACCTGAGTGGATAGTTACTAAACATTTTTTATGAGGTCTTTCAATTACNACTCTTGATATTGCAGCATTTTTTAGATCGCTGAAAATCATTTTTCTCATATTCAAATCTTCTTTTAATAGAANAGAATATTCATTTTTACCAGCATACCAAGTAGAGTCCCATGTTCTATTGATGCCTAATCTCATACTTATAGGATTAACTTTTTGACCCATTATTTTTTTTCCTCAATATTTTTTTCTTTTAAAACAATTGTTANCTGGCTAAATGGCTTTAAGATTTTAGCAGCTCTACCNCTAGCTCTAGCTCTCCATCTTTTCATAACCATATTCTTGCCAACAAATGCTTCATCCACATACAATTTATCTATNTCAAGAGCATGATTATTTTCAGCATTTGCAATAGCGCTNTCCAAAATATCTCTTACTGTGTTTGAGATTCTTTTTTTAGAGAATTCNAAATAAGAAAGAGCATCATCAACTTTTTTACCTCTTATTGATTTNGCTTCAAGATTAAGTTTATAGGGACTAATCCTTATCATTTTACCTATAGCCTTTGATGNTGGTTTACTTATATCTTTAACTTTTTTATTCATTTAACTTCTCTTTGCAGATTTATCNGCTGTATGTCCATAATAAGTTCTAGTAGGAGCAAATTCTCCAAATTTATGNCCGACCATATCTTCCGTAACAAGAACAGGAATAAATTTTTGTCCATTGTGAACTCCAAAATTTAGACCAACAAACTGAGGAAGTATGGTTGATTTTCTGCTCCAAATCTTAATAATATCTTTTCTTCCTGACTCTCTNGCGGCTTCAGCTTTTTTTAATACATAACTTTCTACAAATGGTCCTTTCCAAACTGATCTAGCCATAATTACCTTCTCTTCCTTCTTTGATGTCTACTTCTAACAATATATTTATCAGAACTCNTATTTGATCTTGTTTTCTTACCTTTAGTAGGAACGCCCCAAGGTGTTACAGGATGACGTCCGCCAGAAGTTTTACCTTCTCCACCGCCATGGGGATGATCTACTGGATTCATTACAACTCCTCTTACGGAAGGTCTTTTTCCTTTCCATCTATTTCTACCTGCTTTAGCTAATTTTTGGTTAGAGTTATCAGGGTTAGAGACTGCGCCAATAGTCGCATAACATTCTGCTGGTATAAGTCTTTGTTCGCCAGAAGTTAGACGAATTATTGCCATTCCTTGGTCTCTACCAACTAATTGAGCAAAAGTACCAGCTGATCTTATTAACTGACCNCCTTTNCCAGGCTTCATCTCAATATTATGAATTATTGTACCAATAGGTATTTTAGTCATTGGCAAAGCATTACCGGGTTTAATATCAGAATTTGGTCCTGATGATATTTTATCGCCAACCGATAGTCTTTGAGGAGCAATTATATACCTATATTCATCATCATATTTTATAAGCGCAATAAAGGCAGTTCTATTAGGGTCATACTCAAGCTTTTCTACAATACCAACTACATCAAACTTATCTCTTTTGAAATCAATTTTTCTATAAAGTCTTTTATGGCCTCCTCCACGTCTTCTAGAGGTAATTCTTCCATTATTATTTCTTCCGGCTTTAGAGGGTAAACCTTCTGTAAGTTTCTTCATAGGTCGGTCTTTTGATAAAGAAGATTTATCTACTAAAACTAGACCTCTTTGTCCTGGACTTGTTGGTTTATATTGTTTTAATGCCATAATTAATTATACAGAACTCATTGTATCAATAGTCTGACCTTCCTCTAGTGTAATGATTGCATGTTTAAAGTCTTTTCTTCTGCCTTTGATATTTCTAAANTTAGTTGATTTTCCTTTTCTCCTAAGTGTATTTACAGACTTAACTTTAACTTTNAAAATTTCTTCAACACTTTTCTTAATNTGCTTTTTATTTGATTTTATTGCTACCTTGAAAACAACTTTATTAGATTCAGATAAGAGAGTAGATTTCTCAGTGACAACTGGACTCAATAAAATATCATATTTACTTAAGCTCATTGGCANCTCTCCACAATACTGTTTAAAGAGTCCTTAGTTATGACAAGTTTCTCATTATTAAGAATATCATAAACATTTATTCCATCAGCTTTTAAAAATTCTACATTTTTCAGATTTTTAGCAGCTTTAACAAAAGGATTATTATTTTCAAAATTATTGACTATCAGAGAATTGTTTAATTCAAGTTTCTCAATTTTATCTTTAATTGTTTTAGTTTTTGATAAATCAGAGAAATTTCCATCAACAATTATTAATTCATTGTTTTTTGCTTTTGCTGATAAAGCATGTCTTAAACCTAATTTTCTGATTTTCTTAGGAAGTTTGGTTGAATGATCTCTTACCTTTGGTCCAAAGGCGGTTCCTCCTCCTCTAAATAAATTAACTTTTTTTGTCCTATGCCTTGCTCCGCCAGAACCTTTTTGTCGCATTATTTTTTTAGTACTTCCGGTAATTTCACCTCGGCTCTTAGTTTTTCTTGTTCCCAGTCTCTTTCGTGATAATTGCCAAGTAACTACTCTATGCAAAATATCTTTTCTTGGATCAAGTCCAAAAAATTCATCTTGTAGATCTTCTGAGGAGGTCTTCTCTGTTTCTATATTAACAAGATTAACTTTCATCTTTAGCCTCTTCTTTTGCTGGAGTTTCTTCTGCTGCAGGAGCTTCTTCCTCAGCTGGGGCTTCTTTTGCTGGAGATTCTTCTGCTGCGGCTTCCTCTGCAGGAGCTTCTTCACTTAAGTCATGTCCTTTAACGCCAGCAGGTAAAGGTAAGTCATCTCTTAAAGGAATTTTCTTGGCATCATTTAAAATAACCCATCCACCTTTTGAACCAGGAACAGAACCTTTGACAAAAATATAACCATTTTCAGAATCTGTTTTAATTATCTCTAAATTTTGAGTGGTTACTGTTGAGGCGCCCATATGGCCAGCCA
>PBXC01000025.1 GCA_002728335.1 Rhodobiaceae bacterium
CCGATTTACCCGCATTTTCCATCAGATCTATAAATTTAATACCTCTTGCAATACATAATTTATCTAATTCATAAGAGGATTTTGATGTAAAAAGACTGGTATGCATTAATTGACCTTAGTTTCTAGACTCTTTCCTAATTTAATTAACTGTAATTGATTTTTTAATAACTTAATTTCCGTTACAGAACAATTTGCAGGTTGGAAATTAACAATTTTTTCAGAACTCATTATATGTCCAATGATATTATTTATAACAACAAAGTGAGTAAAGATTATCGTATCGTTTTTTAGAGAATAAATTTTATCAATTATTTTTTCTCTCCACTCATTGAGGTCGACACCTGATGCTATAGTTTCTTCATCACTTAACAGCTCAGGCCAAGTTAAAGGCAAAACTCTACGTAACCATATAACTCTTTTTTCTAAATCAGCAATTGGAGAAGGTAGCTCTCTAAAAATATCATTTATTTCAACTTCCTGCTTGAACTTACTAAGAGCTAGATTTGCTGTCTCTTTACATCTGGTTAATGGACTCGATACTAAGTCAACTTTATTGAGATCAATCTTATCGATAAAAGGTGCTAATGAAAGCGCTTGAGATTTACCTAAATCACTCAAAGGTGGGTCCTTTGAAGTCCAGCCCTCAGTTGCCTCACCATGCCTTACAAGAAATAACTTTATCATTACTTTATTGAAAAAATACTATAGCCATCAGAATTTCTTGCAACAACACAATCTCTATTTAAGCATTCTTCTGACATCATAGTCTCGAGGGTTTTTTCGTCATTCGAGATAGCTATAAATCTTTTATTGTCTGCATCCAATCTTCCGATTACTATTCCCATTTGTGGACCATTTCTTCCATTTGCAACTGTATATGTTTCAATTTTTGCTTTTCCACTTGGGTTTTCATCAACTTCGGGTCTTTCTAATTCATCAATTGTTTTTTGATATTTTTTAGGGTCTTCCCTTTGCCATTCACCTTCATAAGGAATATTTGAATATAACCCTATTCCATGTTTTGTTGCATACCATCCATTTGAAGTGCATAGACCTTTAGTGTTACTATCTTGCCTAAGTTTTTCCATCATTGTTGCAATTGAATGACTAACATAATTATTTCCTGCCCCTCCAAAAAAAGGTAAACCGCCTGTAACAGTTAATGGAATAGATGAATTTTTAGAAATATCCAAAGCTTCCCTTCCTAATTCAACCATACTTGGAAAACACGAATATAAGTCAAAAAAATCTATTTCATCTATTTTCCAATTTGCCATAGATAGTGCTTTTTCTCCCATTAACCTTATTGCTTTCGATGAACCGAGCTCAGGTCTTTCTGTTACATTCCAAACCTCATTAATGTCAGCACAGCCGTGAAGATATATTCTTTTTGATTTAGGGACAGCGTATTCATTTGCCTTTTTTTCGCTCATTATAATTAAAGAAGCACTTTGATCTACCTCCATGATCGCATTCATGTATTTTGTATAAGGAAAGCCAATAAATCTATTTTGTTCGCTTGGCGTTGAAATTTCCTTAGCTGTCCTAAAGGTCGGAAACCAAGCATTACTATTTTCACTTGCTACTTTAGTAAAGGGTTCAAACATTTTTCCTAAAAAGTCTAAATGCTGATCTATGGAATGGTTTTTCTTTCCTCTTATAGCATTTTCAAAAAGTGGGTATACATTGATAGGAAAAATTATGCCATGTTTCATTTCATTTTCAGTTCCACCAGGTTTCTCGAATCCAAGATCTATCCTTTCCCCACCAGAGTCCTCGCCCCATCCAGTTTTTATTCCTAATTTTGAAGCTTTTCTCATAGATGAAAAACATTCCGATCCAGATAAAAGAGCAACTTCAGTTTCACCTTTTACAATTTTTTCAGCTAAAATATTGATCAAGTACTGAGGTGTATTTCCTCCAGTTGGTCCATTGTATGTTTTTGCATCAGTTATGCCTAAACTATTAGCAAGTGATTGTGGGGGGTTAGAATAAATACTAAATGGAGGTCTTTTACCGCCTCCAGAATCAAAAATAAATCTTACAGTTGTAACAGTATCAATTTTATCTTCTAAATGGTCTATAGTGGTATCTTCAAATGCACATAAAGAGGCTTCTTTCATTAATTCAATAGGATTTTTAGCTTCTCTAGGATCACTAACCTTTTGAGTAACTTGACCACAACCAACTAAAACAGGTGTATTATCATTAATTGACATAAGATCTCCTTTATATTTTTTAGATTAAATAAATCATATCAAACAAACTTTTTTTTCCCATTAATTATTTGAAAAATAGTTACACATTATTAACTTACACACTATACATATAATCAATTCACCCTTAGCTAATAATAGTTTGGCATAAATTTTGCTTATGTATACTATCAATTTTGGAGAGTAACATGAAAAAAATTACTGCAATAATCAAGCCATTTAAACTTGATGAAGTTAGAGATGCACTGCAAGAAATAGATATTTCTGGCGTAACAGTTACAGAAGCTAAGGGTTTTGGAAGGCAAAAAGGTCATACAGAATTATATCGGGGAGCAGAATATAATGTAGATTTCCTACCAAAAATTGTCCTTGATATTGTTGTTGATGATGACAAATGTGACAAGGCTTGTGAAGNAATAACTAAAGCCGCATATACAGGTAAAATAGGTGATGGAAAAATCTTCATCAGCAATGTTGATGAAGCAATAAGAATTAGAACTAGTGAAACTGGTTCTGAAGCAATTTAATTTCAATTTTTTTAAAAAACGGAGAACAGTATGAAAAAATATGAATATGTATGGCTGGATGGATATCAGCCTGAACCTTATCTAAGAAGTAAAGTTAAGGTTACTAGTGATAGAAACCCTCCAGAGTGGTCTTTTGATGGATCATCAACTCAACAGGCTGACACTGAAGGATCGGATTGTATTCTTATTCCTGTGCAAGAATATAAAAATCCACTATTTGGTGACTCATTGGTTATGTGTGGAGTGCAAACAAGTGCCCGTGAAGCTCATTCAACTAACATGAGACATGCAGCATCTGAAATTGTCACTGATGAGTGGTGGTTTGGGTTTGAACAAGAATATTTCCTAACAAATCCTGATGGTTCAATTCTGGGTTGGGAAGAAGGNATACCTGAAAAACCACAAGGTGAATACTATTGTGGCGTTGGTGCAGCAAATGTTAAAGGAAGAGAAGTTTCCGAGGCTCATTTAGANGCATGTTTGGAAGCTGGTATTGAGNTGACTGGTACAAATGCCGAAGTTGCTCTTGGGCAATGGGAATATCAGTGCCTTGGTAAAGGTATTAAAGCTGGTGACGATTTATGGATGAGTAGATATCTCCTTCAAAAAGTAGGTGAAGAATTTGATGTATGTGTAAATTTCCATCCTAAACCTCAAGAAGGTGATTGGAACGGTTCCGGTATGCACACTAATTTCTCTAATGAGCAAATGAGATCAAATGGCTCTGAAGAATTATTTACATCTTTTTGTGAAAAATTAGGTGAAGTTCATGACCAAGGAATAGCATCTTATGGTTCTGATAATGACAAAAGATTAACAGGCCTTCATGAAACTCAAAAGATTACCGAATTTTCTTACGGAGTTAGTGATAGAGGTGCAAGTATTCGNATTCCAATATACACAGTAGAACATAATTGGAATGGTTATCTTGAAGATAGAAGACCTGCTTCAAATGCAGATCCTTANAAAATCATTTCTCATATTGTTGGAACTTTAACCAGTTAAATCCAGCTATATATGACAGTAAAAAAGCCCAACACTTAGTTGGGCTTTTTCTTTTTCTCGAATCAATCTCTATATAAATGTTAATTCAAAATGAATAAACATAAGAAATATGATGCTTCCTCTATAGAAGTTCTCGAGGGTCTAGAACCAGTCAGAAGAAGACCGGGAATGTATATTGGAGGAACAGATAATGCNTCCATGCATCATTTGTTTTCTGAGGTAATAGACAATGCTATGGATGAAGCNGTNGCTAATTTTGCATCTTTTATAGAAGTAAAAGTTGAAACAGATAATACTATTTCAATTTATGATAATGGCAGAGGAATTCCAATTGATCCTCACCCTAATTTTCCAGATAAATCTGCATTGGAGGTCATCATGACTACATTACACGCAGGGGGTAAATTTAGTAATAAGGTTTATCAAACATCTGGTGGTCTTCATGGGGTTGGTATAAGCGTAGTTAATGCTCTTTCAGAGTTTGTAGATGTTGAGGTTTATAGAGATAAAAAAATTTATAATCAAAAGTTTTCAAAGGGTCATCCTACTTCGAAACTGAAAGAAATAAAAAAGAAGACAAACAAAAAGGGGACAAAAATCAGTTTCAAGCCTGATCCAGAAATTTTTGGACCGGATAACAACTTTAATTGCAATAAATTATATGATTTCAGTAAATCAAAAGCATATCTTTTTGCNGGCGTTGAGATCAGATGGTTTTGTGATAGTGAAATCTCAAAAAAAGAAAATATTCCTGAAAATGACATTTTCAAGTTTTCGCAAGGTCTTATTGACTTAGTTCAAAATGAAGTTGATGAAAAGATGTCCCTGCTATCAGAAATTTTTTCAGGTAATAGAGAAAAAGATAAAAACAATTTATCTTTCGAGTGGGCAATCAACTGGTCATTAGGAGCTAATACATTTCTTAACTCATACTGCAATACAGTTCCTACACCCCAAGGCGGCACACATGAGCTTGGTTTAAGGGGTGGGCTTTTAAAAGCAATAAGGTCCCATGGTGAGCGCACAGGTAATAAAATCGCACAAAAAGTAAATTCCGATGATATAGCTAAAAATCTTATAGGCGCAATTTCAGTCTTTCTTCCTGAACCAAAGTTCCAAGGACAAACAAAAGATAAACTATCAAATAAATCNATACAAAAAGTAATTGAAAATGCAATAAAAGATAGATTTGAAACCCTTTTATCAAATTCTCCCCAACAGACTGAAGCATTATTAAAATATGTTTATTCAATTACAGAAGAAAGACTTAAGAAAAAACAAGATAAAGAAACAACTAGAAAAAGTGCTATCAGAAAATTAAGGCTTCCTGGAAAACTAGCTGATTGCTCTCAAGGAAACAGTGAGGGTACAGAATTATTTATTGTAGAGGGCGATAGCGCAGGCGGCTCCGCAAAACAGGCAAGAGATAGAAGATTTCAGGCTATTTTACCATTAAGAGGAAAGGTTCTAAATGTAGCTAATTCTACTAAATCAAAAATTCGAGATAATCAGCAGATTTCAGATCTTATTCAGGCATTAGGTTGTGGGTCTGGAGATCTTTATAATGAAGAAAATCTGCGATATGAGAAAATAATAATTATGACCGATGCCGATGTTGATGGTGCACATATTGCGTCATTATTAATAACTTTTTTTCATGAGGAAATTCCAGAAATAATTGATCAAGGAAAACTATTCTTAGCTGTGCCTCCTTTATATAAGATTTCACAAGGAAAAAAGACCTCATATGCTAAGGATGATGACGATAGAGATGACCTGATTAAAAATAAATTTGATGAAACAAAAAAAATTGAAATTAATAGATTTAAAGGGCTTGGAGAAATGATGCCCGCTCAACTAAAAGAAACAACGATGTTACCAGGAAACAGAACATTATTAAGAATTATTAATCCAGAAAGCAAAAAAAATGACTCTAGAACTGTAGTTAATAATTTGATGGGCAATAAACCAGAATTAAGGTTTGAATTCATTAGAGAAAAGGCTAATCTATACGATAACATTAGAAATTAATTTCAATAAGGAGTTGATAATGGAGTTTAATAAAATAAGTTTGGAAATTTCTGATAACATTGGAATTATGAGATTTAATGATCCAACTGTCAGAAATGCAGTTTCAGGTGAAATGTTAGAAGGTCTTTGGGAGTGTCTAAATGAAGTTGAAAAAAAAGACTCAAATATACAATGCCTTCTAATTACAGGAGAAGGTAAAGGTTTTTGCGCTGGAGCAAATTTATCCTCTGGGTCCGAGAGATCTAACTCTGGAAGACAGGATGCAGGACATGCTCTTGAGACGATGTATCATCCTATATTGAGAAGGTTAAAAAATATGAACATTCCAATTGTAACCGCAGTCAATGGTGCTGCCGCTGGAATAGGAATGTCATTTGCATTGATGGGTGATATTGTTTTTGCATCAAAATCAGCATTTTTTCTTCAAGCCTTTAGAAGAATTGGCCTTGTTCCTGATGGTGGATCAACATGGTTACTGCCTAGGCTAATTGGTAATGCAAGAGCTAAAGAATTGTCAATTTTGGGTGAAAGACTGCCTGCTGAAAAAGCATATGACTGGGGTTTAATCAATAGATTAACGGAAGACGACACTTTGATAGATGAAGCAATGAAAGTTTGTAAAGAACTTGCATATGGCCCTATGTCACTTAGACTTATAAGAAAAGCATTTTGGGAGAGCTCTGATAATACTTATGAGGAACAACTTAATCTTGAGAGAGAACTTCAATTTGAGGCAGGAAACTCAGAAGATTTTAAAGAAGGCGTAAAGGCATTTCTTGAAAAAAGAGACGCGGAATTTAAAGGTAAGTAAATTATTCTCTATTAAATTCTACTGGAATTTCAGCTTGCTCTAATGTTACTGATTCACCACATCCACATGCGTCAGTTTGATTTGGATTATTAAAGATAAATCCAGAATTTAATTTAGTTTCTTCATAATCAAGCTCAGTCCCTAGTAAAAACAAAAGAGCAGAATTATCAATTATAACATTGATATTGTTTAACTTTATTATTTCCCCTCCAATTTCTAGATCATCAACNTAATCCATTGTGTATGCCATTCCTGCACAACCACCATTTTCAACGCCAATTTTAACTGCCTTTACATCTTTTTCAGACTGATTAATTAAATACTCTAGCCTTTTTACAGCTTCTGGAGTTGCTGATATTATTTTTGTATTAATTTTATTCATATCAAAACCATTAAAACATATTCAAAGTTAACCTTGCTTCATCTGACATTANACTCATATCCCATGGAGGATCAAAAACCATTTCAACACTAACATTTTTTACGCCATCTACTTGCTTAACTGCATCCTCAACCCANTTAGGCATTTCTTCTGCAACGGGACATCCTGGAGCTGTTAGAGTCATTGTTACCTTAATGTTGTTATCTTTTTCTTCATTAATTCCGTAAATAAGACCTAATTCATAAATATCAACCGGTATTTCGGGATCATAAACTGTTTTTAGTGCCTCTATCAACTTATTATGTTCTATTTTTTCAGCCATTTTTACAATTACATTACTTAAATAAAGATATTGACCTTTCCAACGCCTCAATAAAATTATCAATATCTTCTTTATTTGTATACATAGCAATTGAAGCTCTTGCAGATGCATTAATCCCTAATAAATCCATCAAAGGGCCGCAGCAGTGTTGTCCAGCTCTTATTGCTATACCATAATTATCAATTATTGTTGAAATATCATGAGGATGTTGATCCTTTACATTAAATGTAACAATGGGGCTATCAACATTTTCTTCGCCGTAAATNATAATATCTTTAACTGTTTTTATTTGATTATGTAAATAATTAGAAATTTCTAGTTCGTGTTTAAATAAACCTTCTTTTATCTTTTTATCAAAATAATTTAATGCTATTCCCAAGCCAACTGCGCCNGTAATATTAGGTGTTCCAGCCTCAAATTTATTTGGNGCTTCANTATAGGTTACATTNTNTTTTTGGACCTGTTTAATCATATCACCACCGCCACGCCATGGACGCATTTTATCAAGATGCTGACTTTTAGCGTAAAGAACACCAATACCAGTTGGACCGTAAATCTTATGACCAGAAAATAAATAAAAATCACAATCTAACTCTTGAACATCAGTTTTCTCATGCACTACNCCTTGACAACCATCAATCAAAATNGGAATNCCATGAGAATGAGATAATTTGATAATTTTNTTAATATCTGGTGAANCACCNAAAACATTAGACATTTGAGTAACAGAAATAAATTTTGTTTTTGGAGTTATNGCTCTCTCAAATAANTTAATGTCTAAATTTCCATTAGAGTCACAATCAATCCACTTAATTTTAACTCCTTTTCTTTCTCTTAAAAAATGCCATGGAACTATATTTGCGTGATGCTCCATTGTCGTAATAATTATTTCATCACCGTGAGATAAATTTGCGTCTGCATAAGAGCTAGCCACAAGATTAAAGCTATCAGTACCACCAGAAGTAAAAATAATCTCGTCAGGTGATTTAGCGTTAAGAAATTTCTGAACGGTCTTTCTTGACTCTTCATAAGCAGATGTAGATAGGACTGATAATGTGTGCAAACCGCGATGAACATTAGAATAATCATTGCTTTCAAACTTTTTAATTCCATCAAGTACCTCAAAGGGCTTTTGAGAACTGGCAGCATTATCAAGGTAAGTTAAGGTATTACCTTGTATTTCCCTTGTGAGAATTGGAAAATCTTTTCTTGTATCATCAATGTTAAAGCTCATCTATATTCCTCTGGTAAAAACTCTTTTAAAAAAACTTCATGCCCAATGTAAGAGTTAATATGACCATCCAAAATTAGATTTATAGCTTTTTTTCTATCCAGACCTCTAGTACGGAGGTAGAAAATTTCGTCTTCATTAAGGCTACCTATCGTAGCACCATGTTTACATATTACATCATCATTAAAAATTTTCATTTGTGGTTTTGCATTCATTACAGCACGATCAGAAAGAAGAAAACCTTTACAATCTTGTTCAGCTTTAGACCCTAAAACAGAATTATGAATATCAATCATAGATTGAAAAGTGCAAACTGAGTCTTTATCGAGTATCGCTCTCACGCCGGACACACTTTCACAATTCGACTCGCTAAAAATATTATCTACAAGTATATCATCAGTGGAATTTTCAGCGGGTATTGAAATTGTTTTTGATGTGCAGGTCGATCTTTCGCCAATATGATTGGAAAATAATTGAAGTCTTGAAGAGTCTATCGGTAAAGATAAATTCTTCATCTCAAAAGTTGATTGATTTAATAGAAAAACTAAATTTGTTTCTACTAATAACCCCTGTGAAGAATTGATACGTGATACATTAAGCTCTGATTTATTACCAATATTATATTCTACTAATAAATTTAAAAAGCCATCATTAGCTTTATTTATGTAGTTTATTTTTGCCTTAACATTATCTGAAACATTTATAATTAATCTTGGTAGAGATATGTTTGTGTCATCATAATTAATCCGAACAACAATTGGATCATTCTGGGTGTAATCTATATCTAAAATCTTAATTTGATTTCCGCACGCTATATTAAGATCCACAACAGATTCATTTTTAAAATAACTACAGGGCTTGAAATAATCTTCGCTAGATAAATTATTTTCTAAACAATCATAAAAATTATTATTCTCATGTAAATTTTCTACAATTATTTGTGAATTTGAAATGTTTTTTTTAACATACGATTTTGATTTAGAGGCTAAATCAAAATACCTCCAGCTTTCATTTCTTTTGTTAGGAAAACCATTATTAATAAATTTTGAAAATATTTCCTCTCTTCGATCTAAATATCTTAAATTGCTATTTATACTCTCTTTAATTTTATTAAATTCAAATGATGTCATATTAACCAAAACTCTCAAATCCTTCATTTTCGATCTTTTCAGCTAAATCTGGCCCACCAGTTTCGGCAATTCTACCATCAACTAATATGTGAACTTTTGAGGGTCTTAACTTATCAAGTAATTTTTTATAATGAGTAATAACTAAAAATGAATTTTCTTCATTTTTCATTCCAACAATACCATCTGAAACTATATCCAATGCGTCAACATCAAGGCCGGAGTCAGTTTCGTCTAATATTGTTAAAATAGGATCTAAGACTAAAAGTTGTAAAGTTTCATTCCTCTTTTTTTCTCCACCGGAAAATCCAACATTCAATTGTCTTTTAAGAACCTCATCATTTATTCCAAGTATTCCAGCTTTTTCTCTAACATATTTGAGAAAATCTGATGGGCCTAACACCTCTAAGCCATTAGCTTTTCTATTTGCTTCATGAATTGTCTTTAAAAAATTCATCAATGTTACACCTGGAATTTCAACAGGATATTGAAAAGCCATAAACAATCCTAGATTAGATATTTCATTTGGTTGTAGCTCTGTAATATTTTCATTTTTAAATATAATTTTACCGGATGTAATTTTATAATCTTCTTTCCCGGATAAAACATTTGAGAGGACAGATTTTCCGGCCCCATTAGGGCCCATAATTGCGTGTATTTCATTGAAAGGAATAGACAAACTTAATCCCTTTAAAATTTCTTTTTCACCTGCTTTTACATGTAAATCGTCTATTTCAAGTAAATTAACACTCATCCTACACTTCCCTCTAAACTTATTTCGAGTAGTTTTTGGGCCTCTACTGCAAATTCCATAGGTAATTTTTGAAGAACTTCTTTACAAAAACCATTAACAATTAATGCAATAGCTTCTTCCTCATCAAGACCTCTTTGAAGACAATAAAATAATTGATCCTCAGATATTTTTGATGATGTTGCTTCATGTTCAATTGTCGAAGTTCTATTCTTAGACTCTACATAAGGAATTGTAGTTGCAGAACAATCGCTAGTTAAAAGTAAGGAGTCGCATTGAGTAAAGTTTCTTGAGTTCTTTGATTTTGGATGAATATTTACTTGTCCTCTATATGTGTTTGAGGATGAGCCAGATGATACACCTTTAGAGATAATTCTGCTTTTTGTATTATTTCCTAGATGCAACATTTTAGTTCCACTATCAACCTGCTGATAATTATTAGATATAGCTATTGAATAAAATTCACCCGAGGAATTATCGCCCTTNAGAATGCAGCTAGGATATTTCCATGTAATTGCAGACCCGGTTTCAACCTGTGTCCATGAAATTTTTGAATTATCNCCACGACAGTCTCCTCTTTTTGTAACAAAGTTGTAAACACCGCCCTTTCCATTTTCATCACCAGGGTACCAATTTTGAACAGTAGAATATTTTATTTCAGCACCTTTTAAGGCTACTAATTCAACGACTGCTGCATGAAGTTGATGCTCATCTCTCATAGGAGCTGTACACCCTTCTAAATAACTNACATATGAGTCTTCATCAGCAATTAATAGTGTTCTTTCAAATTGACCTGTACCTGCCGCATTAATTCTAAAATAAGTNGACAATTCCATTGGGCAAGTTACGCCAGGAGGAACATAAACAAAACTTCCATCAGAGAATACAGCGGAATTTAATGTGGCGAAAAAATTATCAGAGTTTGGTACTACTGTTCCTAAGTATTTTTTAATAATTTCAGGATGGTCTTTTACAGCCTCAGAGAAAGAACAAAAAATTACACCATCTTCTTTTAATTTTTCCTTGAAAGTCGTTCCAAGTGATACACTATCAAATACCGCATCCACAGCTACACCTGCCAGCCATTCTTGTTCCTTAAGAGGAATGCCCAATTTATTATAGGTCTCAATTAGTTTTGGATCGACTTCATCTAAACTTTTTGGTTTTTCAGTTTCCTTAGGAGCAGAAAAATAATACGCATCTTGATAATCTATTTTTGGATATCTTAGGCTTGACCAATTTGGCTCTTCCATTTTGAGCCATCTACTAAAAGCATCTAATCTCCAATCGAGTAACCACTTAGGTTCTTCCTTTTTATCAGAAATAAATCGAATTACATCTTCATTTAATCCTTTTGGGGCGAAGACAGTATCAATTTCAGTCTCAAAACCAAATTCATATGGATTATTGAAGTCTTTTTCACTCGGCTTATCTATTTTTTTATTCAATCTTAATCTCTCTTAGTGCTATATGGTTACTATGCCTTAAATAACCAATAATCAATTTATAGTCATTTTGTCGCAATTCTCAGCTATAATTGGCGCTCTAGATCTACCCAAAATATTACCTTCGAGAATATCCTTTAATGAAATATGACTTAAAAAAAGATCTATTTGTTTCCCTAATTCATCCCATAAATCATGGTTTAAACATTTTCCTGAAATACCAGTACATGAGACATTTTTATGAGAACAACCTTTAGCCTCAATTTTTCCTTCTATTACTTCTATAACATCGCTCATAATTATATTTTCAGCCTTTAAAGCAAGCTTATATCCTCCATTAGGACCTCTTACAGCTTTAACAAATCCATTTTTTTTCAAATTTGATAAAATTTGCTCAAGATATGTAGAGGAAATATTTTGCGATTTTGCTATTTCAGAGATTTTAATTAAATTTTTATCCTCTGAAAGAGCTATTTCAGTCAAAGCAAGGACAGCATATCTACCTTTTGTTGTTAATTTCATTAATCTCTCTTAATTTAAATTGTTACAAATTTTCTACAGTTGTGTTAGAAACATATAGAATTTAGTGAGGATTTATAATTCTTGACTAGTTTTGTCAAGAAATACTTCAATTTATAAAATTTTTTTAACAGAACAATTAATAGTAAGGTTAAGAAATATGCCAGAAATTATATATAGTGGACCTGATGGAAGATTAGAAGGTAGGATGAATGTTGTCGAAAACAAAAGATCCCCTGTTGCTATTATATTGCATCCGCTCCCTCAATTTGGTGGAAATATGAATAATCCTATCATATTTAATTTATATCATACCTTTATAAAGAAAGGATTTTCAGTTTTGAGATTCAATTTTCGAGGAGTTGGTAAAAGCCAAGGAGAATTTGACCAAGGTATAGGAGAATTATCAGATGCCGCTGCTTCACTTGACTGGATTCAATCTCAAGTTTCAGATTCAAAAGGTTGTTGGGTTGCTGGGTATTCTTTTGGAGCTTGGATAGCAATGCAATTATTAATGAGAAGACCAGAAATAGAAGGNTTTATTTCTATATCACCGCCAGCAAATATGTATGATTTTAATTTCTTAGCGCCATGCCCATCTTCTGGTATCATTCTGCATGGCGAAGATGATAAGGTAGTTCCAAAAGATGATATCTTGAGATTGGTTGAAAAACTTCAAACACAGAGAAACATTAATATAGATTATAAAAATATAGCAGGAGCTAATCATTTTTTTGAAAACAAAACAGAAAAGCTTATAAACGAAGTTAGTAAATATCTTGACTCCCGCTTGATTGGGCCCGACTTTTAAAACAAAAAACTTTAAGAAGAAAAAATGAGTAAATATAAATCTGATTTTCTAAACCACATAAATGAGAGAGGTTTCATTTATCAAATTAGTGAGGCAGATAAATTGGATAAAATCTTCTCTGAAAATAAAGTAACAGCATATATAGGTTTTGATTGCACCGCACCAAATCTGCACATTGGGTCTTTAATGCAAATACTTTTACTTAAGAAGTTACAAGATTTTGGACATTCACCTATTGTACTTATTGGAGGAGCCACAAGTAAGATAGGAGATCCTTCATTAAAAGATAAATCACGAAAAATGCTCACTTATGAGGATATAAATAAAAATGTTAAGGGTATAAAAAATGTTTTTGAGAAATTTTTAGATATAAATAAAATTGAAGTTATTGATAACAGTAAATGGCTTGAAGAATTAAACTATATTGATTTTCTCAGAGAGATTGGAAGTCATTTTTCTGTAAACAGAATGCTTTCTTTTGACTCAGTTAAGTTACGACTTGAAAGAGAACAAAATCTATCATTTTTAGAATTTAATTACATGATACTTCAGGGTTACGACTTTTATAAACTCAATTTAGATTATAATTGTATTCTTCAAATGGGTGGCTCTGATCAATGGGGAAATATAATTTGTGGAATAGATTTATCAAGAAGGCTCGCAGGTAATGAGCTTTATGGCTTAACAACTCCACTATTAACAACCTCATCAGGTCAAAAAATGGGGAAAACAGAAGATGGTGCAATTTGGCTTAATTACATCTCTGATAAAGATAACTACTCTACTCATCCAAGAGATTTTTGGAATTATTGGAGAGATAAAACAGAAAACGAAGATGTCGGAAAATTTCTTAGATTATTTACTGATCTGCCTTTAAACGAGATCGATGATATAGAAAAATTAGAAAATGAAGATATCGAACAAGGAAAAGAATTATTGGCAACTAAGGTAACTGAACTTGTTCACGGTAAAGACTCTGATTGGAAAAGCAAAAAAACAATTACTTTCAATAAAGATAATTTTGAGAATGGATATGGTTTACTTANTTTGCTATCTCANGATGATTTAGGTTTAGCAAAATCAAATAGTGAGGCAAGAAGATTTATTCAATCAAAAGCAATCAAATTAAATGGNNAATTAATTACTGATGAGAAATATACTGTAACACTGGANAATTTCAAAGANTCAAAAGAAATCGAAATNTCNCTTGGAAAAAAGAAAAATATAATTATTGGNATTAATTAATCAAATATTCTTTGTAAAAACCCTGGAGTTAAAACAGANANAGGATTNGTTTCAATTTTAACCTNATCTCCGTTTTCGGAATAAATTCTAAATTTTATACCAATCAATCCCTCTCCATCTTTACTTCCTGAAAATAATTCCCCTAAAATTGGTACATTAGATGGCAAATTATTTAACCAAGACACAGGAACAACTGTCCCATTAAAATCTATTAATTTTTCATCAAAAAAATACTTACCAGAAATTGATAATCCTAGACTATTGCCTACAACAGGAAGATTACTTTCGGGCTTCAGTATACCATCAAAAATATTTATACCTTGATTTGAAAGCTCAACATCAAAATTAGAAGTACCAAAAGTAATATCCCTACCGCCATCACTAATATTGCTCAGGCCAGGTATAGAAACATCGAGAATTTGAGCAAAAACTGGTAATTCAAGAATTTTTATACTCTTTGTTTTTATGGATCCTTTGAAAAACCTAGCTTCATTAATGTCATAATCAAGAATTAATAAAGCTGAGTCGCCAATAATGCTTACATTTTTATTTTTATTATAAATTTTAAGTTCTCCGACTTCTAAGTTTATATTGGTTTTAGTTTCAGAAAACTTAACAGAATTTTTGAGAGGAAAATCAAATTGAAGCTTAAGTTTACTTTCTCCGAATAAGTTATCTCTATTTAATTTTACTAATTTTGAAATATAACCATGTTTACTTAGCAAATTAAAAAAATCCCCTACATTTGAGGAGGCATCAATAAGTATTTGTCCCGGACCATGTCTCTGTTTAATATCAAATGCATTAAACTTACCATTATTAATATAGATCCTTGTTCCATCATCTAAGTTGATACGACCATCAATCAAATTTATACGGAATTTATTAAAATCCAAATGCCCTGTTCCAAGAGTATCAGTCATGGGAGGCATACCTTTAAGATAATAGGTATTTATATCATTGAAATTAAAATCAAGATTTATAACTGGCTCATGTAAAAGTTCACCATTTTTTTTTAAAACAAATTCAGAATCAAATTCTAAATTCGAAATTATACCCTCAAATAACGATCTATTTGTCCATGCCCTAGCCCCTTTTCCTAAATTTTCAGGCCAAAGGTCTTTAACAAAAATCAAAGGAAGGTCTTTTGCAGACCCTTTAATTTCAATCATATTAGTATTTTTTAAACTATTTAGACTACCATAAAAATTAAAATCACTAATTGCTTCATCTTCTTTTTTTTCAATAGAAGATACTGTGAATGTGAATATTTTTTTCTCAAGAATATTTATTAATACATTTATTTTTAATTCACTGCGAATAAACAACATCCATTCAGTAGTATTAATTTTATTTTTTAATGCACTATCTATTGTAAAAATTAATTCATTATTATTTTTATCGAATTTGAGATTAATATAATTGATATCAAAATCTGTTCTTTTTAAATGTTTTTCTACATAATTTGTTTTAATAATAGGATTTAATGATTGTAAATTT
>PBXC01000026.1 GCA_002728335.1 Rhodobiaceae bacterium
CATGGTTGGACATACAATAATGATGGAAAACTAATGGGAATTGCCTCAGAAAATGATTTTGGTGATGTAGATAAAGAATGCTTTAACTTGATATCTTTCCCAGTTTACGAGAGAGCAGGAATAATATGGGGAATACTAAATCCTAACTCAGAAGTTGATTTTGATTCCTTTATACAAGATTACGATAACATGATTTCGCATTTTGGTTTTGAAAATTGGAGTCTTTTTGCAAAAAGAACAATTAGTGGTCCGAATTGGAAAGCTGGTTATGATGGTTACTTAGATATCTATCATGTGCCTGTTTTACATAAGAATACCTTTGGGCCTAATACATCTAATAGACCATTATATTATTCATGGGGACCTCATCAAAGAGTTTGTACAGTATCTTTATCAAAAGATAAGGATAGGGCAACACTTGGATATATGTCAGATTTAGTTGATTTAGAGGAAAAGGATTGGGATATTGATACCTTACTATATGGTGTATGGACAGTATTCCCACATGCATCAATAGCCTCTTTTTTAGGTGGCGGNAGGGACCTTGAGGCNAAGGATGAAGGAAATAAGGGTAATAGAGGAGTTATGTTATCTGTTTTATATCCAGGTGATGATGTTAATGAACATTTTACAACGCAATATTATTTGATGGAGAATCCTCCTACAGATGAAGAGGGAATAGCTAGCTCTAGACANCAATTTGATCTTTTAGAGGAAATTGTAGGTAAAGAAGATTATAATATGGGAAAAAATCAAGTAAAATCTCTAATGGGCGGAGGTTTAGACGANCTTACCTTTGGTTTGAATGAAAAAGGAAATCAAAATTTCTATAAATGGGTCGATGAAGTATTAAATGCTAAAGACGATAACGAGNTAAATAATTTCTTTAAAAGTCTAGGAAAAGANAAGGGTATACCGNTAGATGAAANTTAACCTTCAGNTTGTTTATCTATAACTTCATTAAGAACAATTTTATCAATAAAACATGTTTTNTGTCTTAATTTAAGAACATCATTTGAACATATTTTATTACCCATTTTCTGAGGCTCAATAATTACAGGGTTTTCAAAATTTAAGTTTCCTGGACCTTTGCAAGTGACATTATATTTTTGTCTTTTTTGCATTTCAAAGANCATAAAGTCTTTCTTAAAATCAACNGAACGAATTTTATCAGTTTTTAAACATACAATTTCATCTGTATCTGCTAATATTGCTGATGAAAACACAACTAATATAAGTGAAAATAATAAAGATAATGAATATTTCATATTTAACCTCATAAATTATAGATAATAATAATTACTATTAAAATCAAATGAAACCATCATCAAATACAAATAATTATATTTTCTTAGGATTCCTAATTCTTTTAAACATTATGAATTTTGTTGATCGTCAGTTATTAGCTAGTTTTGCTAATTTTATAATACCTGATTTAGGTTTAACAAATACACAATTTGGTTTGTTGACTGGTTTTGGTTTCCTGTTTTTTTACTCAATAATGGGACTNTTTATGGGTTTTCTCGCTGATCGTTTTGATAGGCCTAAACTTATCGCTTTTGGTGTAGCTTTATGGAGCATACTTACATCAGTATCGGGTTTAGCTAANAATTTTNTTGGTTTACTAGTGCCTCGAATGTTCATAGGTGTAGGAGAGTCAATACTTACACCAACATCATTATCAATACTCGGTGATCGTTTTCCAAAAGAAAGAATGGGNTTTATATCTGGAGCATATTATTTGGGAATACCCATTGGAGCTGGTTTAAGTCTAATCATAGCCGGATATTTAGGACCTATAATTGGATGGAGAATGTGTTTTTACATATTAGGTGGTATTGGTATTTTTTTAGCATTGATTATGTTTTTTATAAAAGATACTCCTAGAAAAAATATTGTCGAAAAANATCAAACTATTAAGTTTAAATCGCTCGCAAAAGAGCTTTTGAAGGCTCTTAAAGATTCACCAGCACTTACATTAACTATTTACGGTGGGGTTATATTTCACTTTGTTTTAGGTGCAGCTGTTTATGATCAAGTTTGGTATGTGAAAGAAAGAGGTTTCGATAGAGCTGAAATAGCCCAATATACTGGGTATATAATAGTTGTTTTTGGCATATTAGGTAATTTGATTGGCGGAATTGGATCTGATTGGTTTACAAAAAAATATAAACTCGGNAGGCCAATGTTTNTATTTTGGTTTATGATTTTTCTTTTACCAATAAATATAGCTGGAAGACTTGTTATGCCTGATAATATAATTTTTTGGATTTCTATGGCGATAGGTTCAATGCAATTAGGTGCAATGTATGGTCCAACATTTTCTACCGTTCAGGAGCTTGCTCCAGCACACTTAAAAGCTACTGTAATTGCATTTTTTATTCTTAACTTAAATATGGTTGGAATGTTTTTGGGAACGACAGGGGCAGGAATCATAATAGATATTCTAATTTCTAATGGAGTGAATTTTCCTTATACAAAAACTTTATTGTCCTTCACAATTTTATCTGGTTTCTCAATACCATTATTTTGGTTAGCAGGAATAAAATATAAAAAAGAAATAATTATTGAGGAGGGGGATTAATATCAGACCAGTTCAAATCAACTGGGCCTCCATTAGATATAAGAATAAATTTAACTCCATCTTTACCTGGCTTTTCAGGGCCATAAGAATATCCAGCCTTTACAACCCTAATATCACCTTTTTTATAGATTGGTTCATCTTCTCCAAACTGCATCTCTCCATCCATAATAAAATATAAAGTATTAAATGCATGCCAATGGTCCNTAGCAATATAGTCAGGCTCAAATGTTGTCTCTATAACCCANGGTGATTCATCACATATAATTTTTACAGGTTGAGTAGGTCTGCCGTTAGGGTCGTGAAATAATTCAGATTTTAATTTGTTAACATTAGCGGAGCCAACAGGATCACCTCTTTGTGATAGCTCATTCTTTAATTCAGTTGGCAACTCATANATATCATCCCACATAAGAGGAATATCNCCNCCTAAAGCTATAAGANAAAACCTACACCCCTCACTACCAGCACCTTCNATTGTTGATGCTCCAGCTTTTACCCATCGAACATCNCCAGGNTAAAAAGATCCTTCNCCTTCTGCNGTAAATTCTCCTTCAAGNAATATTTGTACAATATCATATGGATGCCAGTGAGATTCTGCTACATAGTTAGGTCTTANTGATGCNTCCCANATATACTCATCACCAGTTATTANTGTTCTAACCATAGATGTTTCTCTGCCNTTAACATCCTTAAAATAATCCCAATCATATTCACTTGGNCTGATATGTTTCCATTTTNCNGTCATNAATATCCNCCNTTANANTAAATTATGGNTCTAAAACTACTCGTCCAGTAATATTNCCGTCNCGTAAATCATCAAGAGTTTTTGTAGCCTCTGATANATCNCTTGTTTCNACNGGGATAGGATCAACTTTACCNGANTTNACNANNTCAAGCATTTCTTTTGTTTCTTCNAGNTTACCAACAAAACTTCCACAAATNCTCTTNGCTGTTAATGGAAACATTGGTATTGGTTTNTGAAAAGCACCACCAAATAAGCCAACTANAACAATTTGACCNCCTTTCTTTGCTCCATTAAAAGCATATTCAATTGTTTTTTCTGCTCCGACAAAATCAACTGCAGCTTTAACACCCCCTTGAGTATCTTCAATTAATTTCATTAAAGAGAGCTCATCGCTAGTATTATAAACTTCATCAGCGCCGGCACCTTGTGCAGCTTGTAATTTATTCGGATCAATATCTGCTGCTAAAATTTTGCAATCAAATAAAGTTCTAGCAAATTGTAACCCCATCATTCCAACACCACCAAGACCAAGAATTAAAATATGATCATCTTTACTAACATGGTTTATTTTTTTTAATGCACCAAAAGCTGTCAGTCCCGAACACATATAAGTAGCTGCCAATCCTGGTTTTATACCTGTATAATCAAGAAGATATTTTTCATCAGGAACTAAGCAGTAATCAGAAAAACCACCAGCAAGTTGTATACCTAATTGCCTTGGAGCATTACATAGATGTTCGTCACCTGAATCACAAGTTGCGCATTTTCCACAACCAATCCATGGAAAAGCAACTACATTTTCTCCAACCTTAATGTCNTTAACATCAGATCCAATACTTACTACTTCACCTTCAATTTCATGACCCAAAGTATGAGGTAAGTTCATAGTTCCACCTAAAGGTAGTTGATTACCNCCACCAAGATCGAAGTACCCATCTTGAATATGAACATCTGAATGACATACTCCACCGTAGGTTACTTTCAATAATACTTCTTTTCCTTGAGGAGAGGGTGTTTCAGTTTTAATTCTTTCTAAAGGTTTACCAAATTCGATTAANGCTTCACTTTCCATAGTTTCTCCATTTTTTATAAATTATACCTATAATTTNGTTCGTTCCAACTGATTTTCNGAATTAGCAACAATAGTTGAAACAGCACTATCNCCTGTTACATTAACAACTGTACGCAACATATCTAATAATCTATCAACCCCAATAATCAAACCAATACCTTCAACTGGTAAACCCACTTGATTAAGAACCATTGCTAACATTATTAACCCAACACCAGGGACACCAGCAGTTCCAATTGAAGCAAGTGTTGCTGTTAAAATTACCATTAAATANTCAGTAAGCAGTAGATCTATTGAATATGCATTAGCTATAAATACAGTTGCAACTCCTTGCATTATNGCAGTTCCATCCATATTTATTGTTGCTCCTAAAGGAACAGTAAATGATGCCACCTTTCTATTTACACCGATATTATCAATAACAGTTTTCAAAGTTACTGGTATTGTTGCGTTTGACGAAGAAGTTGAAAAAGCAAATATCATTAATGATTTTACTTTATCAAAAAAACTAAATGGATTGATCTTAGCAAATAAGATTAAAAGCGCTGAATAAGTTAGGAAGCCATGTATTAACAGTGCTGATACAACAATAAAGAAATAAAATGAGAGATCACCTANTACTGTAAGACCTTTTTCAGCAAATAAAACAGACATTAAACAAAAAACTCCGTAAGGAGCAATATTAATTATATACATAACTAACTTCAAAACGATGTCGGTAATATTGCTAACAACATCTTTAATTATTTTTACTGAATCACCTAAACCTCTAATTGCAATTCCAACTAATATTGAAAAAACTATAATTTGTAACATATTGCCATCTGCCATCGCTTGTATTGGGTTTGATGGAATAATATTTAAAATTATATCTTTAATATTTGGACTTTCGGGGATAGATAACAAAGTCGATGTCTGAAGATCTAAATTATTTCCTGGATTTAAGAAAACAGCAATTGAAAGGCCTATTGAAATTGCAATAGCAGTTGTTATTAAATATAGGCCAAGAGTTTTTCCTGCTATCCTTCCTAAGCTTAAATTTTTATCTAAAGATGAAACACCGCTTGTTAGTGAGAAGAACACTAATGGTACTACCATTAACTTTAATAAAGAAATAAATATCTGCCCACCAATATTTAAAAAACCATCAATTAAATATACCTTTATGAATGGGTTNGCCTCAAGCCCTANCAAACTNATGATAGAGCCAAATATAAGACCNGANAGCATTCCTATTAAAATTTTTGAAGTTAGACTCATATAACTATTATAAACATAAAAAATCATAGTTATAAAAAAAACCTGAATTATTGTGATTATTAACGAATCATAAAAGTATAGCCACGTTTATAGGAGGTTTATTATGGATATTGAAAGAACTATGTTATGGGCAGGTTTACTTGCTTTANTGTTTATATACTTAGCATTTCAGACTGCAATGGCAAGAGATGAAAGTTCATCTGTAGGTGAAGGAACCGGCGAACTACTTAAAAAATCAAGAGTTCTTGGTAATTTAGCAGAGCATGCACCATTAATGCTNATAATGATGATGATGCTTGAAAATGATGGATCCGAAGGATTTGTAACTCTTTTAGGNTTATTATTTTTNCTATGCAGATTAGCTCATGTATATGGTATTTTATATCAAGATGGATTTGGTCCAAAAGAAAACCCGGCTAGAGCAGGGGGTGCAATTGGTTCTTGGGCTTTAATGGGCCTTGCTGCATTAGCTTGTATTTTTTAATTTAAGTTATTTATACATCCGCCGAATCAATAGAAAATAAAATATCTTTTGAAAGGTTTGCTATGATTAAGAATATTTCTATAGTTTTTATAGTTTTTTCTCTAACTGCGTGTGCTCAGTTTGATGGTAATTTTTTAAACTCAAGTGATCCTGTTGTTGAGCAATCGAATNATGATATTTCANACGAGGTAACACAGGAAGATATTTTTAATCAAATTAATGATATTGCTTTTCCACCACAAACTGTAATTGATATTCCTAGTTCACTTATCATGGGAAGTGATGAAAATTGGTTTGGTCAATTATTTTTTATTTCTGAATTAGATGCTAACGATGTATTTGCTTATTTTAAGGAACATATGCCTGATACAGGATGGTTTTTGATCATGGAACAACAAACAAAGCAAAGCTTTCTCGTCTATGAAAAAGATAATAGGGTAGCAATACTTAATATTTCGCGTAATAAAAGAGGTTCTAAGGCTACAATGGCAGTTGGNCCTCGAGCAGGATTAAATTAATTTATTCTAATATAGCGACAGTCTGACCTTCATCAACTTCATCGCCTTCATTAATTTCAATTGATTTTATTTTTCCTTTGTGTTCTGAGGATATTGGAATTTCCATTTTCATGGACTCAAGGATTATGATTTCATCATCAACTTCAACCATATCTCCTGGTTGTTTAATAATTTTCCAAACAATNGCTTTTATTTGTGATTTAACTTCCATAGAGGTTAGTCTATAGCATTAATTCTAGGAACTGAAGATATTAATTTTCTAGTATATTCATTTTGAGGATTGCTAAATACATTATCTGCTGTATTGTTTTCAACTATCAAACCTTGATTTAAGACCATAACTTCATCACTAATACTTTTTACTACAGCTAAATCATGACTAACAAAGATCATTGTAATATTTAAATTAANTTTTAATTCTTTTAATAAAGTTAAAATCTGAGATTGCACTGATAAATCTAATGAAGAGACTGGTTCATCACAAATTAAAACATCAGGTTCATTTATAATTGATCTTGCTATACCGACTCTTTGGCATTGACCTCCAGATAACTCATGGGGGAATCGATTATATAATAGATCCGATAAACCAACTTTTTCCATTACCTCCAAGACTTTTAAAGTTTTAATGTCTTTACTTATATCTTTTCTATAGATTTCTAATGGTTCGGATATTATATTTCCTATAGTCATGCGGGGGTTTAAACTTCCATATGGATCCTGAAAAATTACCTGAACTCTCTTTCTAAAGGTTTTAAAATCATTTTTTNTGAAATCATTGATATCCTTATCAAACCAAATAACATTACCTTTATCTTTCTTATTAAGAGATAAAATCGTTCTACATAGAGTAGATTTACCGCACCCTGATTCTCCAACTATTCCTAAAGTTACACCTTTATTAAGTGAGAAATTAATATCTTTAAGAACTTGTAGATTTTTATTTTGTCTAAGAAAATTTCTTTCAATTTCAAAACTACAACTTAAATTCTTTACCTCTAGCAATCTTTCTGACATTTANTTCATCCATTCTGGAATACATGAAAGAAGATGTTTGGTGTATTCATGATTAGGCGAGCTTAAGACTTTTTTGCAATCACCTTTTTCGACAATTTTACCTTCATTCATAACTAATATACTTTCTGAAACCTCAGAAATAACTGCAATATCATGGGAAATTAATGCCATTGTTATATCTTTATATTTTTTTAAATCATTAAANATTTTTAAAATTTCTTTTTGAGTAGTTACATCAAGAGCCGTAGTTGGTTCATCTGCAATAATAAAAAGGGGATCACACATTAAAGCTATACCAATCATGACTCTTTGTCTCATTCCNCCAGAAAGTTCNTGAGGATATTTTTTTAGTAAGTTTTCTATTCTAGGAAGCTTTACAATGTCTAATACCTCCTTTGCTTTTCTTAATGCATCAGTTTTACTAGNATTTTCATGAATCATGGAAACTTCAATTAATTGATTTCCAATATTCATATGAGGGGTAAGTGATGTCATTGGGTCCTGAAAAATAAATCCTATTTGTTTGCCTCTTATTTTTGAGATTTCTTTTTCATTAAGNCTTAATAAATCAATATTGTTAAAATATGCATTACCANTTACGCTTCCATTATCNGATAATATTCCTGTAATAGAAAAAAATGTTTGAGTTTTACCGGATCCAGATTCACCAGCAATTCCCAAACACTCGCCCTTATTAATATAAAATGACACATCATCTACTGCTGTAAATATTCCTTGAGTGGTATCAAAATTAACGGATAAATTGTTAACATTAAGAAGTGTTTGCATTAGTACTCCTTAGGATCCAAGGCGTCTCTTAATCCATCTCCTATAAAATTAAGAGATGCAAGTGTAAGAACCATAAANAATCCAGGAAATATCAATAACCACCAAGCTGTTTCCATNTCTCTNGATCCTTCAGAAATTAAAACNCCCCAAGATGTTANAGGTTCTTGAACACCTAAACCAAGGAATGATAGAAAACTCTCTAATATAATTACTGACGGAACCATTAAAGTTATGTAAACGATTATTGTTCCAGCTAAGTTTGGTATTATATGTTTAATAATTATTAAAAAAGACGATTGNCCAAGNGATTTACTCGCTTCAATAAATTCTTTTTCTTTAATAGAAATTGTCTGACCCCTTACAATTCTTGCCATTGTTAACCATTCAACAGCGCCAATTGCAAGAAACAATAAATAAATATTTCTTCCAAAAATAACCATTAAGATTATTACGAATATTAAATAAGGCATAGCATATAATATCTCTACAATTCTCATCATGACGGTATCTAGCTTACCCCCAAAATAACCAGCAATTGTTCCGTATGTTACACCAATAACAACACTTACAAGGGTAGCTATAATACCTATAGTCAGACTTAATCTTCCACCATAAAGAATTCTAACTAACAGATCTCTTCCATTTCCATCAGTNCCAAAAAAATGACCACTTTCAATATTGGGAGCTAAATAGATTGAATTCCAATCAGTTTCGTAAAAATCATATTGAAGAAAATACGGACCAAAAAAAGAGAGCAGGGCAATTGATGATAATATAATCAAACTTATTAGAGAGGCTTTGTTTTTTAACAATCTTTTAAAAGCATCAGAATATAAAGAATTACCTTTAACCGATAAAATGTCATTCAATTCATCCTTGCTGTAGTTCTTTATATTCATTTAATCTTAACCCTTGGATCCAATAAAGATCTTAAAATGTCTGAAAATAAAATAAGAAGCATGAGAAGTGACGCNTATAAAATCATAACACCACTAACAAGNGTATAGTCTCTCTGAAGAGCCCCAACAACAAAGTACCTTCCTATTCCAGGTAAACCAAAAATTTGCTCTATTATTATNGATCCTGTCATTAAGCCAGCTGTAGCAGGNGCTAAATAATCAATAATAGGTAATATTGATGATCTAATAACATGTTTTGTTATTATTCTTCTNCCCGGAATNCCTTTTGCTCTTGCTGTACGAATAAAATTAGAATTTAGGGTTTCTATAGTNCTAGCCCTCATCATTCTTGAAATTATAGCAATTTGAGGAAGAGATAATGAGACNATNGGTAAAATAAGATTAGANACATTTCCTCCATTCCATCCNGATATTGGAAGAAGACCNAAATATAATCCAAAAAATAATGATAAAATAGGAGCTAAAACAAAGCTAGGAACACAAATACCTATAAGAGATACGCCCATAACAGTATAATCATATATAGTATTTCTTTTAATCGCGGCTATTATTCCTAATAAACTTCCTAAAAAGAGAGATAAAAAAATAGCAGAAAGACCTAGAGTTAAACTTATAGGGAAACCGCTTAAAATGAGTTCATTTACTGAAAAATCCTTATATTTATAAGAAGGGCCAAGATCTCCCTTAACTACCTTAGATAAATAAATTCCAAATTGTTGTATTAATGGTTTATCAAGATCGTATGCTTCATTAATCTTTTGTTCTATTTCTGGAGGAAGAGCTCTTTCATTAGTAAAAGGTCCACCAGGCGCTAATCTCATCAAACCAAAAACAAAGGCAATTATTATAATTAGGGTAGGTATTGCTATTGCTAATCTTTTTAATATAAGTTTTATCATTTGCGCATAATATATATTATGTATAAACTATTAAACATCTATACTGAAACTATATCCATCATATGATGGTTTTACATTATTTGGTAAATCATTAGACAATTGCTGATAATCTAAATCAATATGCATATTTGTTAATAATGCCTNTTTACAGTTATATTCTTTTATCCATTGTAATGTTTTATCTAAATGAGCATGTGTGGGATGTGGAGTAATTCTAAGAGCATCAACAATCCAATAATCAAGATTAGATATATATTTTAGTGATTTATCTGGAAAGTCTACTACATCACTTGAATATGCTATACCGTTATAATTGAATCCTAATGAAAAAATTGTACCATGATNTTGTAAAAATGGAATAAATGATATTTCTCCTCCCTCACCATTAATTATCAGTTCTTCATATGGATTAATTATATTTTCAGATAAAATTGACGGGTAACCATGCTTTTCACCACTTTTAAAGCAATAATTAAATCTAGGTATTAGTCTTGAGGCAGTATCTTTGTCAAAGTATACATTAACTCTTTCTCTCTTTCTTAGAGCAAATATTCGCAAATCGTCAATTCCACCAGACTGATCAGCATGATCATGNGTATATAATACAGCATCAATTTTTTTTACACCGGCTTTTAATAATTGTTGCCTCATGTCTGGTGAAGTATCAATTAAAACAACGGTTTTCTTATCATTTGTGATTTTTTCAACTAAAATAGAACATCTTGTCCTGATATTTTTTATGTTATTTGGATCGCAGACACCCCAATCACCGTCAATCCTAGGAACTCCCCCTGAAGAACCACAACCCAAAATTGTTGTTTTTATGACGCTACTCATTGGTAATTTTAGCTTTATTAAATAATTTAAGAAAATTATCAGTTGTTTTTTGATAGAATGTTTCCTTATCAATATCATAAAACTCAGCTAAATATTTTGCAGTATGAATGACATTAGCTGGTTCATTTCTACCCCCTCTAACAGGTTCAGGTGATAGATATGGTGAGTCTGTTTCAACTAATATTCTATCGATAGGAATATCTTTTATTGTTTCTCTCAATTCTCCAGCATTCTTAAAAGTAACAATTCCCGACAAAGAGATATAAAAACCTAGATCTAGGGCAGCTTTGGCTAATTCTGGGCCAGCTGTAAAACAATGAATTACTCCCGGAAATTCACCTCTCTTACTTTCTTCATTAAGTATATCTATTGTTGCTTTATCTGCATCTCTCGTATGAATAATAATAGGAAGTTGCGTTTCTCTTGAAACATTAATATGTCTTTTAAATAATTGAATTTGAATATTCTTTTCTGAATTTTCATAGTAGAAATCTAAACCGGTCTCCCCTATTCCAATAACNCTTTCATTATCTACAAATTTAATAATTTTTTCTTCATTTAATTCACTATGTAAGTGCGCAGAATGCGGGTGAATACCAATAGAGCAAAAAATATTACTATATTTTTGAGTTAAAGCGATCAAAGGGTTAAACTCATTTTCTTGAGTAGAAATAGCTAACATAGCTTTTACGCGAGAATTAAAAGCGTTATTTATTACGGANTCTAGATCTTCTCTAAAATCCTTAAATATTAAATGGCAATGTGTATCAACTAAATATGACATTTTTCTATCCTAGACAGTTATGCCTTTCGATTCTAAAATTTACAAGTTATTATGCAGATTAAGATATTATGATAAATATTAAAGTTATTTCAGATACTATATGCCCATGGTGTTACATAGGTAAAAAACAATTAGAAGAAGCTATAAATAAAATAGATAATATTGAATTTGATATTTCATACAAACCTTTTCAACTTGACCCAACAATGCCAATTGGAGGTGTTGATAGAAAAAAATATATTGATAGAAAATTCGGAGAAGATACCGCTAAAGAGGTAGGAAATAAAATAAGAGAAGCAGGCAAACTTGTGGGTATAGAATTTAATTATGAAAATATCATTAAAACGCCAAATACCTTAAATAGTCACAGAATTTTAAAATGGGCAGAAAAAGAAAGTAAACAAGAAGAAGCTCTAGAACTATTGTTTTATTCATATTTTACTGAAGGAAGAGATATTGGTAATAATGATGAATTAGTAAAAATCGCAAAAAAACTTGGTCTAAATTCGAAAAAAATAGAAAAAGATTTAGACTCAGATATTGATGTTAAAGAAATTGAATTAGAAGAGTGGTCATATAGAGATCTTGGAATTGCAGGAGTTCCAACATATATATTAGAAAATAATATGATCATTACAGGTTCTCAATCATCAGAAACATTTGTTAATGTTTTTAATAAAATTAATTCGAGGAAAACAGAATGACCGAAGTAATTATTAGCGAAATAATTGATCATGAAATATGTTTAATAAAATTAAATAGACCCGATACATTAAACAGCCTTAATAAAACTTTAGTTGATAGTCTTTATCAAGAAATAGATGAATGCGAAAAAAATGATGATATTAGATCTATCATATTAACAGGAAATGGAAGAGGTTTTTGTGCAGGAGCAGATCTAGCTAATGGTGGTTGGCCAANAGAAAAAGGTTGGTCAGCTGGAAAGGCAACGGCAAATGCGATGGANATTGGATTTAATCCCTTAGTTAGAAAAATAGTAAATTCTAAAAAGCCTATAATAAATGCAATAAACGGTATTGCTGCTGGTGGTGGTGTTGGACTTGCATTATGTGGAGATATTGTGATCGCTTCTGAAAAAGCTAAGTTTAAATTAGTTTTTGGNCCTCAATTAGGAATTATTCCTGATGTTGGCGCTTCATGGCTTGTTCCTAATCTTATTGGGAGAGCAAAAGCTAATGGATTAGCTTTGCTAGGAGATGACCTAGATGCAAGGAAAGCTTTTGATTGGGGTTTAATTTGGGATGTAGTGAGTGATGAAGATTTAATACCTGAAGCAACCAAAATTGCAAAACGTATTGCTAATAGCGCTATTACTGGCCTTAAAGCTGTAGTGCAAGCGCATGATAATGCCTTAGTCTCATCTTTAGATGAACAACTAAATTATGAAAGAGATACGCAAGAAATTTTTTGTAATAAAGANGAATTTAAAGAAGGTGTTAGAGCTTTTCTTGAAAAAAGNAAACCTAATTTNAAAGATATAAAGAACTAATTCAATTTATGTAACANCTCAATGTCATCTAGCTTTTGATCTACATAGTTTAAAATTTCATTATCACTTTGACNTTCGAATGATAATTTTTCATCNGGCTTAATATTTATATCGTCTGATTGCACGATATAGTTTAGTAAAGCTTCAGGATTTTTAAAAATATTATTTTTAAATTGTACGATAAAACCATTCTTTGATTTTTTTATTGATTCAATATTTAGATTCTTACATCTTATTTTTATAGAAATAACCCTTAATAGAATAGCTACCTCACTNGGAAAACTCCCAAATCTATCAACAAGCTCAACTTCAAATAACTCTAAATCAGAAATATCGTCTAAATTAGAAAGCTTCCTATATATTTCCATTCTAATATTTACATCCTCCAAGTAATCTGATGGTATTAATATAGGTAAATCCAAATTAATTTTTGGAGACCATTTTTCTTTTACAAATTGAGCTTTATTATCTTTCAACAATGAAATAGTTTCCTCAAGCATATCTTGATACAGCTCAATACCAATCTCTTTTATATGGCCTGATTGTTGTTCACCAAGAATATTGCCTGATCCCCTTATATCTAAATCATAGCTAGCTAAATTAAATCCTGCCCCAAGTGAGTTTAAAGACTGGATAGCCTCTAATCTTTTAAGAGCATTACTTCCAAGTTGATAATCATTTTCGTATGTAATATAGGCATAAGCCCTAATATTTGATCGACCAACTCTTCCTCTTATTTGATACAATTGAGATAAACCAAATAAATTTGCTTTATGTACAATTATTGTATTCGCGTTTGGTAAATCTAAACCTGATTCAATAATACTTGTAGAGATTAGAACATCATAATTACCTTCATAAAAATCATGCATTCTATTTTCTAAATTTGTTGATGACATTTGCCCATGTGCAACTACATAATTAATTTCTGGAATTTTTTCTTTTATAAATTCTTCTATTACTTCAATGTCCTTTATCCTAGGAACTATATAAAAACTCTGCCCTCCTCTTTTCTTTTCTTTAATTAAAGCTTCTTTAATAACTATTGAGTCTCTTTTGAAAATAAATGTTTCAATTGATCTTCTATCTATTGGTGGAGAGGCAATTATTGATAAATCCTTAACGCCTGTCATCGCTAACTGCATAGTTCGAGGAATAGGTGTAGCAGTTAAAGTAAGAACATGAATATCTGTTTTTAATTTTTTTAATTTCTCTTTATGTTTAACACCAAAATGTTGCTCTTCATCAATTATTAATAGCCCTAAGTTTTTAAATTCAATTTTATCTGATAATAAGGCATGAGTACCTATAACGATATCAGCATTACCATTGTTAATATTTTCAATAACCTCTTTCTTATTTTTAGTTAATCTTGATAATTCAAAAATATTAATAGGTAATCCAGAAAATCTCTTTTTGAAAGTTTCATAATGTTGTCTAGCAAGTAATGTAGTTGGAGATAGAATTGCTACCTGTTTACCTTCAAGGGAGACAACAAATGATGCTCTAATAGCAACTTCAGTTTTACCAAAACCAACATCACCACAAACAAGTCTATCCATTGGTATTCCACTAGTTAAATCATCTAGAACATTTTGAATTGAACTTATTTGATCATCTGTCTCTTCATATGCAAATCGTGAGCAAAAATCATCGTAAAATTCATTCTTGATATCATATTTACTTGCAGTAGATAATTTTCTCTTGGCAGCAACATCAATTAAGTCTTTAGCTAGATGCATAATGTCTTTTTTTATTTTTTCAGTTTTTATTTTCCATGCATTACTTCCAAGCTTATCTAAAGCTACACCCTCAACTTCAGAATTATATTTTGAGAGCATTTCTAGGTTTTCGACAGGTAAATATAAACGATCATTATTCCTATACTCTAACATTAGGCATTCGTGATAAGAGTTTTCAATTTTAAGGTTTGTTAAATCTATAAATTTACCTAGACCATGATCAACATGAACAATAAGATCGCCAGGGTTTATAGAAGAAATATCTCTAAGAAAATTTTTATTTTCAACTTTTCTGGATCTATAAAATTTTTCACCAAAAATGTCCTGTTCAGAAATAAAAAATATTCTTTCAAGAAAAAAACCATTTGAAAGATTAAGGACGCATATACCTACTCGATTTTCTTCTTTATTATTTAGATCAGAATACTTTTCAAAAAAATATGAGTCTATATTTTGATTTTTAAAAATCTTTTCAAGTCTCAACCTTGATCCCTCACTAGAACAAGCAAGAAGCACCCTCTTACCATCACTAATATTCTTATCTATGGATTCTTTTAATGCATTATAATCGACCTTGTTAACCCTTTCAGATGAATAAAAGCCGGTAATATTATTGCCCTCTAAGTTAATTTCATTAGGGTTTTTTAATGAAGAAATTTTCAAATTTTTATAATTATCAATAATATTTTTATATTCCTCTTTACCTAAAAATAATCTTTCAGGGGCAAGTGAGTAATATTTATCATTATTTTCTTTTTCAGCATCAAATTCTTTTCTTGTTTTGAATTGAGCAATTAAAGTTTCTTCAAAATCTTCTATCACTTCAAAAACACTATTATCTAGAATAATTATTGGATCATCGCAATAATCAATGATTGTTGATTTATCATTATAAAAAAAAGGTAACCAACTCTCTATTCCGGGATATGAAATTTTATTTGATATACTTTCATATAGTTTTGAATTTTTACTCTGAGAACCAAATTCTATGTTAAAATTGCTTCTAAAATTTCTAACTAATTCATTGTTTAAAATAATTTCTTCACATGGGAATAAATCAATAGAATCTATAAATTTATCATCTGAAAGTTGGGTGTTGGCATTAAAAGATCTTATTAAATCCAATTTATTACCAAAAAAATCTAATCTTACTGGAGATAAAGAATTAAATGGAAAAAAATCAATTATACCGCCTCTAACAGCAAACTCACCTACCTCACGAACATAAGATGTATTTGTGTAACCATTTTCAACTAAAAAAGATTTTATTTCAGCTGTATCATAGTCAATTCCAACCCTTAAATTAATATTTTTATAATAATTATTTTTTTTATCGGCAATGAATTGTGTTGATGCTTTTGCTGTAGTTAATACGATTTTATTTCCCTGGTAAGTATTTAATTCAGCTAAAGTTTTTACTCTTTCGGAGGTTATGTTTTTATTCGGTGATATTCTGTCGTAGAAATTAGTGTCATATTCAGGAAAAAAAAATGTATTTTCAATTTCAAGAAAATTTAATACATCTTTAATTTGGTTATATTTTTTTTTATTTTCACAAACAAATAGAATATCTTTTTTAATGTGTTGAGATATTTTAGAAATTATTAAAGCTTCAGATCCATGCGGAATACTTCCAAGAATAGATCCTTTATTAATTTTCCCTTCATTTTTAGAAAATTCTTTTATGAAATCATCTAAGAGCATAAATATTTTACTTTAAAATTTCTTTTACAAGAGCGGTATACTTTTCAGGGATAGAAACATCTTCAGATGCAAACCATTTATAAAGATCGGGGTCTGGTATTTCCAATATCTCTTCAAATAATTTTAAATTTTCTTCGTTCATAGTTTCTAAATTTTTTTCTGCAAAAGAACCAAGAATTATATCCATCTCTTTTGTGCCTCTATGAGAAGCTTTAAATAATAATTTTTTCAAATAAATTTCCATTTTTCATTTATATTAGTAGTTTATATTATGATTTCAGAGTCTCTATATCAGTTATTTCAACCATTAGATACCCTTAAAGGGATAGGACCAAAACTTAAATCTCGCTTAAAATATTTAGTAGGTAATTATGTTATTGATTTAATTTGGCATCTTCCAAATGGATTTATAGATAGATCTTATAAACCATGTATAAATGATGCAGAGATTGGGCGAGTAGCCTCAATAAAGTGTAAAGTTATAAAACATACTCCATCATTTAGGAGAAACATCCCTTATAGAGTAGTGTGCGAAGATGATACAGGAAGGTTAAATTTAGTTTGGTTTAATTCTAGAAAAGATTATCTTGAGAAGCTACTTCCACTAGATAAAGAAATTATAATCAGCGGAAAAATTGATTTTTATAAAGATACTAAACAAATTACACATCCTGAATATATAATAAGCGCTGAAGAAGAAGACGAATTGCCAAATGTTGAGTCTACATATTCTTTAACACAAGGTTTAACTAATAAAGTTGTTAGAGGTAATATTGATAGAATTTTAAAAATCATACCTAAAATTAATGAATGGCATGACGAAGGAATAATAAAAGACATGAATTGGCCATCATTTAATGAAGCCATATATAATGTTCATAATCCTAAAAAAGAAAATGACCTTACATCACAAAATTTATCAAAACAAAGAATAATTTATGATGAATTGCTCGCACATCAAATATCAATGCAATTAATATCAAAAGAATTAAATCATCAGAAAGGTGTAGCGTTAAAGACTAATACCAAAGAAATTAATAGGTTTATTGAGACATTACCTTTTAATCTCACAAACTCTCAAATAAAATGCATTGAAGAGATTTCTATAGACATGGAAAAACCTTTTAGAATGTTACGGCTTCTTCAAGGAGATGTGGGTTCAGGAAAAACTTTAGTTGCACTGGTAAGTATCTTAACAGCAGTAAATAACCAAAAACAAGCAGCATTAATGGTACCAACTGAAATATTAGCAAATCAACATTATGANTCTTTTAAAGAATTATTATCAAATAATTATAATATTGATGTACTTACAGGTAAAACATCACAAACAGAAAGGGAAAANATTTATGCAAATATTGAAACTGGTAAAACGGATATCATAATTGGAACTCATGCANTATTTCAGGAAAAAGTAAAATTCCTTGATCTCGGATTTGTCGCAATTGATGAACAGCATAAATTTGGAGTTCACCAAAGACTATTATTAACATCAAAAAATAATGCTTTACCTCCTCATGTATTATTGATGACTGCAACTCCAATACCTAGAACTCTTGAACTAACAACTTATGGATCAATGTCAGTTTCAAAAATCACTGAAAAACCAAAAGGAAGACAAGATATTAAAACTGCGGCTAAACCACTTTCAAAATTAAATGAAACTATTCTATCATTAAAGAAAACTATAGATGGAAATAATAAAATATATTGGGTGTGCCCTCTTATAGAGGAGTCTGAAAAAATTGATTTGGCTGCAGCGGAAGATAGATATGAAACTTTAAAAAAGCATTACCCAAATAATGTCCTTCTTATTCATGGTAAAATGAAAAATGATGAAAGAGAAAAAATTATGGATGAATTCAAGAATGGGGATACTAAAATTCTTGTTTCAACAACTGTTATTGAGGTTGGAATTGATATACCTCAAGCAACAGTTATGATAATTGAGCATGCTGAAAGGTTTGGCTTATCACAACTGCATCAATTAAGAGGAAGAGTTGGGCGTGGATCAGATCAATCAAGTTGCTTACTTTTGTATCAAAACCCTATTGGTGAAAATGCAAAAAAAAGAATTGAGACATTAAGAAAAACAAATGATGGTTTCATAATTGCAGAGCAAGATTTATTACTGAGAGGATCAGGAGAAATTTTAGGTACTAGGCAATCAGGATTCCATATTTTTAAAATTGCCAACTTTAATGAAGATAATGAATTACTTGATATGGCGAATAAAAATGCTAAAGAAATTGTTGAAAATAACAAATTGAATGCGAATTTAAGATTATTGCTTCAATTATTTAGTAAGGATGAAGCATTAAAGTACCTTGATGCAGGTTAATCCTGATTTGGTACAACAATACCGGCCGAAATTATTAACTTAGCTGCCTCCTCAACTGTCATATCCATTTGAATTGTATCTTCACGTGGAACAAATAATAAATAACCAGAAGTTGGATTAGGTGTTGTTGGGGCAAAAATACACAACAAATCATCTCCTTTCTTATCTGCTATTTCACCTTTTGCATCAGTTGTTACAAATCCAAGCGCCCATATATCTTTTCTAGGATATTCAAATAAAACTACTCCTTTAAAATTTTTATTAGATTGTGTAGCAACAGTTTCAAATATCTGCTTAAGAGCTCCATAAATATTTCTTATCACTGGAACTCTATCGAGAAGGTTTTCGCCAAATTGTAGAATTGTTTTACCAAATATATTTGCTGTTAACGCACCAAGTCCAGTTAAAATGATTAATGATGCAATCACTCCAAGCCCAGGTAAACTGTAAGGTGAATCTTTTAATGAGTTAGGTATAAAAGGAGAAAACCAAGAATCAACACTTTCTATAAACCAAATAGCTACCCATATAGTAATAGCAATTGGTGCCGCAACAACAAGTCCTGTTAGAAAATAGGTGCGTAATCTCCTGATCAAAGGTATTTTTTGCTGTGTTTCATTAGACATAATTAACTTGTAGCATAAAAATAATTATTGATAATAGAAATTTAGATTTTTTTCATTATGGAAAACCTACAAAAAATAATAAGTGAAATTATTGCTGAATTTATACCTAACTTTATGTCTGTAGATGAAATATCAAGACTTTCNGGTGGTTCAAGNAATGAATCATGGAAGATAGANATAAACACAAAAGAAGATAAAAAGATCTTAGTTTTTAGGAGGACACCTGGAGGCAATCTAAAAGATGAGGAAAGTAATAATTTTGTAGATATAGNTGATGAAGCAAAAGTAATGGATATTGCAAAGGATTTTGATGTTCCAGTTCCTNAAATTCTNAAAGTAATTAATCATAAAGATATNGGAAAAGGTTTCTTTATGCAGTTCATTAAAGGCGAAACCTTAGGGAATAGAATTGTAAATAACNAAGAATTTGAANAAGTTAGACCAAGANTAGCAGAAAAATGCGGTGANATTATTGCAAATATCCATAAAATCCCAATATCAAAATTTAATAATATTAGAACATCAGAAGCTGAAGAAGAATTGTNAAGATATGAGGANGTTTATAAAAGCCATAACCAGNATATTCCNGTGTTTGAATACNCAATTAGTTGGTTAAAAGACAACTTACCGAAAAAAATACCTTTAAAATTAATACATGGAGACTTNAGAAATGGAAACCTNGTTATATCTAATGAAGATCTAATACCNGGTGTTTTGGACTGGGAATTATTTCATCTTGGTGATCCTTACGAAGATTTATCATGGATTTGTGTTAACAGCTGGAGATTTAACAAAATAGATCTTCCTGTAGGAGGGTTTGGAAAAAGAGAAGATATGTATTTGTCTTATGAAAAAATATCAAATGAAAAGCTTGATAGATCAAGATTAAAATTTTGGGAGGTCTTAGGCACACTAAAATGGGGAATTATGTGTTTAAATATGATTGAAATCTATAGATCGGGTTTTGATAAATCTATAGACAGAGCTTCCATAGGAAGAAGATCATCTGAAACAGAAATAGATTTAATTAGAAAAATAATAATATAATGAGAAGCGAACCAACAATAGATGAATTAATAATATCCATTAAAAATTTTTTGGAGTCTTTAAATATTGAAATATTTCCAGATATTAAAAAAAATATAAAAATATTAAATGAAATTAATGAGATTGATGATTTGAAAATAAATGAAATAATTGATTTCATAAATAATGATCTAATTAATAATCTGAGTGGTCATGATAGATTTTATGCATTTGTTGCAAGAAATTCTCTTCAAATTATTCAAAGAGAAATAAATTTAGCAAATGATTACGAAGAAAAAGAAATTATTAGATTAGAAAAGTTATTAAAGAAAAAAGGAAATATTAAAGACCTTAATAAGCTCTTATGTGAAAAAATAAGCAATAAAGAGATAAATAGAGATAATAATGATTTAAAGGACCACTTAGTTAGAACAACAATGGCAAAATTATCTATCGATCAGCCTAATTACTCAGGTTACCTTAAGGCTATCAAAGATGGATATTCTAGAGATTAATTATAAAGA
>PBXC01000027.1 GCA_002728335.1 Rhodobiaceae bacterium
ATTCTTGGGCCAAGTGAAATAACACTCAAATTATTAACTTCATTAATTTTTTTTCTTTCCTCATCGCTAAAACCACCTTCGGGACCAACTAGAATAGCCCATTTATTTGATTTATTTGTCTTCTTTAGGGCTTCAAATTGCTTTTTAGGATTGTTGCAAGATTCTTCATCACAAAATATTAAAGTACGATCAGAATTTACTTTATTCCAATTATCAATAATATCACTTAGATTTTCTACTTCATTTACCTTCGGAATAAATGTTAAGCCACACTGTTCAGCTGCTTCAATTGTATTAGATAGAATTTTAGATTTTTTGATGTTTTTGTATTGAGTCCTTTCAGTAATAACGGGCCAAATTAGTTTAGCTCCTAATTCAGTTACTTTTTGAGCAATAAAATCAACTCTTAGTTTTTTTACTGGAGCAAAAAGCATCCAAACATCGCTAGGCTCATCCTTAATGCCAATTTCTTCTAAAATTTTTACTTTCGAAATCTTTTTATTAAATTCAGAGAGTTCGACCGACCATTCGCCGTCATGTTCATTAAAAATATTAAAATTTTCTCCAATCTTTAATCTCATTACATTTTTAATATAATGAGTTTGAGACTCATCTAGCTCTAAAAAACCATTTTTAATTTTTTTATTTATATAAACTCGAATATTTTTCATAATTGAATATTATAAAGCAAAAGATAAAAGTTAGATAACCCTAAGGAACATCAATAACAAATAATGAGCAATACTTTTTTAAATAAAATTCAACCATTTGTTCAACTCGCTAGATACGATAAACCTATTGGTTTTATGCTCTTGTTTTGGCCGTGCATTTGGTCATTACTTTTGTATAGTTTACATGTTGGAGAGTTAGTTCCAATCAGTTTTTTTATACTTTTTTTTATAGGCTCAATTATTATGAGAGGAGCTGGTTGTACATGGAATGATTTTTTAGATAAGGATTATGATAAAAGTGTAAAAAGAACAAAAGACAGACCTCTTGCTTCAAGTAAAATAAAAATAACCACTGCAATATTTTTTTTAATAATTCAGCTTTTCGTTGGATTGTTGATACTTATTCAATTTAATAAATTAACTATAATTTTTGGTTGTCTGTCTTTAATACCTGTATTTATTTATCCGTTAATGAAAAGAATAACTTGGTGGCCTCAAGTTTTTTTAGGTATTACATTTAATTGGGGTGCATTACTAGGGTGGATGTCTGTTTCAAATAATTTTTCATCCGTTTACCCTCTTTTTCTTTATATTGCATGTATTTTTTGGACTATTGGATATGACACTATTTATGCTCATCAAGATAAAGATGATGATCTCCTATTAAACCTCAAATCATCTGCGATAAAATTAGGAGAAAATACCAAATATGCGATGCTAATATTCTACTCAATCTTTTTTATTATATTTGCAGTAATTCTTCTAAATCTGAGCAATAGTTTAATTATTCATATTGCTATATTATCGTTATTGGTTCACTTAGTTTCTCAAATTATATATCTGGATATAGATAACAGTGAACGATGCTTAAAAATCTTTAAAAGCAATAATTTACTTGGAATTCAGATTTCTTTTTTTCTTATTTTAGAAGTTTTAATTAACTAATTTTATTAGCTTTAATATAATTAGATCTCAAATTATCTATTACCTGAAGTTCACCATTATTTTCTAAATGCCAAAATGTCCATCCATTGCAAGACTCTTTACCTTGTAATTTAGCGCTAATCTGATGAATAGATCCTTTCTCACCTTTAGAATAAATACTGCCATCCGCTCTAACAGTTGCAGAAAATTTCTTAGCTTTTAAACTTTTTGGACCCTTTAAAATACTTCCAGGTTTTATTATTCCGTTTTCAACTAAATTACCAAAAGGGATACGAATTTGATTTTTCTTTGACTCTGTTACCTCTAGTTCCTTTTTACCTAATAGTGAAACATTTTTAATTCTTTTCTTAGCTTCTTTTATGTAGTTTTTATCCTGTTCAATTCCAATGAAATTTCTACCTAACTTTTTTGCCACTGCTCCAGTAGTTCCGGTTCCAAAAAATGGGTCTAGGATAAGATCTCCTGGATTTGAAGAAGATAATAGAACTCTATGTAGAAGAGCTTCTGGTTTTTGAGTTGAATGTATTTTTTTTCCTGAAGAATCCTTTAGGCGTTCATTGCCTGAACAAATAGGTATCTCCCAATCAGATCGCATTTGAATTCCGTCATTTAATGATTTCATTGCTTGGTAATTAAAATCATATCTAGCATCCTGGCTATGCGAAGCCCAGATTAAAGTCTCATGTGCATTTGTAAACCTTGTTCCTCTGAAATTTGGCATTGGATTTGACTTTCTCCAGATTATATCGTTTAGAATCCAAAACCCTAAATCTTGAATAATTTTGCCTATTCTAAAAATGTTATGATAAGAACCGATCACCCAAATTGATCCGTCGTTTTTTGTTATTCTTTTTACTTCACTTAGCCAATTTATCGTGAAATCATCATAATTCTTAAAACTATCAAATTGATCCCATTTATCGTTAACTGCATCCACTTCAGAAGAGTCAGGTCGTAAAAGTTTATTTTTAAGCTGTAAATTGTAAGGTGGGTCAGCGAATACAAGGTCTATAGAATTACTAGGTAAAGTTTTTAGAATTTTTAGCGAATCTCCATGATAAATATGATTCTTTTCAAGTTTTGTCTTTAATTTTACTTTCATAACAACAATATCCTCTTAGGAATTTTGTAATTGGTCAACAAAATATAATATGAGAATAAATATTTGATTCAATCATCTATATGTTGAGTCATTACTCGGTTGAAAGACTCAATATCTTGCGAATTGGAGAAAATGATTTCCTATGGTATTTAGATACTCCATTTGAATTTAATGCATTCTGATGATCTTTGGTTCCATATCCTTTATTTTTTTTCCACTTATATTCTGGATACTCTTTATCAATATTTAACATAAATTTATCTCTCTCAACNTTTGCTATTATTGAAGCTGCCGCAATTGACATTGAAATATTATCACCTTTTATTATGGTTTCATGAGGGATTTTAAATTTTGGACTCAAGTTCCCATCCACTAGAATATAATCAGGCTTAATACTAATATTTTTTAATGCTCTTTTCATGGAAAGNAATGTAGCCTCAAGAATATTTAGTCGATCTATCTCTTCTGGTGAAGCAAAACCTATCCCACATTCATGATTTAAAAGAATTTCTTCATATAATTCCATGCGTTTTTTTTCAGATANTTTTTTTGAGTCATTAATACCTTNAGGTATGCGATCTTTATTCAAAATAACAATNGCTGAGTAGACAGGTCCAGCCCAAGGTCCTCTTCCTGCCTCATCTACGCCAGCAATAGTATTAAAATTTAATTGTCTTTTTTTATTCTCAATAGAAAGATCAGGCACTACTCTGCTGCAATAACTTCATTTTTTTGCCACCTTAAAACTGGGTTTCTTGCTGCTTTAGTTTCATCTAGCCTTCTAATAGGTGTATAAATTGGAGCCTTTTTAAAAAATTCATCGTCTTCATGAATTTTAATAGCTAATTCTCTTATAGTTCCAATGAACTGATCTAGTGAATTTTTTGACTCAGTTTCCGTTGGCTCAACCAGTAACGCTCCATGAACAACAAGAGGGAAATATATAGTCATTGGGTGATAACCTTTATCTATTAAGGCCTTTGCAAAATCAATAGTTTCAACACCGGTACCACTTAAAAAATCATCATTAAATAATACCTCATGCATACAATAACCATCATAAGCTGGAGTAAGAATATCTTCTAATGAAGATTTAATGTAATTTGCATTTAAAACAGCATCTTCTGATACCTGCCTTAACCCATCAGAGCCATGACTCATCATGTATGATAATGCTCTTACAAACATACCCATTTGGCCATGAAAAACACAAAGTCGACCAAAAGATTCATCAATTTCTTCATCATCATTATTTTCAACAAGATAATATTTTTCATCAACTTCTTTTANAAGTGGAGCTGGACAAAAATCTTTCAAAATACTGGAAAAAACAACGGGCCCTGATCCAGGACCTCCGCCACCATGNGGAGTAGAGAATGTTTTATGTAAATTAATGTGCATAGCATCAATACCTAAGTCCCCAGGCCTTACTTTACCAACTAAAGCATTAAAATTAGCTCCATCACAATACAANTATCCGCCAGCATCATGTATATAATTCGCTATCTCAATAATATCATCTTCAAAAAGGCCACATGTATTTGGATTAGTAATCATTGCAGCAGCAAAATTTTCATCAACTTTTTCTTTGAAATCTTCGAAATTCAATCTACCATTTTCATCAGACTTAATTGTTACAACATCAAAACCTAAAAAAGCTGCTGTAGCTGGATTAGTTCCGTGTGCTGAGTCAGGAACTAGAACCTTATTTCTATGGTTTTCATTTCTTGTTTCTATAGCTTTTTTAATGGCCAACATTCCACAGAGTTCACCTTGCGCTCCAGCTTTTGGCGTCATAGTAACTGCTTCCATTCCTGTTAATTCTTTTAACCAATTAGATATTTCATCGATAAGCTCAAGGGCTCCTTGGCATGTTGATATTGGTTGAAGAGGATGAACTTCAGAAAACCCTTTTAATCTAGCTAATTTTTCATTCAATCTTGGGTTATGCTTCATAGTACATGAACCTAATGGATAAAGTCCCGCATCAATAGAATAATTCTTTCTAGATAACCTAACATAATGTCTGATTGATTCAGGTTCACTTAATCCAGGTAAACCAATTTCTCGGTCATCAAAACTACCTCCAATAAGATTTTCTTTAAAGGTTGAATTATTAAGATCGACTCCAGATTTATCTATATCTCCAATATCGAATAATATTGGTTCATCATGATTTAGGCCTTTATTGGAATTTTTCATTTTAAAACCTCATTAGCTACTTCAATGTACTTATTAATATCTTCTTCTGTATTAGTTTCAGTGCTGGCAACCACAATTAAATTATCTGTTTTATTATTGCTTTTGATTAATCTTGATACAGGTATGCCTGCTAGAACCCTTTTTTCTGCCATTCTCTCAATGAATGTTTCACCATTGATAGGTAAAGAAAGCGTAAATTCATTGAAGAAACTTGTATTCAAAATTTCAATATTTGAAATCTTCAATATTTTTTCTCTTAAATTTAATGCTGACTGATGATTGAGTCTTGAAAGACCCTTAAACCCTTTTTCGCCAAGAAGTGTTAAATGAATTGTAAATGCCAAACTACAAAGACCAGAATTTGTACAAATATTGGATGTAGCTTTTTCTCTTCTTATGTGCTGTTCTCGAGCTGATAAAGTTAATACAAATCCTTTTTTTCCATCAACATCTTCGGACTCTCCTACTATTCTACCAGGTATTTGTCTTAAATATTTATCTTTCGTAGAAAGTAAACCTACATATGGACCTCCAAAGTTTAGGGGGTTTCCGAGTGATTGACCTTCACATGCAACAATATCAGCCCCCATGGAACCTGGTGACTTCATCATTCCTAGAGATAACACCTCTGTAACAACAACAATAAGTAATGCACCTTTGCTCTGAACAAATTCAGATAATTCTGATAAATCATAACAAGAACCAAAAAAATCAGGATTTTGAACAACTACACAAGCTGTATTATCGTCAACATCATTAAATAAGTTATCTATATTTATAGAAAAACTTCTATTGTAGATAAAATCATTATTATCAACGCCTGAAACGGTTTTAATAACATCTGCGTAATGTGGATGAATTGTATTTGATAAAATAACCCTACTTCTTTTTGTTATTCTTTTTGCCATTGATACTGCTTCAGCTGCAGCAGTTGATCCATCATACATAGATGCATTTGATATATCCATGCCGGTAAGTAGAGATACTTGCGTTTGGAACTCGTAAAGATATTGTAATGTTCCTTGTGATATCTCTGGTTGATATGGTGTATATGAAGTTAAGAACTCAGATCTTTGAATAATGTGATCAACACTTGCTGGTATATGGTGTTTATATGATCCACCTCCGATAAAAAAACTCGTATTATCTGCATGAAGGTTTTTATCAGCAAGAAACGATAAGTGTTTCTCAACTTCCATTTCTGTTTGATGGTCAGGTAATTTAAAATTTGGATTTATTTTAACCTTTTCAGAAATACTGGAAAATAGATCATCAATATCACTAACACCGATAGTGTTTAACATTTCCTCTCTATCATTTTTGGTTAATGGCAAATATCTCATTTAATCACCTATATGCTTATTATACTGATCTTCTGACATAAGCTCAGAAAGTTCGTCATTATTAGAAATTTCTATTTTGTAAAACCAACCCTTTCCAACTGGGTCTTCATTAACTATTTCTGGATTTAAGTTAAGGTCACCATTAGATTCTATAATTTTACCTGAAACAGGAGAATACACCTCACTTGCTGCTTTTACTGACTCAACAACAGCAATATCTTTTCCAATTTCTGCAATCTTGCCATCTTCTGGCAGTTCTACAAAAACAATATCACCTAATTGTTCGCTTGCGTAAGCAGTAATACCAACTACTCCGACATTACCATCAATTTTAATCCATTCATGATCTTTGGTATAATAAATCTCTGTCATTTTACTTTTTACCTCTAAAATATTTATGCTCAACAAAGGGTAGTGAAACTATTTCCGCGGGCAATGAATTGCCTCTAACATTTAATAAGATCTCAGAATTTTTTTGTAAGATTTCTGCATTGATGTAACCCATCGCAATCGGCGCTTGAAGTGAAGGGGAGTATCCTCCGCTAGTTATTTCCCCAATTATTTTTCCATTTTTGCTTAAAATCTGAGTTCCTTCTCTTGCTGGAAGTTTTCCAAGTGGCTTTATGCCTACTAATTTTTTTTCAACTCCATCAATCAAATCTTTTTTAATATTCTCATGACCAATAAAGCCACCATTCTCAATTCTTTCCTTTGGTATAGACCAAGTCAAACCAGCTTCGACAGGAGAAGTTAGAATAGATATGTCGTTACCATACAAACATAATCCTGCCTCCATTCTTAGAGAATTCCTTGCGCCTAAACCAGCAAGTTTAACATCTTCAAATTTTAATAATTTGCTAATAAATTCTTCAGCATATCTATCTTTTATTGACACTTCATATCCATCTTCACCTGTATAGCCACACCTAGAAACAAAAAATTGTTCATTATCATATGTAAACCAATCACCTGTCATAAAAGGCATATTGTCAATTTCGTTAAAAAATTCTTTAAGAATATTTGATGATTTTGGTCCCTGTATTGCTATTAGCGCCCTATCATCAATTAATTCAATTTTGTAACTCCTATTAAGGTTGCTGTATAAATGATCAAGATCTTTTTCAGTACAGTCCGCATTAACAACCAACCAAATTTGATTATCTTCGAAAGATCTATGAATCATTAAATCATCAATAATCTTTCCTTCTTTATTAAGAAATTGAGTATATTTAATCTGACCAGGGGCTATTCTAGAAAAAGAAATAGGAAGAATCTTTTCCAATGCATCATGAATCATTGGTCCAGATATTTTAATTTGCCCCATATGTGAAACATCAAAAACACTGGCAGCTTTTCTGGTATGATTATGTTCAGCAATAATACCATTAGCGTATTGAATGGGCAGATAATACCCAGCAAAAGAAACGAGCTTAGCTGCATTATTATTATGTATTTTATATAAGGGTGTGGTTTTAAGATTTTGTTCTAAACCCCAGTAAGCTTCAGACATTTATCCTCCATGACAGAATAGTTGTTTCCAACTGCCCTCCTCTGTCATTGGACCCTGAGAGATTTGACAACCAAAGTTGCTTACCCCGTCGGAGAAGTATTTAACTTACTTTCCAGAGTTTGAAGATATTTGCGGTCCTTTTGCCTGAGAGTTTCCGAGGGCGGTTGCTCCTTCGGCGCTATAAAAGTCTCTCCCGCGAATATCTAGAATCAATTGATTCTNNTTATATTTTTAAACACAAAGAACATTTTGTCAATTTGGTTATTCGAGACCAATGAGAACCTTATATGAAGAGCCTGTTCTTCCTTCTTCTATTTTTGATCTTAATCCCTCAATTGGAAGTGAAAAAGAACTTATTTTTTGATTTTTTAATTTAACTGAAACACTTTTAGACCACTTATCTATTATTAAATCGTCTGGGCCAACAAATGCTACAAAAAGATTAATGTTTAAGTTATTCAATGTTACCGTATCACTATTAATTACATCACCAAAAACACCAACATCAAAATTAATATTTTTCCTTCTTAAGTTATACTCACAAATCATTATTGTTCTATTTAACTCAACAACAAGGTCAGAGTTATTCATTTCTTTTGTTTCATTTCCTTTTAGAATCGCTGCCCTTGGGCATGGCCCAGGATCAAAATAAGCAGAATCTGAGCAGCTAACTAATAAAATTAAAACAAATATTATAAGGTAATTTTTAAACATATTGCATTCCAAGAAAATATTAATTCTTAACTAAGTTAATAAATTTGTATAATAAACATATATTAGTTAAATCAGACATAAAATGAACTTAAAATTAAAAAAAATATTATACCTTCCGCATCCAAGAGGATTTTGTGCTGGAGTTGATAGAGCAATAAATATTGTTGAGCTGTCTTTAGACAAATATGGTCCGCCAATTTATGTTAGGCATGAAATAGTTCATAACCCATGGGTTATTAAAGATTTGGAATCTAAAGGAGTTATATTTATTGAAAATCTAAGAGATGCACCTGAAGGTTCGAGGGTAATTTTCTCTGCACATGGGATTCCAATAAGCGTACTAAATGAAGCGAAAAATAGAGAAATGCCATTTATAGACGCAACCTGCCCCTTAGTTATAAAAGTACATAACGAAGCAAAAAGACTTCANAAAGATGGAGCGCACATCTTTCTTATTGGTCATGAGGGTCATCCAGAAGTTATAGGAACAATGGGTCAAATCCCGCAAGATGCCATTACATTGATACAAAAAAAAGAAGATATTAAAAAAATAGATAATAATAATTATGGAAAGGTAGCGCTGATTACCCAAACCACATTGTCAGTTGATGACACTAAAGAAATTATTGAAGATTTAAAAAATATCTTTCCAGAAATAATCCAACCTCCTAAAGAAGATATTTGTTATGCAACAACAAATAGACAGCTAGCTATAAAGTCCATAGCAAATGATTGTGATCTAATTTATGTAATTGGCGCCAATAATTCATCAAACTCATTAAGATTAGTAGAGGTTGGAAAAAAATCTGGCTGTAATCAAACACATTTAATATCAGATGTATCTGANGTTGATTGGCAAGAGATAGAAAAAGAGCAAAAAATAGGACTAACTGCAGGCGCAAGTGCGCCAGANATATTGATTCAAGATTTTATAGATAAGATGAACCAATTATATGATGTAGAAATAAAAAATATCTCTGTTGCCGATGAGAATATAACCTTTAAAATACCAAGGGAGCTTAATGAGCGATAAATGGCAGTTTACACACATGTATCTTCAGCGGATTTAGATCTTTTTCTTAAAGATTATGATATAGGCGATCTAATTGAATTTGAAGGNATATCAGAGGGTGTTGAAAACACTAACTATAAGCTAAAAACGGAAAAAGGTTTATTTATCCTTACAATTTATGAAGATAGAGTCGAAGAACAGGATATTCCTTTTTTTCTGGAATATATGTTTTATCTTTCATCAAATGATATCAATTGNCCTCTTCCATTNAAGAATGGCGATAACCTTTTCTCAGAAATTAATGGGAAACCTGCATCATTACTCACTTTTTTAAATGGTAAATCCACTNTATCTGTAACAGATGAACAAGCTTATCAACTTGGTTTAATTTTAGGAAAAATGCACAATATAAGCACTGATCTAAAAATTAATAGAAAAAACCCTATGAGTTTAGGAAGCTTTCCTAAATTGATTGATATTTCATCAAATACTGCTGAAAATTTTTCGAAAAATTTAAATAAAGTAATATCTNAAGAATACAATAGAATATTATCAAACTGGCCAGAAAAACTCCCCAGCGGGATTATTCATGCTGACCTATTTCCAGATAATGTTCTTTTTAATGATAATAAAATATCTGGTGTTATTGATTTCAGCTTTTCTTGCAATGACTTTTTATCTTATGACTTAAGTATATGCATTAATGCATGGTGTTTTAGAGATGGTGAGTTCGATATTTCATTGTCCAAAAATCTCTTAAATGGATATCAAAAAATCAGGGAATTAAATAAAGAAGAGTTAAAACAGCTTCCNATTTTGTGCTCAGGTTCAGCATTAAGATTCTTATTAACTCGCTTAGCTGATTGGAAAGTCAGTAACGGTGATGCAATGGTAACGCCTAAAAATCCAGATGAATTTGTTAAAATTCTTGATTTTCATAAAGATATAAATAATTCTCAGGATTATGGTGTTTAATGAATAAAAAAGTAGACATATACACTGATGGCGCATGCTCGGGAAACCCAGGGCCAGGTGGATGGGGTGTTCTTATTCAATTGGATGATAAAAATATCGAATTATCCGGAGGAGACAATGAAACCACTAATAATCGTATGGAACTTATGGCTGCCATTATAGCGCTGGAGGAAATTAATAAAGATTATAAAATAAACCTATATACTGACTCAAACTATGTAAAAGATGGAATTACCAGCTGGATATCAAATTGGAAAAAGAATAGCTGGAAGACAGCTAATAAAAAGGATGTAAAAAATAAAGATTTATGGATACGTCTTGATTCGGCTATCAAAGGAAAAGATATTTCTTGGATTTGGGTTAAAGGTCATGCTGGTAACGCTGGAAACGAGCAAGCAGATTATCTTGCTCGCTCAGCATTAGAAAAATTATAATTGACCAAGAATAGTTTCTGCACTTGATGCAGCAACTTCTCCTGGATTTTCTTCAACATTCAGTTTTGTTAGAGAGTTATCATCAATGATCATTGAATACCTTAATGATCGCTTACCCAGACCAAAACCTGAACCATCCATTGATAAGCCAAGTGCCTCAGTAAATTCACCATTACCATCTCCAACCATTAACATTTTATCGCCTGTTCCCTTATCATTACCCCATGCTGCCATTACGAAAGGATCATTCACTGATAAGCAAACTATTTGGTCTACTCCATTACCTAAAATTTCATCTGAATTATCAATGAAACCAGGTAAATGATGCATTGAACACCCTGGAGTAAAAGCACCTGGAACAGCAAAAAGAACTGATCTTTTTCCAGCAAATAACTCTGTTGTTTGTATGGGTGTTGGTCCTGCATCAGTCATGTGATGAACGGTTGCCTCAGGAATTTTATCCCCTTCTTGTATAGCCATAATTTTCTCCTAATATAATAAAATGATTTATACCTGCTTATGTAGAACTTAGTATATATATTATGATATTAATTAGTCACTATTTTTTGGAGAAAAATGAATAAAGACGAAACATTTGAGGGAAGTTTTCTTATTGCTTCAAAGTCTATGCCTGATCCTCGTTTTTCTAAATCAGTAATATTATTGATTAATTTTTCTTCTGATGGCGCAATGGGAATTGTGTTGAATAGACCACATAAAATATCTTTAAAAGATGTGCTTATGGATATGAATGTAAGTCAAGTTAACTCAAATACAAGGATCCCAATTTTTAATGGTGGGCCTGTTTCACTAGAAAAAGGCTTTTTACTGCATAATTCAGACATAGAATTAGAAGAAAGTATTGAAATAAACGGAACCAATTGTTTTTTAAATTCATCAAAAGATGCTCTAGCATCATTGTGCTCTAATGAAGTTAATTCCGGAGTAAATTTATATCTTGGGTGTTGTGGTTGGTCTCCTGGACAACTTGAAAATGAACTTAAATCAAACGATTGGGTAATTTCAAAAGCTCAGAACGAATTAATTTTTGATAGCAACTACAATGCTATGTGGGATAAGGCAATTGAAGGAATAGGATTTAATATAGATAGTTTAGCAAATAAGAGTGGTTTAGCTTAACTACTTTTAGCAATCTGCTCAACATCCTTCCAAACACGAAGAATATTCTGTCCCCAAATTTTTTCAATATCTCTAGATGAATACCCTCTATCTTTTAATCTTTGGGTCAATAATTTTGTTTCCGAGGCGTCCATCCACCCCGAAATCCCTCCTCCACCTCCGAAATCAGAGGAAATACCAACATAATCAATACCTATTAAATTAACCACATAATCAATATGGTCTATAAAATCATCGATATCTGGCATTGGATATTCAGTATTTATCTTATCAATTCCTTCTAGGTATTCTTTTTTATCTGAATGCAATGATGGGTTAAAGTTTTTGTCACCATAAAGCGAAGCTACTTCATTACCGAGATTAATTATCGCAAAAAATCTATCATTATTAACTTCAACATAATTTGCAAATGCAGTTATCTGAATAACACCACCATTTTCTTTGAGCGCAAAGAGTAATTCATCAGATATATTTCTTGGGTGATCTGCAAGTGATTTAACACATGAATGAGAAGCTATAACTGGAGCTGATGATAGTTTTATTGCTTCCAGGGAAGCTTTATCAGAAATATGGCTAATATCTATCATCATACCTAATTTATTCATTCTTTTGATGGCTTTTCTTCCAAATTCAGAGATTCCGCCATGTAATTCTTCTTTATCCTTAAGTCTTTTACTTGGCATTGAGCTATCTGCTATTTGATTATGGCCTATATGAGTTAATGTCATGTAACGAGCCCCAAGCGAATAATAATAATCAAGTAAAGAAATATCCTCTCCAATCACATAGCCATTTTCAATTCCAATAGCTGCAGACAAAATATTATTCTTTTTAGCTTGAATAATATCATCTGGCTTTAGGGCTAGAGTTATTTGGTTAGGATATGTATCCGTCATTTTGGAGATAGCANAGAACTTCTTTTTCGCAAGAGTCTTTGCCTCAGTAAATCCTTTATCATTTAAAGGCCCTTGGGGAACATAAACTACAAAAAAACCAGAATCTAAACCACCCTCTTTCATTTTAATTAAATCAACTTGCATATTAGTATATTTACCGGGGTCGTGTTTTGGGTTTTCCATGTAATCAAAAGGAATATCTATATGAGAATCAATTGTAATAATTTGGCTAAAAATAGATGTACTAAAAAANATAAAGAGAAATAGAAAAAAGATATTTTTTTGTTTAAACATTTGTGTTCTCTCTTATAAAATTAATTAAAAGTTCTTCATTATTTTCAAGTTCAACAAATTTTTCTTTTTTATTGATGACTTTTTTTAATCTATTAGGAATTTCAGGTTCAACTTTAATTGCTTCAAATACTGCTTTAGAAAATTTTGCAGGATGGGCAGTGCCTAAATTAACCATTGGAGTGTTATCATCTGATAAATCCGAGGATGCATAAAATCCTACAGCAGTATGAGGATCTAATATGATATCAGAAGAATTATAAATTCTTGAAATTGTATCTTTAACTTGATTTTCGTTTGCTTTTCCAGATTCAAAGTCATTTCTTATATATGAGAGAGCAGAGTCATCTATATTAAAGCCATTATCATTTTTCAGTTTATTAAATAAAATATTTAATTTGTTTGCATCCCTATTTAAAGACTCAAATAACAGTCTTTCAAAATTA
>PBXC01000028.1 GCA_002728335.1 Rhodobiaceae bacterium
TCATAAAGTAGTTTTGTATTATAGCTTTCTGGAAAACCTTTTCTTTGCATTNAACNTTTNNTTTCAAGAATTTATAAATCTNAGAATGTTGAATTAGTTACCTCCGATAGTTTTTTATACCCGAATTCAATTCTTGAGAAAAAAGGTTTNATGCAAAGAAAAGGTTTTCCAGAAAGCTATAATACAAAACTACTTTATGATTTTTTATCCAATATNCAATCTGGTATCAAAAGTGTAGAGNTCCCAAAATATTCTCATTTNGTTTACGACATNATTGAAGATGAAAATATAATTGTAANNTCTCCATCTATTTTAATTGTCGAAGGTATAAATGTTTTGCAAACACCTATCGGTATAGATGATAANTATGAACAAGATATTTCTCATTTTTTTGATTTTTCAATCTACTTAGATGCAGATGAACCAGTAATTAGAAAATGGTATATTGAGAGGTTTCTNGACTTGCGAAAAGAAGCTTTTTCAGATGAAAGNTCTTTCTTTAATAGGTTTACCTCNATAAATGATGATGAGGCTGTTGATCTGGCCACAACAATCTGGGANACAATTAACCTNANAAATTTGNATGAAAATATTTTGCCGACAAGGAACAGGGCATCTATGATTGTAAAGAAAAATGAAAACCATATGATAGAAGAATTATGGTTAAGAAAGATCTAATTATGCTTATAGTGTTAGGATGAGTGAAAAAATTAACATAACTATTATTGGGGCCGCCGGTAAAATGGGTTGTGAGTTGATAAGGCAAATATCAAACTCCTCTAATTATAATTTAGTTGCAGCAATTGAAGGAAAAGACTCAAAATTTATTGGAGAAGATGCTTATAAGATTGCAGGTAGTTCTATTGAAGGAATTAAAATAAGTGAAGATTTAATAAGTGCAGTTACAAAATCAGATGCTCTAATTGATTTTAGTTCTATTGAATCCACTCTTTATGCTACTGAGCTCAGCGCTCAAGCAAGAATAGTACATGTCATTGGCACTACTGGCTTTGACAAAAAACATGATGAAATGATTCAAGCCGCAGCAAGACACGCAACTATTATTAAGTCAGGTAATATGAGCTTAGGGCTCAATATTTTACTTGGAATTGTTCAAAATGCTTCAAAATTATTAGACGATAATTGGAGTGTTGAAATTTCAGAGGTTCATCATAAGGAAAAGAAGGACCACCCATCAGGAACAGCCCTTTCACTTGGTTCTTTTGTTGCAAATGGAATGGATATTGATTTAGAAAATAAAAAAGTCATTGATGATCCTATAGATATAAAAGATGAAATAAATCTAACTAAAATGAAAGAAGGTTTAGTGCGCAAGAAGGGGGATATAGGATTTTCCTCATACAGAAAAGAAGGAGTGGTTGGTGACCATTCAGTAATTTTTGAAGGAAATAATGAGAGAATAGCTTTAGCACATATAGCTGAGAGTAGAGATATATTTGCTAATGGNGCTTTAAAGGCAGCAAGTTGGGGACAAGACAAGGAGCCTGGTTTNTATACTATGCAAGATGTTTTAGGTTTTTAGGAAGGGTTTTTATGTCATATTTATCTCTTGTAAGACACGGCCAAAGTGAATGGAATGAAAAGAATTTGTTCACCGGTTGGGAGAATCCAGGCTTAACAGAAAAAGGTCTNGTTGAAGCCAAGGAAGCAGNGGTCAAATTAAATAATCTCGGAATACATTATGACCATTACTATACATCTACTCTTGATAGGGCCATTATTACTGCTGAAATTATTATAAGTGGCCTTAATATTAACGAGTATAACTTAGTTAAGTGCCAAGAGCTTAATGAAAGAGACTATGGAGATTTAACTGGCCTAAATAAAGATGATGCGAGNAAGAAGTGGGGAGANGANCAAGTNCATATTTGGAGGAGATCATTTGATATACCTCCNCCAAATGGCGAAAGTTTGAAGGATACAGCAGAAAGAGTAATACCTTTTTTTTCATCTGAGATCTTTACTAAGCTAAAGGATCAGGAAAATGTATTTATCAGCGCTCACGGCAATTCACTTCGTTCGTTAATAATGCATATTGAGAATTTATCTTCAGAAGAAATTCTTAAGAGAGAAATAGCTACTGGTAAGCCGCTTGTATATGAATTTGATTCATTTAAAGAAACCTATTCTCTAAAATATGAATAAGTCTGAGAGAATAAATATTGTTTCAAGAATTCTTGATGAACAATATAAAGAAACTCCTGTACCTTTAGATCACAGTGACCCTTTTACGCTTTTGATAGCTGTTTTATTATCGGCTCAATGCACTGATGAGAGAGTTAATAAAGTCACGCCTCTTCTTTTTGAAAAAGCTAGCGATCCTCATGAAATGAGAAAGTTATCAGAAAAAAAAATATATGGAATTATACGTCCATGTGGATTAGGCCCTCAAAAATCAAAAGCAATTAAGAATCTATCAAATATTTTAGTTACGGATCACAAAGGAAGAGTCCCAAGTGATTTGACAGAATTAGAAAAATTACCGGGAGTTGGTCATAAAACCGCTTCAGTGGTTGTTAGTCAGGCATTTAATAAACCTGCATTTCCGGTAGANACACATATCCATAGGCTTGCTCAACGATGGGGTCTNACGAATGGTAAAAATGTAAAACAAACTGAAAAAGACTTAAAAAGAGCATTTCCTGAANATGCTTGGAATAAATTACATCTTCAAATAATTTTTTGGGGCAGAGAATATTGTCAAGCCAGAGAATGTTGGGGCTTAGAGTGTCGGATTTGTAGAACTTGCTACCCCGATAGAAAAAGNAAATTTAAGCATAAGAAACCTTAAAACTAGTTTTTAAAGATTTTTTTTAATCTAGAAATNTAGTCATTAGATTCTGGACTATTACTTTTAGAGGNTTCTTTCTCAAATTCTTTTAATAGACNCCTTTGTTTCTTGTTGAGATCTTTTGGTATTTCAACATGAATTTCTACGAACAAATCTCCAAACCTCCTAGATTGTAGAACTGGCATACCTTTTCCTTTGAGTCTAAACTGCCTTTGATTTTGGCATCCTTCAGGAATAGATATTCTAAGCTTTTTCCCATCAGGAGAAGGAACATCAATATCCCCTCCTAATGTAGCCAAAACAAAATCTACAGGTATCTCACATAAAAGATCGGCATCTTGTCTTTTAAAAAACTCATTTGGTATAACTGAAATAAAAACATATAAATCTCCAGAGGGCCCCCCATTTTCACCTGCCTCTCCTTCACCGCCTAATCTAATCCTCGTTCCATCATCAACACCCTGTGGAATATTTACTGATAGTTTTCTATTTTTTCTTACCCTTCCGGTGCCTCTACATGGATTACAAGGATTCTTAATAATTGAGCCTCTTCCTGAGCATGAGGCACATGTTCTCTCTAATGTAAAAAAACCTTGCTGGGTTCTTACTTTGCCTGACCCGCCGCATTGACCACAAGTAGCTCTCTCAGATCCTCCCGCTGCACCACTTCCGCTACAGTCATCGCAGGATATATTTGAATTAATATTCAAATCTCTTGTTGTACCAAAATAAGCATCCTTGAGATCNATTTCCATTTCTGCTCTTAAATCAGATCCACGAGTTTGTCTTTGCGCTTGAGATGAGCCTTGCCCTCTACGCCCTGTAAATTCTCCAAAAATATCCTCAAAAATATCTGACATTGAACCAGAAAAATTTGCATTAAAGCCTCCAAAACCACCACCACCCATACCGCCTTGTGATGCTGCGTGACCAAATTGATCGTATGAAGATCTACTTTGAGGATCTTTTAATGTTTCATATGCCTCATTGATTTCTTTGAAACGAGTTTCCGCTTCTTGGTTTCCAGGATTTCTATCAGGATGATTTTCTTTTGCAAGATTCCTAAATGCTTTTTTTATCTCTTGATCAGATGCATTTTTTTGTACGCCAAGCACATCATAATAATCTCTTTTTGCCATCTTAAACTACTTTAGTTTGATGCTTCTTCTTTATCTTCTTTTACTTCTTCGTAATCTGCATCTACAACATCGTCGCCAGATAAATCATCAGATGTATCCCCAGCTTCGCTTTGTTGATTATTTTCTTGTTCTTGTTGATATAGTTTCTCACCAATTTTCATGGCTTCTTGAGATAAGGCAGCACTTCTTTCTTGGATAGATGCTAAATCATCTCCCTCAATAACATCTTTAAGTGATTTAATTGCCTCCTCAACAGAAGACTTTTCTTCTTCAGTTAATTTCTCTTCGGCATCCTTTAGAGCTTTTTCTGAGGAATGAATCAAAGCCTCTCCTTGATTTTTAGCTTCGACCATTTCTCTTTTTTGTTTATCCTCTTCTGCNTTAGATTCGGCTTCTTTTATCATATCCTCNATTTCATCATCACTTAGTCCACCAGAGGCCTCTATTGTGATNTTTTGTTCTTTTCCAGTAGCTTTATCCGTTGCACTTACTGCAACAATACCGTTAGCATCAATATCAAAAGCAACATCAATTTGTGGAATGCCTCTAGGTGCNGGAGCAATTCCTTCAAGATTAAATGACCCTAAGAGCTTATTATCAGAAGCCATTTCCCTTTCACCCTGGAAAACTCTTATTGTTACTGCAGACTGATTATCTTCTGCGGTTGAGAAAACCTGTGATTTTTTTGTNGGTATTGTCGTATTTTTTTCAATTAGTCTTGTAAAAACTCCACCAAGGGTTTCTATGCCTAAAGATAAAGGTGTAACNTCAAGCAATAAAACATCTTTAACATCACCTTGAAGAACNCCGGCTTGTATAGCCGCTCCCNTTGCGACAACTTCATCTGGATTGACTGACATGTTTGGTTCTTTTTCGAAAAATTCTTGAACCTTTTCTCTAATCTTTGGCATTCTAGTTTGACCACCAACCAAAACAACCTCATCAATTTCAGAAGCNTTTATACCAGCATCCTTGAGNGCTTCTTTACAAGGCGCAATTGTTCTTTGAACAAGATCCTCTACTAAGCTTTCTAATTTAGACCTAGTAAGTTTTAATGTTAGGTGCTTTGGTCCACTTTGGTCCGCTGTTATAAATGGCAAGTTAACCTCAGTTTGTGAGGTAGAAGAGAGTTCGATTTTTGCTTTTTCAGCTGCCTCTTTTAATCTTTGTAGAGCCAGCTTATCCTCTCTGAGGTCAACTCCATTATCTTTTTTAAATTCGTCTGCTAGGAAGTTAACAAGTGTTAGATCAAAATCTTCGCCACCTAAGAAAGTGTCACCATTAGTTGATTTAACTTCAAATACACCATCACCAATTTCAAGAATAGAAATATCAAATGTACCACCACCTAAGTCGTAGACCGCAATCATCTTTCCTTCTTTTTTTTCNAGACCATAGGATAAGGCAGCAGCAGTTGGCTCATTAATAATCCTTAAGACCTCAAGGCCGGCAATTTTACCCGCATCTTTAGTTGCTTGTCTTTGNGCATCATTGAAATAAGCAGGAACAGTAATAACTGCTTGTTCAACTTTTTCACCTAAATAATCTTCAGCAGTTTCTTTCATCTTTTGGAGAATNAATGCAGAAATTTGAGATGGTGAATANCTTTCGCCNGAAGCTTCAACATANGCATCGCCATTTTTACCCTTAACTATTGAATAAGGAACCATTTCAATATCTTTTTTGGTTGCTGGATCATTGAATGGACGGCCAATAAGCCTTTTAATAGCAAAAAGAGTATTTTCAGGATTGGTCACAGCCTGTCTTTTAGCTGGTTGACCAATAAGCCTTGTATTTTCTTCATCAAACGACACCATAGATGGCGTAGTTCTCGCTCCCTCAGAATTTTCTAATACCTTAGGTTGTGTTCCATCCATGATTGATACACAACTNTTAGTAGTTCCTAAATCTATTCCTATTACTCTTCCCATAATCTTGCCTCCATAAGCTCAAGAAATAATTTTCGTATATNTTTCTATATGGTAACTAAAAATNTTAATGCAAGGATCTAATTTGGTTTTTCTTCACTTTTTTTTGAGGAAACACCTACTTTTGCTGCTCTTAACAATCTGTTTTCTAGAATATAACCATGTTCAATAACCTGAATTATAACTCCTGGCTCATGGTCTTCNGAAGGCGCCTCAAACATTGCTTCGTGAAAATTTGGGTCAAACTTTTCACCTTCAGGATTAATAGTTTTAACGCCCGTTTTATCAAGTAATGAAACAAAATCCCTTAGGATNGCATTGGTTCCATCAACAAAAGATTNAGTATCTGTNCCCTCATCATCAACAAATGATGATAGAGCCCTTTGAAGATTGTCAATTATTGGTAACATATCTTTTATAAATATGGATGCCCCAATTTTATATGCCTCAGATCTCTCTTTATCAGATCTTTTTCGCATATTATCCATTTCAGCTACTGTTCTTAGAAGTTTATCTTCAAGTTCTTTAATCTTTTCCTCTGGACTAATCTCTAGTTTTTCTTCATCTTGAGATTCAATTTCTTCTAAGTTTTCTTCATTTTCTGAATTGTTATCAAGATCATTTTTATTTTCATCAGTATCTTTAGCCATCTAAAACCCCAAAAAATTCATACAACAATGAGTATTTACATTATAGTTAATTATATAGTTATGTATTATACAAAGTTTAAATTTCAACCCTTAACTTAAACAAAGATAAAAAATGCGACCTTCTGATAGAAAAAACAATGAAATGCGAAGTATCTCTTTTGAAACTGGGGTATCAAAACATGCCGAGGGATCTTGCTTAGTTAAATTTGGTGATACACATGTTTTATGTACTGCTTCTGTTGAGAACAGGGTTCCGCCATGGTTAAGAAATTCAGGATCTGGCTGGGTCACAGCTGAATATGGAATGCTTCCTAGGTCAACTGGCGAAAGAATGCGTAGAGAGGCATCCGTAGGTAAGCAATCTGGAAGGACCCAAGAGATTCAAAGACTGATTGGGAGATCATTAAGATCAGTTATTGACTTAGATCAATTAGGAGAAAACCAAATAAGCATTGACTGTGATGTTATTCAAGCTGACGGAGGTACACGTACAGCTTCTATTTCTGGAGCATTTATAGCTTTAAAGCAGTCAGTTAATTTCTTATTAACATCTAAGGAAATTAAAAAGGATCCTATAAAAGAATATCTTGGGGCAGTTTCATGCGGCATTTATAGAGGAAAACCAATATTAGATTTAGATTATAAAGAGGATTCCGCGGCTGAAGCAGACGCAAACTTTGTAATTACTGATAAAAACAAAATAATTGAAATTCAAGCTACAGCAGAGCAATACCCATTCTCTGAGAAGATGTTTTTAGAATTAATGATGCTTGCAAAGAGTGGGATAGAAGAGATTATAAAAAAGCAAAAAGATGTCTTAGAGAATTAGTAATAATGGTTTCAAAACTTTTAGATGACGAAATTGTTATAGCTAGCCACAACAAAGGTAAAATTGTCGAATTTGCAGATTTGTTTAGAGACTATAAATTAAATTTATCATCTTCAGCAGATTATAATATTGAAGAACCAGAAGAAAATGGATCTTCATTTGCAGCTAATGCGCTCATAAAAGCTAGAACAACTATGATAGGCTCTGGTAAAATTGCAATATCTGATGATTCAGGNTTATGTGTGGATAGTCTTAATGGAGAACCAGGAATTTACTCTGCAAGATGGGCTGGGTCAAANAAAGATTTTGCGATGGCAATGGAAAAGATCAAAGAAAAATTATTGGAATTAGATACTAAAAATACAAATGCANATTTNTTTTGTGCTTTGGCAGTTGTATGGCCTAATGAAGAATATAGGGTATATGAAGGNGCTGTTCATGGAAATTTAAACTTTCCNCCTAGAGGAAATCTTGGCTTCGGATATGATCCAATTTTTATACCAACTGGATTTGATATCAGTTTTGGCGAAATGGAACCAGCAAAGAAGCATTCTATGTCTCATAGGGCCGTAGCTTTTGATAAGCTTAAGAAAGAGCTTTTAGATGAATGATGAAAATAAAGAACTTAAATCAGGCCTATATATCGTTTCTTTGCCTATAGGTAACTCAAAAGACATAACCTTACGAGCAATCGATTGTTTACAAAATGTTGATGAGATTTATTGTGAGGATACAAGAGTTACAAATAAGATTCTATCAATTTATAAAATCAATAGAGGTTTAAAAAATTATCATGATCACAATGGTGGAAAAGTTAGGCCGCAAATTATAAAAAAGATAAAAGAAGGAAAATCTATTGCTCTTGTATCAGACGCAGGAACACCATTAATTTCTGATCCAGGTTATAAGTTAGTTTCTGAGCTTAAGGATAATGATCTTTATGTAACTGCTGTCCCCGGAGTATCTTCTCCTATAACTGCGCTCACACTTTCTGGTTTGCCGACAAACAACTTTTATTTTTTGGGGTTTTTACCTACAAAAATTCAACCTAGAAGAAATTTACTCGAAGATGTAAAAAGATTGAAAACAACAATAATTATTTTTGAAACAGCCAATAAAATTAATAAAACCTTAAAAGATCTTATTGATATTTTAGGAAATAGAAAAATCGCTATTTGTAGAGAAATGACTAAAAAATTTGAAGAGATAATCACAGGGAACATCGAGTATGTGGCTAAAGAAATTGCATTAAAGAAATTGAAAGGTGAAATTGTAATTGTGCTCTATAGCGATAAACAAAAAGATGAAGAGATTAATTTAGAAGAAATTATAAATTCTTTTAAGGGAGAATACCGTCCTTCAGAATTAGCTAAAATAATTTCAGATCAAACAGGTTTTTCAAAAAATATAATCTATAATAAAATTATTAAGTTAAAAGAGGAAAATTAATATGAAAGTTGCTGTCCAAATGGATCATGTTAGTAAGCTTAATATTAAAGGTGATACAACTTTAGCTTTATGCCTTGAAGCTCAAGAGAGAGAATTTAAATTATATCAATATTTACCAGACAATCTCACTTTTGTAGATGGAAAATTAAAAGTTCTAGTCGAAGAGCTTAAACTTTTCGATGATAATGNAGACTTTTTTGAGCTTGGAGANCCTTTTGTCGATGATTTGAATAGTTTTGATNNTGTTTTAATGAGACAAGAACCNCCCTTTGATATGCATTACATAACCTATACACATTTATTAGATCACTTGGATAAGAGGGTTCGCGTAATCAATAATCCAGTTAGTGTCAGAAATTCTCCAGAAAAATTATTAGTAACTCATTTTATCGATTTAATGCCTAAAACAATAATCTCAAAGAATTTTAGTGAAATTAAGGAATTTTCTAACAAACAAAGTAAAGTGGTTCTGAAACCATTATATGGTAAAGGAGGCGAAGGTATAATACTCCTGGAAGCTGATGAGCAAATGTTCGATAAAAAATTAGAAGATTTTTTATCAAATGAATATGAGCCAATAATGGTCCAAGAATATCTTCCTATTGTTAAAAAAGGAGATAAGAGAATTATTTTGATTAATGGGGAGCCAGTTGGTTGCCTTAATAGAGTTCCAGCCGAAGGTGAGTTTAGATCGAATCTTGGAGTTGGAGGTTTGCCTGAACTTTCTGAACTGTCATCAAGAGATATTGAAATTTGTCAAAGAATTAGGAAAACATTAATAGATTACGATCTTTATTTTGTGGGTATTGATGTTATNGGGGAGTATTTGACGGAAATAAATGTTACTTGNCCCACAGGCGTTAGACAAATTAAAGAGCTTGGTGGTCCAGATATAGCAAAGTTATTTTGGGACAATATCCAGNTTTAATTACCCATATCACATGCTGCAATAGTTGCTAGGTTTACGAGTTCAGAAACAGTACATCCTGTTGGAGCAATTTGAACTGGTTTTGATAGCCCTACTAGAAGAGGCCCTACTAAAGTTGCTCCTCCAAGCTCTTGTAATAACTTTGTAGAAATTGATGCCGAATGAATTGCTGGCATAATTAAAACATTTGCTGGCTCAGTCAATCTACAAAATGGGTAAAGTTTCATTGCTTCAGGATTTAGAGCAACATCTGCTGCCATTTCTCCATCATATTCAAAATCTACATTTCTCTTATCAAGTATATCAACTGCTTCTCTCATAAATGTTGAGCGCTCACCTTCCGGATAACCAAAAGAAGAATATGCAAGAAGAGCAGCATGAGGGTCCAAGCCAAGTTTCCTGGCTAAATCTGCTCCAGCTTGTGTAATGTCTGCAATTTCCTCTGCACTTGGCATATCATGAACATTAGTATCACCTACAAGAACTGTTTTTTCTTTAGATATTATTACTGAAATACCAACCATTCTCTTGTTTTCAGCTGGATCAATTACTTTTCTTATATCTTCAAGAGCAAGAGAGTAATTTCTTGTTACCCCAGTAACCATAGCATCAGCATCGCCCAAAGATACCATACATGCAGAAAATATATTTCTATCATTATTAACCATCCTCAAGCAGTCTCTTGTTAAAACACCTCTTCTCTGAAGCCTTGAGTACAAATAGTTAGCATATTCATCTGATTTTTCTGAAATTTCAGCATTCACTATTTCAATACCTGAGTGAAGTTGNTGACCAATTTCTGATAAAGATTTTTCAATTTTTTCTTTTCTTCCAACNAATACTGGAATACCTAAGCCAAGCTCTCTGAAGTTTAATGCTGCTCGTATTACTTTTTCTTCTTCACCTTCTGCAAAAACAACTCTTTTCATCAATCTTTTTGCCTTTTGGTATATCGGTTGCATTACTTCTGCTGCAGGATCTAATCTTGCTGATAATCTGTTTTTGTAGGCATCTTCATCTACGATTGGCATTCTAGCAACACCTGACTCTTGAGCAGCTTTAGCAACTGCAGGCGGAATATCTCTAATTAATCTTGGATCAAATGGAGCAGGAATAATATAATCAGGCCCATATCGCGGTCTAATACCAGAGTAAGCAGCTGCAACCTCATCAGGAACATCCTCTCTTGCAAGTTTAGCCAATGCTTCTGCACATGCTATTTTCATCTCATCATTAATTGTCTTTGCTCTGACATCTAATGCGCCTCTAAAGATATAAGGAAAGCCCAAGACATTATTTACCTGATTAGGGTAATCTGATCTACCAGTGGCAATTATGCAATCCGGCCTAACTTNTCTTGCTAATTTTGGATCTATCTCTGGATCAGGATTTGCCATTGCAAAAATTATAGGATCCTTATTCATAGTTTTGAGCATTTCTTGAGTTAAAGCATCTTTAACAGATAAACCAAGAAATATATCTGAACCTCTCATTGCATCTGCTAAAGATCGTGCATCTGTATCAATTGCATGTGCTGCCTTCCATTGGTTAATATTTTCATCTCTACCAATATAGATAGGGCCTTTTGAATCACATAAAATAGCATTCTCGTGAGGTAATCCCATAGACTTNAGTAGTTCGAGGCAAGCTATTCCTGCTGCACCCGCTCCATTAACGACGACTTTAACATCTTCTATTTTTTTATTAGTCAGGTCTAGNGCATTTATAATGCCTGCAGTTGAAATTATAGCTGTTCCATGCTGATCGTCATGAAAAACAGGAATATCTAATTTTTCTCTAAGCTCGCTCTCTATAATAAAACAATCTGGAGCACTAATATCTTCAAGATTTATTCCACCAAAAGTTCTACCTATTTTTTCAACTGTTGTAGAAAANATTTCAGCATCTTCTGAATCAATTTCTATATCTATAGCATCAACATCTGCAAATCTTTTAAATAGTACAGCTTTACCTTCCATTACAGGTTTGGCCGCAAGAGAACCCAAGTTGCCTAATCCTAAAATGGCTGAACCATTTGAGATGACTGCTACTAAATTTCCTTTTGAAGTATAATCATATACAGTTTCTGGTTTCTCACTTATTGCAATAACAGGTGCCGCCACCCCTGGCGAATATGCTAAGGACAAGTCAGATTGTGTTTCCATTGGTTTTGTTGCAGATATTGCAATTTTTCCAGGTTTACCTTCTGCATGAAATCTTAAAGCTTCTTTATCATCATAGCTCTCGCCTGATTTTTTATCCTTATCACTCATACCAATTTTGCCCCATAAATTACCAATTTTGAATTAACTATAGAAAAATAATAAATCAGTCAAGTATTTTATAATATTATAATAAAAATATATATTATTATAAATTTTAATTACTATAATGCATAACTTTATCTAAAATTTTTACTTTTGAATAAAATATTAATAAATGTAATGAAAAGCTTTATTATAAATAAACATGAATAAAATAACTAAAGAATTAATTAATGATAGTTCCTTTGATTTTTTTTCCTCTTATTTGGATATTAATTTAAGAGAAAACAGGCAAATCTATCAAGAGCTTGTATCAACAACAAAGGATATTATTAAAAATTCTTTAGAAAGGGCAAAGAAAAATTTAGAAGAGGGGCACTATAAAGGCTCGCAATGCGCTGAAGAAATATCCAACTTATACGATCATGTGATAAAAAATTATTATAACTATCTTAATGCTCATAGTTATATTTCACAAAATAAGACAGATTTTGAAAAAATGGCGATAATTGCTACTGGTGGTTATGGAAGAGGTAAAATTTCTCCAGGTTCAGATATTGATCTGTTATTTTTGATGCCCTTCAAAAAAACTGCATGGGCCGAAAGCATAGCTGAAAATCTACTTTATTTCCTTTGGGATCTTGGTCTAAAAATTGGTCATGCAACGAGAAATATTAATGAATGTCTAACTCTTTCTTCCAAAGATCAAACAATTACAACATCTCTTTTAGATGCAAGATATATTTGTGGAGATAAAGAAGTCAAAAATGTCTTTGATAAGAAATTTCGAAATACAATTTCCAGAAGATCGCCAGGAGATTTTATTGCTGCAAAACTTGAAGAGAGAGAAACACGCCATATTAAGGAGGGACAATCTAGATATCTTGTTGAGCCAAATGTGAAAAATGGTAAAGGCGGACTGAGAGATCTAGAAAGTTTATCTTGGATGACAAATTTTTGTTATGAAGCTCCTAGGCCAGAGCAAATGGTTAAAAATGGAGTTCTTACTAAATCTGAAGCAGAAGCTTTTAGAAGATGTGAAGATTTCCTTTGGCATATTAGATGCCAATTGCATTTTTTAGAAAAAAATCCAAATGATGTAATTAACTTTAATGTTCAAATGGAAATGGCTGATAAACTTGGATACCATGATAGAAAGGGACTAAAGCCAGTTGAAAGATTTATGAAGCATTATTTTCTTACTGCTAAAGAGGTAGGAGATTTAACCAGAATAATATGTTCTGTTCTTGAAGAGAGACAAAAAGATAAGTTTTCATTTTTTTCATACATAAAAAAAATATTTGAAATTCCAGCAAAATTAATCTCTTCTGGTGGAAGTTTAGGTCTTTATGTATCTAGTGGAAGGTTAAATATATCAAATGAAGAAGTTTTCAAAAAAGATCCTTCAAAAATAATTTTATTTTTTGATTTTTTAGAAAAGAAAAATTTATTTGCACACCCTAATGCAATTAGGCTTATAAGGAAGTCAGTAAAATTAATTGATCATAAATTAAGAAACAATATAAGAACTAATGAGGTTTTCACAAATATATTAAGCAGTCCTGAGGCAGAAAAAACACTTAGAGCCATGAATGAAAGTGGAGTTTTAGGGAAGTTTGTTCCCGACTTTGGAAAAATTGTGGGACTAATGCAATTTAATATGTATCACCATTATACAGCCGATGAGCATTTAATTAAGGCAGTTGGGGAACTAAACAAAATCTTTCACTCAGAAAACAAAGATTACACTATACTTAATTCATTAAGTCTTGATGAAAAAGAAAAGAGAATTCTATCTTTAGCCATTTTCTTTCATGATATAGCTAAGGGAAGAGAAAATGATCATTCAGAAGAAGGACAAAAAGTAGTCAAAAAAATGGCTAAGCGCCTTGGTCTTTCAGAGAAAGATGAAGAAATGATTTCCTGGCTTGTGTTAGATCATCTTGTGATGAGTGACTTTGCTCAAAGAAGAGATATATCCGATCCTGTAACAATTTCAGATTTTGCCGAAAAAATTCAAAATACAAAAAGACTAAAGCTCCTTTTATTTCTTACTGTTGCTGATATTAGAGCTGTAGGTCCAGGAGTATGGAATGACTGGAAAGGTGAATTGTTAAAGAATCTTTACAACGAAACCTACTTGGCTTTAACAGGAAATTATTCCGAGCAGGATAGGCTGTATAAAACAAATGAAATTAAAGAAAGAATAAAAAAAGAAATAACAGAGGTAAGTGAAGAAGATAAAATTAGATGGTTTAATTTAGTAGATGAAAAATATTGGATATCTGTCCCAGAAAAGATTCAAATACAGAATTTAATTACATGGCATGCAGGAATAGATGATAAAGAAAATAATATTATTGATTTCTATAATTCTGATGATTATTCCTCAACCATTATGACAGTAATAACTCAAGACAAGAAAAGGCTTTTTGAAAGAATTACATCAGGGTGTCTTGAGATGAATATTAATATTGTTGATGCGAGGATATTTTCGAATAATGATAATGTGATCGATATTCTATGGATACAAGATAATTTTGGTAAAAAAATTGTTGATCCAAAAAGATTATCAAGAATCAAACAAAAGATTTTATTCTTCATAAATGAAAAAAATATTCCAATGATAAATTATGAAAATAGCATTGATAAAAGATCATCAGCATTTAATATTTCTCCTGATGTATCAATTGATAATTCACTTTCAAATAAATATTCTGTTATTGAAGTTAGTGGCAAAGATAGACCAGGCCTTCTTAACGATTTAACTAGAAAGATATCTGATTTAAACATCAATATAAGAAGCGCGCATATTGCTACATTTGGAGAAAGAGCTACAGATGTTTTTTATGTTTTATCAAAAAACGGAGATAAAATAACATCTAAAAGCAAGTTAAAAAATATACAAAATGAGCTTATTAAATCAATGAGCTTTGATGAATATGTATAAAAATAAAAAAACACCAAGAAACATTTTTATTGTTAGTTTTTTCACAGCAATGAGCCGCTTGCTCGGNTTAGTGCGCGACATGTTATTTAGTAGGGTTATNGGTATAAGTTATGTTGCTGATGCCTTTTTTTTAGCATTAAGAATACCNAATATCTTTAGGAGGATAACATCTGAGGGCGCATTTGCAGCTTCTTTTATACCAATTTTTTCAAGAGATTTTCTANAAAATAGNAATAAATCCATAAATTTTGCCGANAGCATTTTATTTTATATGATTGTGACTATTACTGTTTNGGTTNTATTAGCNCAAATTTTNATGCCATTGCTAATTTATCTTTTAGCAGGTGGATTTAGTGAAAATCAAACAAAATTAGATATAGCTNTTAGTTATTCTAGATTAACNCTACCCTACATAATTTTCATATCTCTTTCTTCTCTAGGTTCAGCAATTATCAATAATCAGGGTAAATTCTTTGTAACATCCTTAGCGCCAATATTTTTAAATATCTTTTTAATTACTGCTCTTTTATTTCCTGATCTTAGTATTATAGATAGGGGGTTCCTTTTATCGTTTGCAGTTTCAATATCAGGTTTGGTGCATTTTCTTTTGATTTTTTATATCTTGAAAAAACAAAACTTTTCATTGAGGTTTATTAGAAAAAAGAGAGACAAGTCATTAAGAGATTTTTCAAACCTTGCCTGGCCTCAAACAATATCTGGTTTTGCTGTTCAGTTTAATATTTTGATTTCAGGATTTATTTCATCATTCAAAGAAGGTGGTATATCAGTATTATATTATGCTGAACGGCTTTACCAACTTCCTCTTGCCTTAATCGGCATTTCTATTGGAACTGTCATCCTGCCTCACCTAGCCTCACTGAATATTAATAAACAAAAAGAGGAAATTAAGAATCTTATAAATAGCACCCTCAAATTTGCTTTGGTATTAATAATACCAGCTACCTTTGGTTTAATTGTTTTATCTGAGATTGTTGTGAGTGTTATTTATGAGTATGGAGTTTTTGGTAAAAATGAAGTTAGTATTGTATCAAATGTCCTGATTGGTTTTTCAATAGGTCTTCCAGCTTTTGTTTTAATAAGGATATTCTCATCTGTTTTCTATTCAATGTCAGATACAAGAAGGCCTTTACGATATAGTCTTTTTGCAATTTCAGTAAATATAGTTCTATCAATTCCCTTATTTATTAACTATGGAGTTATTGGTATTGCTTATGCTACTTCTTTTTCAGCATGGATTCATGCTTTAATATTTTATATTAAATTAAGAGAACTATCTTTGGTCTTTTTTACTAAAGATACTTTGTTAGATTTTATAAAAATAATTTTTTGTTCAACATTAATGTCTNTTTTAATAAACTTTTTAATTACTAATATTAATCTTTCTTATCCAGTCNTTACTCTANTTATTCTTGTTTTAATAGGGATAGTTACTTANTTATTGTTCCTATTTTTGGTAGGTCTTTATAGGAAAGATGATATAAAGACTTTTATTAAGGATTTTTAATTCATNNATGAATAAAAAAAATAAAGAAAGAGTATTTTCTGGAGTACAGCCTACAGGATCTCTTCATATTGGGAATTATCTTGGAGCAATTAGAAATTTTGTAAATGTTCAAAATGATTATGACTCAATTTTTTGTATTGTAGATCTTCATGCGATAACGGTTTGGCAAGACCCTAAAATTCTAAGTGAGAATATATATGAAGTAGCAGCAGCCTATATCGCGTCTGGAATTGACCCAAGTAAAGCGACAATTTTTGTTCAATCCCAAATACCAGCTCATGCTGAATTAGCATGGATTTTGAATTGTGTCTCAAGGATCGGTTGGCTTAATAGAATGACTCAATTTAAAGAGAAAGCTGGCAAAAATAGGGAAAAAGTTTCGGTAGGATTATATGTTTATCCAAATCTTATGGCTTCAGACATTCTTTTATATCACGCAAATTTAGTTCCCGTGGGAGATGACCAAAAGCAACATTTAGAAATCACAAGAGATATAGCTCAAAAATTTAATAATGATTTTTGCAAAAGTAATGAAGTTGGATTTTTCCCAATACCAGAACCCATGATTTTGCCAGTGGCATCAAGAGTGATGTCTTTACGTGATGGCTCAAAAAAAATGTCTAAGTCAGATACATCTGAGATGACAAGAATAGAATTTGCTGATGATAATGATCTTATAATGAAGAAAATTATGAAAGCGAAAACTGACTCATTGCCTATGCCAGTAACTATTGAAGAACTTGATGAAAGACCGGAAATAAATAATTTAATAAATATATATGGAGCTTTTTCAGGAAAGAAAATNGAAAATATAATAATAGATTTTGAGGGAAANCAATTATCTGATTTTAAGAAAGAACTATGTGAGGCTGTGACAGATGAAATTGCGCCAATTAGAGATAAATTTTTAGAATTGAAAGATGATAAGACATATNTAAAGNAAATACTTCATAATGGGATGATTAAAGCTAGAGAAAAATCTGATCCTATTATTGAAGAAGTAAAATCTATAGTCGGATTAGGATGATTATAGGAGTAAAAATTGACCGGTAATTTTTTAGTAGTTATTGATGGAACACCCGAATGTGAATCCGCGGTTCGATATGCTGCAAGAAGATCAGAGCTTGCTGAAAAAGAATTATTTGTCATTGTCGCAATAGATAATCAAAAAGAAACTCATTGGTTGGGTGTAGAGNGAAAAATTATTGAGGAAGCAGAACAAAACACAAAATTACTAATTGATGAGCTTCAAAGAAATATTTCCAGTTTTTCAAAGGTAAATATCTCTTATGAGATCTTACATGGTTCAAAAATCAGTATTGTAAATGAAATTATTAAGNATAAATCAGATATAGGGTATTTAGTAATTGCATCAAATAATCAGGGTGATTCACCGGGTGAATTGGTTGAATTTATATCAAAGTCTGGATTTTCTATTCCAGTTGTTGTAATACCAGGTGATATGAAAAGCGAAACTATTGACAAACTTGTTGGTATTAATAAATAGGTGAAAAATGTTTATACAAACTGAAGAAACGCCAAATCCAGAAACTTTAAAATTTATACCTGGAGAAGAAGTACTGGGTGAATTACCTTCCGTATATTTTAAAGACTCAGACACAGCTAAATCTTCCCCTATTGCACTTTCTCTTTTTTCGATCGAGGGAGTTTGTGGTGTTTACTTAGCATCTGACTTTATTACAGTAACCTTAAAAGATAAAGATTGGGAAAATACTAAAACAGAAGTATTGAGTTGTATTTCTAATCATTATGTTTCTGGTTTGCCTTTCCTAAATAATGAAAATTCAAATACTATTCCTGAGGATATTAAAGAATTAAATGATGAAACCTCAATTAAAATAAACGAAATAATTGAAGAGAAAGTTCGCCCTGCTGTTGCACGCGATGGTGGTGATATCATTTTCAATAAATTTGAAGATGGTATTGTATATATTAGCATGAGAGGTTCTTGTGATGGATGTCCAGCTTCTACTATGACCTTGAAAAATGGTGTAGAAAACTTGTTGAAGCATTATATTCCTGAAGTACAAAGTGTAGTACCGCTTCAGAATGAGTAAACCCGAAGATATATTNATTAATGGTAGGTCACATAATGATTGGCTACCAAAAGAAGTACCTGATAACCTTTTGCATGAACTCTATGATATTATGAAATGGGGTCCAACAAGCGCTAACTGTTCACCAGCAAGAATAATTTTTATAAAAACATCCGAAGCTAAANAGAGATTAATTAAATATGTTATTGAGTCAAATGTTGAAAAAACTTTATCAGCCCCAATAACAGCAATAATAGCCTATGATAAAAAGTTTTATAATCATATACCCAAGCTTTTTCCTCATAATCCTGAAGCTAAAGATTGGTTCTCATGGTCTGAGGAGTTTGCTGAAATGACTGCTTTTAGAAATAGTTCTCTACAAGGAGCATATTTTATTATTTCAGCGCGNTTATTAGGTTTAGATTGTGGGCCAATGTCTGGTTTTGACAATGAGGGTTTAGATAAAGAATTCTTTAATAATACTGATTTTAAGTCAAATTTTATATGTAATCTTGGTTATGGGGATCATTCTAAATTATTTGATAGATCTCCTAGATTTGATTTTGATGAAATATGTAAAATTCTCTAATGAATTCTCTNATAATTGATACAACATATGGATCATGCTCAGCNTCAATTATCGATAGTAATATGCATTGCTTTTATACTTNTAATANTTCTAATAAACTTCAATCAGAAACCATTACTTCAGTCACCCTTGAAACATTTAAGAAAGCAAAAAAAGACATAAAAGATATTAGCAATCTTGTTGTTACAAATGGACCAGGAAATTTTACAAGTATAAGGGTAGGTGTCTCTTTNGCACTTGGTATTGCCAAGGGATTATCTTTACCTGTTTATTCGATATCCTCATTAGATTTACTATCCATATTTGAAAACGAGAAATTAATAAAAGATAAAAGCTATATTTGTGTTATGCCTTCAAGGGGAAATGAATTTTTTGTAAAAGTATTTGAAAAAAATAGNGATAGTTCTTCNGACATTTTAAAACTTAAAAAAGCAGANTTAGAAAATCAATTTTCAAAAAATAATTATGTTGCCGTCATAAACTCATTACAAAATGANCAAATAAATATAGAAAACTTTAATTTAATTGAGAGAAATTTAGGAGATATGTCCTTAGATCTAGTATTAAAAATTAAAAACAGTAATCTCGAACTTAATAAATTAGAGGAGTTAAATTATTTTTCTAACCCCTCTGCAGAAAAAGTTAGATCATCATGGTATATGAAAAAAAAGAAATAGATTTTAAAAAATTAGACAAATCAAACTGCCAAATATTAGAGAAAATTCAAAAAGATAAATACACCATAAATTGGAATGAAGATGAAATTAAGAATCTATTAGAAAAAGGTGGAGGAGAAGGGATAATTCTTATTTATAATTCTNTACCAATAGGATATTGCCTTTTTAGGATTTTAATGGATGAAGTAGAAATTTTATCGATTGAAATTGAAACTAAATTTAGAAATATGGGGCTTGGTCTGATCTTATTTAATGAGATCGAGAGATNATTTGAAGAAAGAAAAATTTCTAAGTGTTTCTTAGAAGTCAATATAAACAATGATTTAGCAAGAAATTTCTATGAAAAATTAGGATTTATTTGCATAAAGAATATAAAAAATTATTATAAGAGCNATAATTCATATCAGGATGGGTTATTATTGCAAAAAACATATATATAGTGCTTATATTTGGGTTAAAGGTATTTACGAATGAGTATAGAAGAATTATGTGAAAATAAAGGATTGAGGCTTACTGANCAAAGAAGAGTTATTGCAAAAGTTCTCGATGAATCAACTGATCACCCAGATGTCGAAGAATTACATAAAAGAGCAGTTGCAATTGATAGCAATATTTCTGTAGCAACTGTTTACAGAACGGTCAGGCTTTTTGAAGAGTCTGGTATTTTAATCAAACATGAGTTTGGCGATGGAAGATCTCGGTATGAGAACTTTCAGGAGAAAGATCACCATGACCATCTGATAGATATTGAAAATGGAACTATAATAGAATTTCAAAATGAAGAAATAGAAATTCTGCAGAAAAAGATTGCNGAAGAATTAGGTTTCGAGTTGGTTGATCATAGACTCGAGCTCTATGCAAGAAAGAAGCAATAAAGAAATCAAATAATGACTTCANATAAAAACACCCAAAAGGGCCTATATATTAANAACTTTGGTTGCCAGATGAATGTTTATGATGGTGATCGTATGCAAGAAATGATGAGCTCTCATAATTATGACTCTGTTAATTCNGTTGAAGATGCAGATTTGGTTATTTTAAATACTTGTCATATACGTGAAAAGGCAACTGAAAAGATATATTCAGAATTGGGAAGAATTAAAAAAAATATATCTGGTAAAAAAGAGAAAACAATAGTTGCCGTTGCTGGTTGTGTTGCCCAAGCTGAAGGAGAAGAACTTGTTAAAAGAGCGCCAATTATTGATCTGGTCTTTGGACCTTTAACTTATCATCATCTTCCNGATATTTTACAATCTTTTGAAAACGATAATTTAAATAAGAAAAAAGCGATAGTCGATATAGAGCCGCCAAATGAAGATAAATTTACAGAACTCCCAAAAAGATTAAAAGATAACAGAGCTATTAGTGCATTTTTGTCTGTTCANGANGGTTGTGATAAATTCTGCACATTTTGTGTTGTTCCATATACCAGAGGGGTTGAGACCTCTNGGTCATTTTTAGAAATAAAAGATGAAGCAAATCAACTAATAAGTACTGGTGTTCAAGAAATTATTTTGTTGGGACAAAATGTTAATGCGTGGTCAAACAGTAATGGAAAGAAAATGGATTTTGCTGATTTGATATACGAACTTTCTTTATTAGATCTTAAAAGAATAAGATTTACCACAAGCCATCCAAATGACATGAATCATAAATTAATTTCTAGTTTTAGGGATGTTGAAAAACTTCAGCCNTATCTTCATTTACCCATCCAGTCGGGATCTAATAAAGTTTTGAAAAATATGAATAGAAATTATTCTTCAGAGGAATATGTAGAAATTATTAGCGAGCTCAAATCTATAAGACCAGATATTGCTATATCTGGTGATTTTATAGTTGGTTTTCCAGGTGAGACTGAAGATGACTTTAATAAGACAGAAGAAATAATAAAAAAAATTGGTTATGCTCATGCATACAGTTTTAAATATTCACCAAGACCTGGCACACCCGCTGGGCAAATGGAAAATCAAATTGATGAAAAGATAAAATCAGAGAGACTTCAAAGATTACAAGATGAAATAAAACGAAGCATGTATAAATATAATAAAAGATTTTTAAACGAAAACCTTCAGGTATTGGTTGAAAAAGAAACAACCCAAGGTTATTTCTCTGGAAGATCTCCATATTTACAATCTATTCATTTTCAATCTGATAGCTCCTGTATTGGTAATATTGTGGATATAAAAGTTTTAAAAGTTAATGAGAATAGTCTATCAGGTGAAATATTACATTAGATGCAAAAAAGAAANCAGATAAATAANAANAACAAAAAGCACACNATTGANTTTGAAAATAATTCATTTTTACCNGAATTATATGGCAATCANGANNAGAACCTTGCAAAGTTTGAGAATTATTACGGAGTAGCAATTTCTTATCGTGGAAATATTTTGGAGATTTCAGGAGATCATGAATCAAGCTTGATGGCAGCTGACAAAATCATGGAACTATATAATGAATTAGATAATGGAATTATATTAGGCATAAAAGACATAGATGTTTTCCTTAAAAGCAAAAAAATAGAAAAAGATAAATTTTTAATAAAAACTAAAAATAAAAAAATATATGCCAGATCAAAAAACCAAGAAAAATTTGTCGACGCTATAAATAATAATGATTTAGTCTTTGGAGTTGGCCCAGCTGGAACTGGAAAAACTTATTTGGCAGTAGCTGCAGCTGTCCAAAGCTTAATTAATAATCAAATTTCAAGAATAATACTTTCACGACCTGCAGTTGAAGCAGGAGAAAGGTTGGGATTTTTACCAGGCGATTTAAAAGAAAAAATTGACCCTTACCTAAGACCTTTATATGACGCTTTAAACGATCTCATGCCCAAAAAAATATTAGAAAGTAATATGGATAATGGGGTAATTGAGATAGCTCCTTTAGCTTTTATGAGAGGAAGAACATTAGAAAATGCTTTCATCATTTTAGATGAAGCACAGAATACAACAAATATGCAGATGAAAATGTTTGTCACAAGATTGGGCCGTAACTCAAAAATGGTAATTTTAGGCGATATAACCCAAATAGATTTACCTGCTGGGAGTTCATCAGGTTTAAAAGAGATATTAAAATTGGTACCTAAAGACGAAGGAATTGATGTAGTGAATTTTCAAAATAAAGATATTGTCAGGCATCGTCTTGTAGACAAGATTGTTAAGGCTTATTCTAAGCTTGAAAAACAAAAATGAATAAATCAAAATCAATTTTTATAAAAAAAACTAGAGAATGGGTAGATAGTGAAGTTTCATTTGTAAATGAAGTTTTAGAACATGCATTCGAAAATCTTCTAGATTCTAATGAATTGGAGCATGAAGTAAGTGTTCTACTTACAAATAACAATGAGATAAGAGAATTGAATAAAAAATATAGAAATATTGATAAATCAACAAATGTTTTATCGTTTTCAATTGCTAATGCTAATATATCCAGTGAATTAAAAATGATTGGAGATATTGTGATATCTAAGGAAAAAATTTTAAGCGAAGCTAAAGAGCAAAATAAGACATTCATGAGTCATTTAGCTCATATGGTTATTCACGGATTTTTGCATTTGCTAGATTTTGCTCACGATAGTGAGGAAGATTCTACAATCATGGAAAAAAAAGAAATTGAGCTTTTAAAACTTTTANATATTTCAAACCCTTATGAGGATAAAGTGTAAATGAGTATTTTTTCTAAGATAAAATTATTCCGNNCCAACAATAATGAAAACTCTAAGGATATTAATAATATTATTGATACTTCTGATAATTCTTCAAGAGAACTAACTCCTGAAGAAAAAAACATGCTTAATAATGTTATAGGATTTGGAGAATCAAGGGTGGAGGATTGTATGGTNCCTCGCGCAGATATTGTGGGGCTTGAACTTGATACCGATGTTAAAGATATATTAAAAATTTTTTCTGAATCCAATCATTCTAGAATACCTGTTTATAAGGAAACCCTTGATAATCCCATTGGAATGTTACATATGAAGGATCTTATAAGTGTTTTTTCAGATAAAAANTTTGATGATATTGATATAGAAAAGTTTTTAAGAGAAATACTTTTTGTTCCACCTTCAATGAAATCAAGAGATCTTCTTGTAAGAATGCAAACATCAAGAATTCATATGGCGTTAGTAATTGACGAGTATGGAGGAACTGATGGCTTAGTAACTATTGAGGATTTAATTGAGGAAATTATTGGCGAAATAGAAGATGAATTATTTGAAGAAGATTTGGATAGAATAAAGATCTACGATAATTATATTGATAGTTCAGCAAGAGCTTCTATTGAAGAAATAAATGATATTGTTGGAAAATCGTTATTTACTGATGATATTGATGAAGAAATTAACACTATAGGTGGTTTAGTNTTTGTTTTAGCTGGTAGAGTTCCTCAAAGGGGTGAATTAATCAATCACCCTCTTGGTTTTGAGATTGAAATCACAGATGCTGATTCTAGAAGAATAAAAAAGGTAAGATTAAGAATTAAAGCTGATCGAGAATAACTAAAATTTTAATAGATAAATATGTTTAAATTTTTTTTAGTCACATCCCTTTTGGGTGCAATTGCTAATTTGGTTCAGGCCCCATGGAATTTCTTTTTTCTTATTTTCTTAATTTTTCCTATTCTTCACATCATTCTTGATAAAATAATTAGAAACCAAAAATATCGAAAGAGGTTTATTTCGATATTTATTTTGCTAGGTGGATTTCTTTATTTTTATTTCCTTTTTGGTTTTTCATGGATTATTTATGCTTTTGAATACAAGCCTGAATTATCTTCCTTTAAATATATTACTCTTTTTGGTTTACCTTTTTTAATGCTGATTTTTGCATCTCCAAGTTTTATTATTCCAACAATTTTTTGGGATACAAAATTTATCAAGACGATTTCTCTAGCCGCTTGTATTTCTATTGGTGAATTCTTAAGAGGAAANATTTTTACAGGTTTTTCATGGAATAATTTTTCTCATGCTCTTGCTGCACATGATAATTTTATGCAAATATTTTCTATTACTGGCCAATATTTAGCTACTTTCTTATTGATATTGTGCGCACAATTCGTTTTGTTTTTTTGGAAAAAAATAGACTATTTCAAGGCTTTAATTTTATTAAGCATATTGCCAATCATCTTTTTTTATGGATCAGCAAGGATCAAAGAAAATANATTTATAAATAATCGCGTCATAAGTGTTATACAGCCAAATGTTTTACAAAGTGATAAAATTGATAGCTCTGATAGATATGAAGATGTAAAAAACNTAATTGATTTATCAAACAANCATGAAGCGGATCTTATAATTTGGCCTGAAAGTTCAGTACCTTTATTGTTGCAATATAATCCTGAGGTAATTCAGTTTATTATAGATAATATATCATCAAAAAGTGAAATATTAATTGGNAATGTTACTTTTCAAAACGAAAAGTTTAGAAATTCAGCTTTGTTAATTGATCAAAGTAAAGAGATTAAAGCGGTTTATGATAAAACACATCTTGTACCTTTTGGTGAATATATGCCCTTTAAGAACCTTTTATCAAAATTGCCTTTTCTAAAAATTGTCACTGGTGATATTGGCTTTGANAGCGGTGAAGAANTNAAAACTATCAATACAAGTTTAGGTAATGCTAGAATAGCTATATGTTATGAAATAATTTTTCCAGAAGAGATTAATCCAAATAAAGAAGATCTNGATTTTATTGTTAATATTACTAATGACGCTTGGTTTGGAAATAGTTCAGGACCATATCAGCATTTCATTTCATCACGATTCAGAGCTATTGAACAAGGTACCCCAGTTTTTCGATCAGCAAATACNGGNATATCAGCAATTATTGATCCCTATGGNAGNGTTATTGATTTNGTTGAGCTTGAGTCAAAAGGATCTATAGTTTCTCCTNTAGCTAAAAAAACCAATGAAACATTTTATAGTAAAGTTGGAGATTTTTTATTTTTTAGTGTATTGNTATTAACCTTAATAATAATGNTTCTTTTAAAGAAGAAAAAAAATTATGGTTGATCAATCAAGAAATTATTTTTTTACATCTGAGTCTGTTTCAGAGGGCCACCCAGATAAGATTTGTGATAAGATATCTGATACTATTTTGGATGCTTATCTATCTGAAGATAAAGACTCGCGAGTAGCAGTGGAAACCCTTGTGACTACTAATTTAGTAGTAATTTCAGGAGAAGTCAGATCAGAAGCAAAAATTTCAGAAAACGATATTGAGTCTATTACAAGAAATGTGATTAAAGATATAGGTTATAATTTTGGTGATTTTAATTATCAAAATGTAACCATAATGACTCGTTTGCATGAACAATCACCCGACATAGCGAGGGGCGTTGATGCAGTTGGAAATAGCTCTGAAGGTGCTGGTGATCAAGGAATTATGTTTGGCTATGCTTGTAATGAAACAACAGAGCTAATGCCAGCTACTCTATCCTATTCTCATCAAATTCTTAAAAATTTAGCAGATAAAAGAAAAAACAATATTATTCAAGGATTGCTTCCAGACTCAAAATCTCAATTAACTCTTTTTTATGAAAATGATCAGCCAAAATATATTGATTCAATAGTTGTTTCCTCTCAGCATACTGAAGATACAACTCAGGAATATTTAAACGAACAAATTGCAGTATTGTGTAAAGATATTTTACCAAGTGATTGGTATACAGAAAAAACAAAACTATTAGTAAATCCAACAGGTAATTTCGTTATAGGTGGGCCCGTAGGTGACACAGGCCTAACTGGGAGAAAAATTATTGTTGATACTTATGGTGGTGCATCTCCTCATGGGGGCGGAGCATTTTCTGGAAAAGATCCTACAAAGGTTGATCGTTCAGCTGCATATGTTGCAAGATATTTGGCTAAAAATATTGTACACTCAGGTATCTCTGAAAAATGCACAATTCAACTTTCTTACGCTATTGGTATTTCAGAACCATTATCAATTTTTGTTGATTTACATGGGAATAAAAAAGTTGAAGCAAGTAAAGTAGAAAAGTTTATAAAAGATAGGTTCGATTTATCCCCTAGAGGAATAATAAATATGCTTGGTTTAAGTAACCCTATTTTTTCAGAAACATCATCCTATGGACATTTTGGAAGAGCACCTAATGAAAATGGCTGTTTTACATGGGAAACCTTAAATATATCTGATGAATTCAAAAATGAATTTCTTTAATGGTCAAACCTTTAAAAATTATTTTAGTTCAAGAAATAGATCTCTAACAAAAGACCAGCAGTTAATTCTTGAGCTATATCAAGAAAAGATTTCCATAGAATCATTTTTTGAATTGGAGAAATTAAATGATTTCAATCTTAAGTCATTAGAAATAGGTTTTGGTACAGGTGAAAAACTTTTGCAAAGCGCAATAAGTTATCCTGATAATTTATTCATAGGCATTGAATATTATAAAAAAGGAATAGCTCAACTTCTTTTAAATATTGAAAAACATAAATTAAAAAATATCAGACTTTTTTATGGTGATGCTTTTGATTATTTGAAGTTATTAAAAACAAACTTTTTAGATGAAGTATTAATTATGTTCCCAGATCCTTGGCCAAAAAAAAGACATTGGAAAAGAAGGATTATCAATAATGCTAGTGTAAGTGAAATTTCAAGATCACTTAAATCAAATGGAAGAGTTTTATTTTATACCGATGATAAAGGTATTGCATTTTGGGGGCTTAGACATTTTATATCTAATAGTAATTTTATATGGGCTATTGATAAACCTCTAGATTGTAAAAATAGAAATTTATCAAAT
>PBXC01000029.1 GCA_002728335.1 Rhodobiaceae bacterium
TCCAAATCCAGGAGCTTTAACAGCCGCAACTTTTAGACCACCTCTTAATCTGTTCACAACAAGAGTAGCAAGAGCTTCTCCTTCTATGTCCTCAGCAATGATTAACAATGCTCTACTAGATTGAGCTACTGATTCAAGGATAGGAAGCATAGATTGTAAATTAGATAATTTTGATTCATGTAGTAAAATTAGTGGATCTTCTAATTCTGTAATCATCTTGTCTGCATTAGTTATAAAGTAAGGTGATAAATAACCTCTGTCGAATTGCATTCCTTCAACAACTTCAAGTTCAGAGTCTAAACTTTTTGCTTCTTCGACAGTTATTACACCCTCGTTACCAACTTTTTGCATAGCTTCTGCAATCATATTTCCAATTTCGGCTTCACCGTTAGCGGAAATTGTTCCTACTTGAGCAACTTCCTCATTTGATTTCACTTTTTTGGATCTTTTAGTTAAATTTTCTATAGCTGTTTTTACTGCTGCATCAATTCCTCTTTTAACATCCATTGGATTCATACCTGCTGCAACTGCTTTTGAACCTTCTCTAACTATTGATTGAGTTAAAACTGTAGCGGTTGTTGTTCCGTCACCAGCTTCATCATTTGTTTTAGAAGCTACTTCACGAACCATTTGAGCTCCCATATTTTCAAACTTATCCTCTAATTCAATTTCTTTCGCTACAGTTACTCCATCTTTAGTAGATCTTGGTGCACCGAAAGATTTATCAATTACTACATTTCTTCCCTTAGGTCCTAATGTAACTTTAACTGCGTCAGCAAGAATATCGACACCGTGTAACATCTTTGTTCTTGCTTCACTTCCAAAAATTACTTCTTTTGACATTTTTTTCCTCCAAAAATATTTTTTTAATTAGCCGATTATTCCTAAAATATCGGACTCTTTCATGATTATTAAATCGTCACCATCAACTGTAACTTCAGTTCCTGACCATTTACCAAATAGAATTTTATCACCTTTCTTAACATCAAGAGCGGTTACCTTGCCATCCTCAGATTTAGTTCCACTTCCAACAGCAACAACTTTTCCTTCAGAAGGTTTTTCTTTTGCAGTATCAGGTATAATAATACCTCCAGGTGATTTCTCATCTTCATCTAATCTCTTAACTAATACACGATCGTGTAATGGACGAAATTTCATATTTTTTCTCCTAAATAAAAATAATTAAGTTTAAAACTCCCCCCAATTTTCTTTATAAACTTTATTAGGTTTAAATTGGGTATAGCTTAGATAGTTATGATGATAACAAGTGTCAAGTACTCATATACGAAAAACTCAAATTTTTGATGATTTTTGATGAAATTTGATAAAAAACTACATAATTTTTATAGAATTTGTATAAAATATGATAAAAAATCGATAAATTTTGTTAAATTTTGTATAAAATAGAAAAATATAGACGAATATACTAATACTTGTTAGTTATTCTTATGTTCTTTTACATTTCAATAATTATAGGCATTATTTTGCTTTCTTTTGGAGGTGATTACCTAGTCAAAGGTTCTAGCGGCTTAGCAAGAAAGCTTAATATCTCTCCCATGATAATTGGGATAGTAATAATTGGTTTTGGGACTTCAGTCCCTGAAATCTTTGTTGCATCTAATGCTGTAATAAATAATTCATCAGATATAGCTCTTGGCAGTGTAGTGGGATCAAATATTGCTAATATCCTTTTAGTTTTTAGTTTTGGTCTTCTCATAGCAAAGGACAATATACTAAAAGTTGTTTCGATAGGTGATATGTTTGTTATGTTGGCAGTAACTTTGTTGCTTTCAATATTTTTAATCATAGGTTCAATTAAGACACCTTTATCTTTCCTTATGATTTTACTGCTGCCAATATATTTTTATTGTTCTTATAGTTTTTTCAATAAAAACATTGAAATAGATGAAATAGATGCGAACGATAATTACTTAAAATTATCGATAAGTATTTTTGTTGGTTTTTTTCTTTTGTTCTTAGGCTCAGACATTTTTATAAAAGGTCTAAAAGATTTTGCTGCTTATTATAATATTCCAGAAGCAGTTTTAGGGCTTACCCTTGCTGCAATTGGAACATCACTTCCTGAGTTGGCCGTAACTTTCGCTTCTGTTAAGAATAAAGCTGAAAAGGTTTTGTTAGGTAATATTTTGGGATCAAATATTATAAATGTTCTAGGTGCATTAGGAATTTCTTCTTTATTTGGTGCAATCATTGTTCCTGAGAATTTTTCTTTTATAAGTTTATACTATTTAATTTTTTCAGCACTGTGGCTCTATTTGCTAACAAGAATTCAAACCAAGAAAATTTACCTTGGATCATTTGGGTTAGCCTTATATGTAATTTATATTATTTCTTTATATTAGAAAGGTTCATAAGGAAATACACTTACAGTTGCCCCTAAATCCTGACCAACTGCTTCAAATGCTGGAAATGCTGAATCCAAAAGTTTCTCTGGTGTCCAGCCTTCCTTATCAACCAGACTTTTAATGGGCCTTGGTTGATTAAATAAGACTACTTCATTTCCTCTAACAGATAAAATTTGACCTGTTAGTTTACAGTCTGGCGAACAAAGCGCGACTACGGTTTGTGCAACTTGATCTGCNCGCATAGCATTTTTCATTCTTTCTACTCTTTCTTTAGAGGCCTCATCTTTTATAGGAATAGTGGCAATCATTCTTGTCCAAGCAAATGGAGCAATGATATTTGACCTAACATTTTTAATTTCATTNTCCATAGCGATAATCCGAGACAAACCTGCTATTCCAAGNTTTGCAGCGGCATAGTTTGCTTGACCAATATTTCCGATTAANCCTGTTGTTGATGTAAATAATACAAAATTTCCCTCTTCNTGATCTCTAAAGAAGTTGATCGCTGATCTACAAATATTGTAACTACCATTGAGATGAACATCTATTACAGCATCCCAGTCTTGATCATCCATTTTATGAAACATTTTATCCCTGAGAATACCAGCAGGATTAACTATAGAATGTAATTCACCATATGTGTCTAAAGCCTGCTGAATCATGAATTCAGTTCCTTTCTTTGATGTAACTGAGTCAGAGTTAGTNACTGCTTCACCACCATTTTTTTTAATTTCTTCAGCTACAAGCTCTATAGGGTTTTTATCACCTTCATCACCTCCAGAAACTGATCCTCCTAAATCATTGATAACTAATTTAGCTCCTTCCTTTGAAGCTAGAAGCGCTGTTTCTTTGCCAATTCCGTTAGCTGCGCCAGTTATTAAAACAACTTTTCCTTCTAAAACACCCATTGAAAACCTCACAAAATAAAAAAATTAATAAAACATGGATAAGAAATCATATATATATCATCTTACTATGTCAGATTTAAGTAAAATTATTAAATTTGCAACTGAGCTCAATGAGAAAAGTACTGACGGACTTCCTCCAGTTGACCAATGGAACCCTGAGTATTGTGGTGATATTGGAATGGAGATTAAACGAGATGGTACTTGGTACTATATGGGAACTCCAATAGGAAGAAAAAGAATTGTAAAACTCTTTTCAAGAATTTTGCGAAAGGAAGATGACAATACTTATGTTTTGGTTACACCGGTAGAAAAGGTTTTGATTAAAGTAGAAGACGCGCCTTTTATAGCAACATATGTTGAAGTTCTGGGTAAAGGTAAAGAGTTAAATCTTAAATTTAATACTAATGTAGATGATACTATTGTTGCTTCGAAAGATTATCCTATAAGAGTTGATATAAATAAAAAAACAAAAGAACCCGCCCCTTATGTTTTAATTAGAAGAAATTTAGAAGCAAAAATTTCAAGATCTGTTTTTTATGAATTAATTGAATTGGCAGAACATTTTGAAGATAAATTTGGCATTTGGTCAGGCGGTAGCTTTTTTCCTTTTTCAGATTCAAAGGAAGTTATTATCGATGACTAGCGATATATGGAAAAAAAGAATTACTAGAGCAATTGATCTTTCGCCACCATCAAAAGAGGAATTAAATTTCTTTCCCGGAAAAAAAAGTGATTTTGATCTTATTGATAATCCAAATGATAGAATAGATGCAAAAAAATTACGACTAGCTTCAGTGCTTATTGGCATCACGGATGTAGACAGCCCTAAAGTTATACTTACTAAACGATCAATTCACCTAGAGCAACATTCAGGTCAGATTGCTTTTCCTGGAGGCAAGGTTGAAAAAAATGAGACTGCTACTGAGGCAGCAATAAGAGAAGCAGAAGAGGAAATCGGTATTTTAAGCAATGAGATAGAGGTATGTGGTTATTTAGATACTTATGAAACTGGAACGGGATTTAGAATTTTACCCGTTGTTGCTTTTGTAAAAGAGAAATTTACAAAAAAGATTAATAAATTAGAAGTCGATGAATTATTTGAAGTCCCTTTAGAATTTATTTTAGATTCAGACAATCATGTTCTGAAGAGTGGGTTTTGGAATGGTGCTGTTAGACATTATTATACAATAAATTATTTTGATTATAATATATGGGGGGCAACTGCCGGTATGTTAGTTAACCTTTTTGATAGAATAAAATCCAATGCTTAAAATTTTATATCATCTATTATATTTTCTTATCCCATTTTTTGTTTATTTTTTATGGGTAATTTTATCAAATAGTAAATTTACAAATAAAAAAACTTTTTGGGTTACATTAATATCCATATTAATGTTTCTATCTAGTTTAGTTTTTTTTCGTTTATCGGATACATCTTCAAAGAACTTAGATTATATTCCCCCTCAGGTTATCGACGGTGAATTGAAAGATGGATATTTCAAGGAAACTGATAACTGATATGGATTTATCTAATTTCTTTCAGAATAAAGATTGTCAAAAGGTGCTAAAAATTCTTAATCACAAGAATGAAACCTCACGCATTGTTGGAGGTTATGTTAGAAATTATTTAAGGAATATTGAAACTAAAGATATCGATATAGCTACAAAATTAATCCCTGATGAAGTAATTAGTTTATTATCAAAAGCAGGAATAAAAACCGTTCCTACTGGATTGTCTCATGGAACAATTAGTGCATTTATTAATGATCAAACATTTGAAATCACCACTTTAAGAAAAGATACAAATTATGATGGACGTCATGCAGATATAGAGTTTACCGACGATTGGGCCGTAGATGCATCAAGAAGAGATTTTACAATAAATGCATTATATATGAATTCTGATGGTGATATTTATGATCCATTTGATGGGGTTTCAGATTTAAATAGTGGCATTGTTAAATTTATTGGAGATCCAGAAAAAAGAATAAAAGAAGATTATCTAAGGATACTNAGATATTACCGATTTTTATCATTTTATGACTCATCAGTTGATAGCGAAACAAGAAGATTAATAAAAAAAAATGCAAGCAGTATCGTTAATTTATCATCTGAAAGAATTCATATGGAATTTTTTAAAATTCTAGATAATGATAATTCGGGTAAGATAATAAACTTTATGGAGGAGGATGGGATACTTGAATTAATTTTTTCTCATCCAGTAGATGTAAAAGTCTATAATCGAATGATTGATATCGATAATGAAATCTTTTTAAACGAAGATACCCTTTTAAAATTTGTTACGCTAATACCTAAGAATATTGACAAGATAAGTAATCTGAAATGTTTTAGTTTTTCTAATAAAGAAAAGAAAATTATTGATCTATTAATAAACTCTAAAAATGAAATCAAAAGNTATCAATCTGTNAAAGAGGTTAGAGCAATTTTATATAAATTAGGAATTGATAATTTTGTAAGATTNACGCGTCTATATTGGGCAAAAGATAAGAAAATTTCTAATATCTCGCAATGGAGAGCACTNCTTGCTATGGGACATTCTTGGAAAGCGCCAAAATTCCCTATAGAAGCNAAAGATATTTTGCTATTAGGTGTGCCTGAAGGCCCTTTAGTTGGAGAAATTCTTAATGAAGTTGAAAATTGGTGGATAGATTCGGACTTCATAGAGGATAAGGCTTCATTATTTGAGAGAATCAAGGCAATTGTAGGTGCTAAAATTTGATGTTAAAATTGTCGCACATATCAATATTTTCTTTACTTTCTTGTTGAGATATTAGATACAACTAACATCATTAATTATGGGGCCCTATATGTCTGATGCTATAGATGACGATAAACCTACTAGACGTGATTTTTTGTATATAACTACAGGTGCTTTTGGTGCAGTAGGAGCAGCCTCAGTTGCTTGGCCATTGATTGATCAGTTAAACCCAGATGCTTCTGTTAAAGCTGTTTCTACAATNGAAGTAGATATATCTTCTATTGAACCAGGTAGCTTTCTAAAAGTAGCATGGAGAGGTAAACCAATATACATCAGAAGAAGAACTAGTGAAGAGATTGCTGAAGCAGAAAAAGACGATAATGTTAGTCTTCCTGATCCCCAAAAGGATGTTGATAGAGTTTTGAAGAAGGAGTGGTTAGTGGTTGTTGGTGTATGCACTCATTTGGGGTGTATACCTATAGCAAATCAAGGTGAGTATGAAGGGTGGTTCTGTCCCTGTCACGGATCTCATTATGATATTTCAGGTAGAATTAGGAAAGGCCCAGCCCCAACTAACCTTGAAGTTCCACCATATGAATTCGTAAGTGATAGCTTAATAAAAATAGGATAATTATGGATACTGATTATAAATATGAACCAAAGAACGGTCTTACAAAGTGGCTTGACTCAAGACTGCCTCTAATGCGTTTTACTAGTGAACATGTTCTTCAATTTCCTACGCCTAAAAATTTAAATTATTTTTGGACATTTGGATTTATACTTACGATGTGTCTAGTAACACAAATTATTACAGGCATTATATTGGCTATGCATTATGCGCCATCTACGCTCCTTGCTTTTGATAGTGTTGAGCACATTATGCGGAATGTTAACTATGGATGGTTAATAAGATATATTCATTCTAATGGTGCATCTATGTTTTTCTTAGCTGTATTTATCCATATGTTTAGAGGTCTTTATTACGGCTCATATAAAGAACCAAGAGAAGTTATATGGATATTAGGATGTATTATATACCTTCTTATGATTGTGACTGCTTTTATGGGATATGTTCTTCCTTGGGGGCAAATGAGTTTTTGGGGTGCAACAGTTATAATAAATCTTGTTGGAACCCTNCCAATAATAGGTGACTCACTTACACAGATGTTGCTTGGTGGTTTTGCTGTAGATAATCCAACATTAAATAGATTTTTCAGTTTGCACTATTTACTTCCATTTATAATTTTTGGAGTTGTATTGCTTCATATATGGGCGCTTCATGTTCCTGGAAACAACAATCCTATCGGTTTATCAGTTCAAGGAAAACAAGACACAGTAGCATTTCACCCTTATTATACCGTTAAAGACTTTTTTGCATATACGGTCTTCTTATTATTGTTTTGCTATTTTATATTTTACAATCCTAATGCACTTGGGCATGCAGATAATTATATCGAAGCAGACCCAATGGTAACTCCAGCNCATATTGTTCCTGAATGGTACTTATTACCTTTCTATGCAATTTTGAGAGCAGTCCCCGATAAACTAGCTGGAGTTCTTTTAATGTTTGGAGCTATAGCCGTTTTATTTTTTCTACCATGGTTAGATACTGCAAAAATTAGGTCTGGAAGATATCGTCCAATATTTAAATATTTTTATGTGCTTTTCGTAATTGATTGCTTGGTGTTGGGTTATCTTGGTGCGCAAGTCCCTGAAGGGATATATCTTTTCTTATCAAGAGTAACGACTATTTACTATTTTGCTTTCTTTTTATTGATACTTCCTATTTTAGGTAAAATTGAGAAGATGAAACCTATGCCCATTGGAATTTCTAATAGCTCATTAAGCAAAGATATGGTTGCAGCGGAGTAGGGTAATAAATTGTATAATTTTAAGAAAATAAAATTTTTAGTCATAACAGTTTTTTCTTTTCTTTTTGTCTTGAGTGAAGAGACTTTTAGTGCTGGTGGTGAAACATATGATTTGATAAAGCCTGGTTTTTCATTTGAAGGTCCAACTGGCACTTTTGATAGATCACAATTGAGAAGAGGTTATCAAGTTTATCGAGAAGTATGTGCATCTTGCCATAGTATGAAACAATTGGCTTTTCGTAACTTAAGTCAAAAGGGTGGTCCTGAATATACAGAGGATGATTCAAAGGTTTTTGCAGCTGAATATACTATTATTGATGGATTTGATGATTATGGAGACCCTGTTGAAAGAAATAGAATTCTTAGTGATCGTTTTCCAGATCCCTATGATAGTAAAGAAGCTGCTAAAGCATCTAACAATGGTGCATATCCTCCAGATTTATCACTCATCGTCAAAGCTAGATCTGGTGGGTATAACTACATCTATTCGCTTTTACAAGGNTATGGAAAAGAAATTCCTGGTGATGTAGAGATCAGCGACACACTTAGCTATAATCCTTGGTTTCCTGGAGGCGGTATCGCAATGTACCAACCCTTATATGAAGATTCTGTAGAATATGAAGATGGAACTTATGCTTCAGTTGAGCAAATGTCTGCAGATGTAACTGCTTTCCTGGCATGGGCAGCTGAGCCTGAAATGGAAGAAAGAAAAAGACTAGGTTTTATTGTNATGAGTTTCTTGATTATATTTACTTTACTTATGTTTTTTACGACATCAAGACTTTGGAGAGATGTCCATTAATTAAACATTAAATCTAAAATTCATTATATCGCCATCTTTTACTATATATTCCTTACCTTCGGATCTTAATTTACCATTATCTTTCGCTTTAGAGAAGTCACCTATAAGACTGAGATCATTATAACTAATTGTTTCAGCTCTAATAAAACCCTTTTCAAAATCAGTATGGATTTTACCAGCTGCTTGTGGGGCTAGTGATCCTTCTGTAATAGTCCATGCTCGTGTTTCTTTTGGTCCTGAGGTAAAAAATGTTATTAATTTAAGAGCTCTGTATCCCTCAATAATAAGTTTATTTAGGCCTGGCTCTTTTAAACCTATGGTATCTAGAAATTCATTTTGTTCAGATGTTTCTAAAAGCGATAATTGGCTTTCAATATCAGCAGATATATTTATTTTTTTAAAACCTTTATCTTTTAAATAATCATTAACTAATTCGCTATAATTATTTTGTTTTGTTATCGACTCTTCATCCGTATTACAAACATATATAGTTTCTTTGTTTGTTAATAATTGGAATTCTCTAATATACCTTTCTTGATCTTTATCGTATTCATTTGATTTTATTGGATTACCTGCGTTTAACTTTTTAATTAGAATATCGATCAGTTTAAGTTTTTTTGGGGCATCCTTATCTCCTCCACGCTCTTTTTTTTCAAGATTTGGGATTCTAGTTTCTAAACTTTCGATATCGGATAAAAGTAATTCTGTATTTATGGTTTCTATATCTCTTATGGGATCAATATTGCCGTTTACATGTGTAATATTTTGATCTTCGAAGCATCTTACAATATGGGCTAAAGCATCAACTTCTCTAATATTACCTAAAAATTGATTTCCNAAACCTTCCCCCTTAGAGGCTCCTTCAACTAAACCTGCTATATCAACAAAGGTAATTCTAGTCGGTATAGTTTTATCTGATAAGCTTATTTCAGATAGGTTTTTTAATCTTTCATCTGGTACATCTACTTCTCCAACATTAGGTTCAATAGTACAAAACGGATAATTCTCTGCTTGAGCTTGTGATGTCTGAGTTAGAGCATTAAATAGAGTTGATTTACCAACATTTGGAAGGCCTATTATACCGCACTTGAAACCCATTTATTTCATATTTGATTGAAATTTTTTTATGTTTGTATCAATTAGAAGATCAAAATTTTTAACGATTTTTTTTAATATTTTCTCAAATTCCTCATTTTCTTCTTTAGAAAAATCTCCAAGAACATGTCCGGTAACCTTTTCTTTATCACCTGGATGATTAATTCCAATTCTTAGACGGATATAGTTATTACCAATATTTTCATCAATTGAAGCTAATCCATTATGACCAGCATTACTTCCGCCTTTTTTTAATTTGACATCACCAAATGCTAAATCNAAATCATCATGAAAAACAAAGATTCTTTCAGGATTGATTTTATAGAAATTAGAAGCTTCTCTAACAGCTCTTCCAGANTCATTCATAAAAGTTTGAGGCTTAAAAGATATGAGTTTAATATTTTCATATGANCCCATTGATGTTCTTCCTANGAATTTTGTTCTGCTTCGACCAAATTTAAGCTGGTTAGTGACATAATCAAGGACCATAAACCCAACATTATGGCGATTATTTTTATACTTTTCCCCTGGATTTCCCAATCCTACTAGCAATAGTGTTTCTTCGGGCATAGACAAGTTTATTGATCCTATTCTTTGTTTTCTTCTTCAGATTGTTCTGATGATTCTTCAGAAGTTTCTTCGGCTGCTTGATCGTCTTCTGATTCAGCTGTCAATTCTCCATCTTCTTCTGATACTTCTTCGATGATTTCTTCTTCGATTTCTTCAACAGGAGCAGTAACACTAGCAATAGTTATATCTCTATCAGTAATAACTGGATTAACATCTTCTGGTAAAGTTACATCAGATAATTTTACACTTTCTCCCATTTCAAGTTTAGAAATATCAACATCTAAAGATTCAGGAATATTTAGCGCTGGACAGTCTAGTTCAACACTATACCGTGTAACGGTTAATACTCCACCAGTCTTAATTCCCGGAGAGTCACTTTCACCAATAAAATTAACCTGAATTTCAACAGAGACCCTTGAGTCACCTGATAGTCTAAGAAGATCAATATGTATTATATTATCCTTTACAGGATCAATTTGAATATCTTTTGGAATAACCTTCATTTTATCACCATTTGATAATTCTAGATCTAGTAAAGTTGTTAGCATTCTTCCGGTGTTATATAATTTTAATGCTGATACAGAATTGATATTGACTGAAATTGGATCTTTCTTGTCACCATAAATTACACAAGGAATATTTCCCTCTTTTCGAGCCAATTTCGAATATGATTTTCCAGTATTCTCTCTTACTTCGCCTTTTAAAATATTAGCTTCAGCCATAATCTATTTCACCTTTTAAATAAACTTCATTGGGCTTATACCCTCACTTTGACTTCAAAGCAAGTTAATCAAACAAACTCGATACAGATCTTTCCTCGGAAATTCTTCTAATTGCCTCACCAAGGAGATGTACAACACTAACTATTTCTATTTTATCAGAATTCTTGATATCGTCGGTCTCGTTTATGGTGTCTGTTATTACTAATTTTGTAAGCGCTGAATTATTTACTCTTTTTATAGCTTCACCAGATAAAACACCATGTGTGACATGCGCATAAACCTCTTTAGCTCCTGCATTTATTAATGCCTCTGCTGCGTTACATAAAGTTCCAGCTGAATCAACGATATCATCAATCATGAAACAAGTTCTGTCTGTTACATCACCTATAATATTCATTACTTCAGATTCTCCTGCTTTTTCTCTTCTTTTATCAACTATGGCTAAATCAGAATCAATTCTGCTTGCAATAAGTCTAGCTCTTACCACTCCACCTACATCAGGTGATACAACCATTGCATTATTTGTTCCTATCTTATTTTGTATGTCTGATAATAGAATTGGCGCAGCAATGAGATTATCTGTTGGTATATCAAAAAACCCTTGAATTTGACCTGCATGCAAATCCATACTTAACACCCTATCTGCTCCAGATTTAGCAATAAGATTTGCTACTAACTTAGCAGTGATTGGCGTTCTTGGGCCAGGTTTTCTGTCTTGTCTAGCATAACCAAAATAAGGAATAACAGCAGTAATTCTTTTAGCTGAGGCTCTTTTTAAAGTATCTATAAGGATTAGTAGTTCCATCAAATTATCGTTTGCAGGAAAAGATGTTGATTGAATAATAAAAACATCTTCACCCCTACAGTTTTCATTCATTTCAATAAAGATCTCTTTGTCAGAGAATTTTTTGACAGTACAATCTGCTAGAGGTGTATTTAAATACTTACCGATATTTTCGGCNAAATTTCTATTTGAATTNCCAGATACTAATTTCATNTTTAAACTTCCCTTCGCCTTATTTAGCAGGGGATTGNTTACTAATCAAATCCTTCTGGAATTAATTTATTTTTNGGCGATATTGCNCANACTTTAAAGAGNTCTCCCATTTGTGAATTTTCNATTACCCTATTTAGACCTTCCTCTANANCAANCTTAACTTTTTCAGANTTAGTTGATTTTTTTAGCATTTCTAATCGCTCTAGGGCTCCTAATTTAATAAGGAAGTTTCTTTGTGTTGTTGTGCCAAAGAAATTCATTCCTAGATTATTCGCCTCTTTAATTATGTGAGAAAAATTGATGTGTGCTGTTAAATCTGAAACACCAGGATATCTTAAAGGATTAACAAATTTATGATTTTTAATTGCTTGAAGAGTGTTTCCATATCCGTATAAGTATCCGTAATCTATAAAAAGACATATTCCATCATTTCTTTTTAAAAACATTGAAATTTCAGAAACAATTTTTTTAGTCATCGTATTGATTTCAAAAAAATCTGCTTCTTGAGGAATTGTATCTTTATATTCAGAGAAAAATTCTGTGCTTTCAATATCATTAAAACAGTAACAAAATTGATCATTATCGATTGAAATAAATACCTCTTTCCATTGTTCGTTAATTCTTTTGTATTGTTTTATTGGAAAAACATCTAAAAATTCATTCCCAATAAAGATTGTTGGTGCATTAGGTATTTCTGATATTTTTTTATAATGTTTTGCATCAGGAATATTTTTTTTTTGAACTTTCATCAAATTTTCATTGATTTCAAGAAATCCAAAAGAAATTTTATTGCCTTTACTTATCCTCTTAATATCTTTTAAAAGAGTTCCTCTTCCACCACCCAAATCTATAATTTGAAAAGATGATTTAGAGTTTATTTTATTNATTATGTCGATAGACCATGAGCCAATAACTTCTCCAAAAATTTGNGTTATCTCNGGTGATGTTATGAAATCCCCTTTTTTACCAAGGGGGTTTTGCNTAATGTAGTAACCATCTTCTGGATCGGATAAACNAATTTCCATAAATTTAGAAATTGGAATATAGCCGTTCTTATTTATTTCTCTAGTTAATTTTAATTCAATCTTTTCCATCTGTTTTTATGGCATAAAACATAATGCATATACCTGCAATCATGAAAGGAACTGATAATATCATACCTAATGTTATATTATTATATAAATATCCAATGTGAGAGTCTGGTTCTCTGAAATTTTCAACAAAAATTCTAAATACTGAATANAGAAACAAAAATGAACCGCTTATAANTCCATTATACTTAAGTAAGTTTTTCTTTATCATAATAAACAGTATTAAAAGNATTANTAAACCTTCTAAAATTGCCTCATATANCTGACTTGGGTGTCTNGGAAGATTTCCTGCATTGGGAAATATCACNCCCCATGAGACTGTTGTTACTTTCCCCCATAACTCTGAATTAATATAATTAGCTAATCTTCCAAAAAACAATCCAATTGGTACAACAGAACAAATCACATCCCCCAATTGAAAAAATGAAATTTTTTTTACATAGGAATAAACTATAATGGCTAAAATCACTCCCGTTGCACCACCATGAAAAGACATCCCGCCTTGCCATAAAGCAAAAATATTTAAAGGATTTGAAGTTAGGGATGTTGGGTTATAGAAAATTAAATAACCTATTCTTGCNCCAAAGATTATTCCAAACACAATCCAAATGAAAATTTCATCAATATNATTAATTGATATAGATAAATTATTTTTTTTCTTATAATTCGCTATTATCCACTTTGCATAATATAAGCCTAATAAAATACCGGCAAGATAAGCTAGGCCATACCATCTTATTTCTAATGGTCCTACTCTCAACGCTATAGGGTCAATACTAAGTAAAAATTCTAACACAATATATTTATAGCAAATTTTAAATTTATTTTATGTTTTTATATATAAAAAATACGCTATTTGTAGTATAATCTGNTTTTACAACTACTACATATAGATAATATGACTTCGCTGGCAAAAAAAGATTTTTTAGATGATCCNCTTGATAATGTTGAATTAGCAGCAAGTATCCAAAACTGGACATTCGACAGATCTGATAATGAAGTNTCTATTATTGCAAATGGCAAACATAATAACTATCAATTNTCTGTTTCCCTTCATAATGACTCACAAGGTTTGAATGTTGTTTGCGGATTTGATTTAAGNTTTAATGAAAAAAATAANTTCCAAATATTAAAATTGGTTTCTTCAATAAATGCNCAGNTTTGGTTGGGTCATTTNGATATTTGGGATAAAGAAGGGCTTATAGTTTATCGAAATAGTTCAATTTTAGACAAAAGNAGTCTAAATCTTGAAACTATAGAAACCTTATTAATAGACGCAATAAATTCAATAGATTTATATTTTCCAGCTTTTCAATATATCTTATGGGCAGGCAAAACAAGTGAAGAAGCTCTTAGTACAGTTTTATTTGAGACTAGAGGAGAAGCTTAAAATTTATGGATAAACTAAAAATCTTGTTGATAGGCTGCGGNAAGATGGGGNGTAGTCTCTTAGAAGGTATAGTTAAATCCCATGATAATTTTAATTTAATTNATGTNGTTGATCCTGTGATCAATGANTCATATAAAAGTAANTNTAAAAAAANCAAAACAAATTTCTATTCAGATATTAAAGAATTAAAAGACAGCATTACTTATGATTCTATTATTATTGCCACAAAGCCTAATAATTATGTTGAAATTCTTGAAGATCTAAAAAATCANATTGCTGTTAATGAGAAGATTCTGATTATTTCAATTTTAGCAGGTATAAAAATAAAAAAGATTGAAAATATAATTGGTTCTGTTCCAATTATTAGAGCAATGCCAAATATAGCCGCTTCTGTTGCAGAAGGAATGACAGCTTTAATAGGAAATAAAAAGATAACGAATGATAAAATCGATAATGCAAATATGATTTTTCAATCAATAGGAAATAAAATTTGGCTTGAGGGTGAAGGTCAAATGGATTCGTTTACAGCTATTTCAGGTTCTGGACCAGCTTATTTTTTCTATTTTACTGAATGTCTTCATAAAATCGCAATTGATGAGGGTTTTTCTGAAGATGTAGCAAAACAAATTTCAGAGCAAATTATGATTGGATCTGGAAAATTAATTAAAGACTCCAATATTGATGTAGTTCAATTAAGAGAAAATGTGACTTCACCCAATGGTACAACTGAAGCTGCTCTTAAAGTTTTATGTGATGATGATGGCTTGCTTAGTAAATTAAGAGAAGCGATTGAGAAAGCCAAAAAAAGAAGCATAGAAATATCGAATAATTAATTTGAAAACTCTAATTGTACTTTTAAACCACCCATATCACTTCTAGACATAATAAGTTTACCACCGTGATTGCTTGTTATATCTTGTGAAATAGATAAACCTAATCCTGAACCAGGTATNTTTTGGTTTCTTGATGAGTCAAGTCGAATAAAGGGTTTAACCGCTTTATCGTAATCNTTTTTATTAATACCTGGACCNTCATCTTCAATTGAAATNCTTATAATATCTTTTTTCTTATCAAGTGATACATTGATATTGTTTCCGTAAGAACANGCATTATTTAAAAGATTAGTTATACATCTTTTCATGGCTATTGATCTGCATTCAAAAAATATAGGGCTATCATTTTTAGTATTTAAATTGATTATTTTATTTTCTATTGCTTCGTTTTCNATGATTTCTTTTATCATGCTGTTCAAATCAATTTTAGTTGCTTTTTCCTTAGTTACATCTTCAGCAAAGTCGAGATAATTTTCTAACATCTTTTGCATTTCATTTACATCTGAAAGTAATTCAGTGTTTGTTTTATCATCGGCCAACATCTCTAATTGTAATTTTAATCTTGTTAATGGTGTTCTTAGGTCGTGACTCACTCCCGCTAGCATTAATGTTCTTTGCTCTATAAATCTCTCTATTCTTTCTTGCATTTTTAAATACGCCTCTGCAGCTCTTCTAACTTCTGTAGCACCTGATGGTTTAAAATTTTCCATCTTTTTTCCTAAGCCAAATTGTTGAGCAGCTTTTGATAATTTTTCAATAGGCTTTATTTGTTGACGCATAAATATTACTGCAACTGATACTAGTAAAAGTGAAGATATTACCATCCAAACAAGAAAAATATGACTATTAGTGGCGTAAACATTTCTTCTAGGAATAATGAATTCATAAATTCCTTCTGTTTTCTCAATTTGAACAATAACTCTTTTTTCATAAGTATGTGCGTCAACCCAAAAGCTATTTTCCATAGTCCGAGACAATTCTTTACTAAGAGTGCTTTCAACAAGATTTATTGGTTTTGGAGGATTAATAGTCAGTTTTTGATTTGATATAAAATTTACTTTTACATCATAAAAATCTTTAGAAAGTTGAGCAATTTTATTAATTCCCAAGGAAGGAGCAACATCAATAAATGTTGCTATTTCAGAGGCTACTGCTGATGATAATTTCCTTGTAACCAGTTGCCAATGCCTATCCAGGAATACAAAAGTTAATATTCCTTGCAGCACGACTACAGGTACGATTATTATCAATAATGATCGTGAGTATAATCCTTTTGGTAAGAAATTTTTAAGCTTTATCGAGTTTTCTTTAAAAAACATTATTTATCAGGCCTTAAAATATATCCTTCACCTCTAACTGTCTGTAACCAAAGTGGCATTCTTGGATCTTTCTCAATTTTTCTTCTAAGCCTATTTATTCCAACATCTACAGATCTTCCTGGTTCATCAATGCCAGCTAACTTTTCTCTGTTTAAAGGTTGCCCAGGNCTTTTTGCTAATGCAATAAGTAAATTCATTTCTCTATCTGTTAGGTAGACTCTTTCTTTAGATTTAGTAAGCTCTCTTTTTTCAATATTAAGAATAAAGTCTCCAAAAAATATTTCATTATCGACGCTGTCCTCAGCTTTAGATCTTTTTAAGATTGATAAAATTCTTAATAATAACTCTTTAGGGTTAAATGGTTTCGTTAAATAATCATCAGCTCCAATTTCTAAGCCTTCAATTTTTGAGTCTGTTCCAGATTTTGCAGTTAACAAGATAATAGGTATATCTGAATTATTCCTGATTTCTTGAGTTAATGTTAGACCATCATCACCTGGCATCATAATATCCAATATTATTAAATCGAATTTAACTAACTGAATTTTTTTTCTGGCAACATCTGCNCCATTTGCAGTAGATACAATAAAACCCTCTTTTATAAGATATTGGCTTAATAAGTTTCTAATTCTCTCATCATCATCTACAACAAGTAAATTATACAGTATTTCAGACACTTTTTTTTTCCTTTTTGTTATTTTAGTATACAAATGTATTCTATCAAATAATTATGTTTACTTAATTTAGGCTATTGTATTAATTATGTGATTTAACATCTGCTGATTTAAATATTTTTTTGGAGAAAATTTTGATTATAGAGTCAATGGAAAATAAAGAAGGTTTAATCTGGTATAATGGTGATTTCATTGATTGGAAGGACGCTAAATTACATGTTCTAACTCANGGACTTCATTATGCTAGTTCAGTTTTTGAGGGTGAAAGATCATACTCCGGNAGAATTTTTAAGCTTCACGANCATACTGAAAGATTATTCTTTTCTGCAAGTGAGTTAGATTTTGATATTCCATACAGTATCGAAGAAATAAAGGATGCTTGTTATTCAACTTTNGAAAAAAATAACTTAGTTGATGCCTATATTCGTCCTATTGCCTGGAGAGGCGCAGAAACTGTTGGNGTTTCAGCTCAAGATACNAAAATACATTGNGCAATAGCAGTTTGGGAATGGCCTTCGTATTTTAGTCCAGAGGATAAATTGAAAGGTATAAGGCTNACTNTATCAANTTGGAGAAGGCCTTCGCCNGATACTATACCATGTAAAGCTAAGGCTGCNGGGCTTTATATGATCTGTACTTTAGCAAAACATAAAGCAGAGTCTCAAGGTTATGCAGACGCTTTAATGTTGGACACTGAAGATAAAGTTGCAGAAGCTACTGGAGCAAATATATTCTTTATTATAGGAAACGAGATACATACACCGATACCTGATTGTTTTTTAGATGGAATTACTAGAAGAACNGTTATCGATATTGCAAGGGATCATGGACTAAAAATTATNGAAAGAAAGATTGAGTTAGAAGAGTTATCTAATTTTGAGCAATGCTTTATTACTGGAACAGCAGCAGAGGTAACTCCAGTATCAGAAATTGACAATTTTAAATTTAAAGTTGGAGAGGAAATCAAAAAACTATCTGAATCCTATATCGATTTAGTTAATAACTGGAAAGGTGATTAAACAGTTTGTTCAACCCATTTTGACTCATTTTCAAAGATTTCTTTTTTCCAAAATGGTGCATTAATTTTAAGCCAATCGATTATGTGTTGGTTGGCAGCATATGCCTCCTTTCTATGCTTTGAGCAAGTTATTACCATCACAATCGACTCTCCCGCCTCCAATTTCCCGTATCTATGAATTATATAGCAATAATCAAGATTCCATTTCTCCTTAGCGCTCAATGCAGTTTTATAAATAACTTTTTCAGCCATATTTTCATAATGCTCTATAAAAAGACTTTTTATTTTACCATTATTTGTTTCTTCCCTTACTGAGCCAATAAAAGAAACCAAAGCTCCATACTTTTTGTCTTTTTCAGCATTTTTAAGTATTTTCTGAGGATTAAACTTTTTCTTTTGTATTTGAACTTTAATCATTATCCACCTGTGACTGGTGGAAAAATAGCAATCTCTTTTGTATCATTTAAAATAAAGTCTTTATCAACATGCTCTTCATCACAAGCAATATGTATTGCTTCTTTATTATTTAGAGCGAAATCATATTTCTTATCTTTTGAGATTAAATAATTTAAAAAATCATCAACGGTTTTTACATTAGAGGGCAAATCTATGTTTTCTTCAGAAAAGCCAATACTCTCTCTCACTTTAGCAAAATATAGTATTTTCACATTTAATCCTTTTCTTTAATGAAATTAATAGTTTCTGTAGCATATCTATATGCTGATAATATAGAAAGCAAAGATGCAATTAAGATAAGTAAATTACCAATAAAATAAGAAAATGTATAAATCCAAAGTGGAAATATCAATTCATCGTATGAATTATTGTAGTAAAATATATTTAAAAATAATAAAATTATTGAAGCTAATTGAGCTGCAGTTTTCCATTTAGAAAGTTTAGTAACATTNAATATAAGACCGCTAGATTTCGTNATTTCTCTTAATCCNGAGATCAAAATTTCTCTAAAAATAATTAATATTGATGAGAAAAAGATTATAGGATTTTCTTNGAATGATATTATCAAAATAATTAGCGATATTATTACNAGGAGTTTATCTGCAATTGGATCAAGAATTTTTCCAATATCACTTTCTTGATTCCATTTTCTAGCAATAAATCCATCAAGGAAATCAGAAATTGACGCTAGAATAAATAATNTTAACAAAAAGAGAAAAAANNNTTCTTCATTAAAGTTTTTTNAAAAATTAATTACTAACCAATAACCTATNGGGATAGCNAAAGAAACAATAATTCTAAAAAATGTTAAAATATTNGCCATAATTACTATTAATTTAATTTAATTCATTAAACCAGTTATAAATATTATGAGCTAAATTTTTTGATATACCATCAACTTCTGTTAATTCTCGAACTTTNGCTTTACTNACACCTTTAGCTGAACCAAAAGCGTTCATTAATTCTNTTTTCCTTTTTGATCCAATACCNGGAATTTCATCCAAGGGGTTAAAGTGAATACTTTTATCTCTTTTTTGTCTATGCGTTCCAATAGCAAATCTATGGGCTTCATCCCTGAGTCTTTGAAGATAAAATAATGAAGGATCTGATTTTCTCAAAACAAANCTCTCTNTGTTTAAAGTATGAATAATTTCATTGCCATCATTACGGTTTTCACCTTTTGATATACTGATAATTTCAATTTTACTTATGTTTGCTTTTTCCATAGCTTTTTTTGCCATTGATAGCTGCCCCTTACCACCATCAATAATAATTAGATCAGGAAAACCCTCATCATTATTAGATTTATTTTTCAACCTTAAAAATCTTCTAAATAAAACTTCATACATCATTCCAAAGTCATCATTNGTTTTTGCTTCTTTAATATTATATTTTCTGTATTGNTTTTTCATGAANCCTTCAGNACCAGAGACAATCATTGCGCCTGTNGANAAANNACCTTGNGTATGACTGTTGTCAAAAACTTCAATCCTTTCAGGTATNNTNTNCAANTGCAGTGTTTTTTGAAGATTCTTTAAATTAATTTTTTTACTCAANATNTCTTTTGTGTATTTTTTTAATGCATCTTTAGAATTTTCNATCGCATGNTCAATGATTTCNTTTTTTTCGCCTCTTAAAGGANTTTGTATTTCTATTTTNATTTTATTTTGNGANGTTAANAGATTTTGAATTATTTCTTTCTGTTTAATTCTATGACTTGTAAGTATTANTNTNGGNGAGGGACGATTGCTATAAAATTGTGGTATGAATGATTCCATTATTTCCAACTCGTTTAAACCTTTAATATTATTAATAAAAAAAGGTTTATTACCAAGATTTTTTCTCGATCGAAAGAAGAAGACCTGTATACAAGCATATTTTTCGTTTTTGAAAATA
>PBXC01000030.1 GCA_002728335.1 Rhodobiaceae bacterium
CTAAGAAGACAACCGCTAAAAAGACTGCAGTTAAAAAGACTACCACAAAAAAGACTGTAGCTAAAAAAGGACCAGTAAAAAAGGCTGCTTCTAAGAAGACAACCGCTAAAAAGACTGCAGTTAAAAAGACTACCACAAAAAAGACTGTAGCTAAAAAAGCACAAGTAAAAAAGGCTACTACAAAAAAATTAGCTCAAAAGAAAGTTAAATTACAATATTCTGTAGGTGATTTTATAGTTTATCCATCTCACGGGGTTGGAGAAATCACCGCTATACAAACATTCGAAATAGCTGAAGAAAAGCTAGAGATGTATAATGTAATTTTTGACAAGGAGAAAATGACCCTAAAAATTCCAACAATCAAAGCTAAAGAAATTGGAATACGCAAGGTTTCATCACGCAATGAAATGAAAAAAACTCTAGAAATATTAAAAAGCAAAGCGAAAATTAGAAGAACTATGTGGAGTAGGCGTGCTCAAGAATATGAAGCTAAAATTAATTCTGGCATTTTAACAGAATTAACTGAAGTTGTGAGGGATTTGTTCAGAAATAGCAATCAGCCAGAACAATCATATTCTGAAAGACAATTATATGAATCGGCAAGAGATAGATTGGCTAGAGAAGTTGCTGTTGTTGAAAAAACAGATGACATCAAGGCAGTTGAAAAAATTGAAATTATCCTTAATGATGCAACAAGAAAAACAAGTTCTGAAAATTCAATAATTTAGTATATAATCGATATATGGCTCATGATAGAAATAAACTGATAGACCTTGCAAGGAGACTATTAGATCATAATTTAAATGGAACTACCGATCAAGCTGATGATATTATGGTTAAATCCGTATCTGACTATATTGATAATGATATTATTAAATCTGAAGTAGATAAAATTTTTTACGATCATCCCGTCCCTATAGCATTAAGTGCAGAGTTAAAAGAAAACAACTCTTATAAAGCTACTAAAGCAATTGATACTCCTTTGCTTATAACTAGAGGTGAGGATGGGGTAGTGAGAGCATTTATCAATATTTGCAAGCATAGAGGAGCGCCTGTTTGTCCTGAAGGTATTGGAAAAAAATCGAAATTCAATTGCACATATCATGGGTGGATGTACGACAACACTGGTAATTTGGTGAATATATTTAAATCAGATACATTTGGTGATATCGATACAACAAAAATTAAATTAACTGAGTTATTTTGTGAAGAAAGATCTGGCTTCATCTGGGCGTGTTTAAATCCAGATATAAAATATGATCTTGATGAATGGATGAATGGTTTTGATTCAGAGCTACGTGATATCGATCTAAAAAACTGGCATCTTTTTAAAAGTATTAAAATTAATGGACCAATGTGGAAAATATGTTGGGACGGATATACAGATGGATATCATCATCATATGGTTCATCCTGAAACAGTTGGAAAGAATACCATAGTTAATTTAATTGCACATGATACTTATGGCCCACATCAAAGGTTTGCTTTTGGTTTAAAGAATATTAATGAACTGTCTGATATTGAAGAAAAGGATTGGGAACCTGAAAATCATTTAAGATTAATACATTCAGTTTTTCCTAATTCATCAATCTCAGCAATACAAAATCAGCATTGTTTAGTTTCTATTATTTTTCCAACACCTGACTTACAAGGCACTATTACAACTCAATATATTTTATGTTTAAAAGAACCGAAAACACAAGAAGAGATCAAAGAAGCAGAAAATTTTGCTGAACTAAGTAGGGCAGCGATAATAGATGAAGATTATCCAATTAATTTTAAAATACAAGAAACAATTCATTCCAAGGCTAATACAGAGTTTTTATTTGGGAAAAATGAACCCATTCAACAGCATTACCATAATTGGATTGAAAAACTTTGTAACAAATAAGTTACACTAGTTTTGTTGGGTCCCGTAGCTCAGCAGGATAGAGCGTCAGATTCCTAATCTGAAGGTCATAGGTTCGAATCCTATCGGGATCACCATAATGCGTCACTCTGCCACAATAAAAAGTAACTTTTAATTACCATATAGATATAGCGACCTAAGCACTATTAGCCATCACTCCCTCCAGCTTGGGTCGCTAAAAGTTATACTTGTATTTTTTTTCCTTTTATAGCATCTTCAACTTCTTAATTTGGAGGGGATAATGGAAAGAAGGAAATTAGGAAACACAGATATCGATGTAAGTTCAATTTGTCTTGGTACTATGACATGGGGACAACAAAATACTCAAGATGAAGGTTTTGAACAGATGGATTACGCTATTGATATGGGTGTAAATTTCTTTGATACAGCTGAAATGTATGCAGTTCCGCCAAAAAAAGAAACTCAAGGATCAACTGAAACAATCATTGGTAATTGGTTTAGTGAAAGGAAAAATAGAGATAAAATTATTCTTGCCACTAAAGTATGTGGTAGAGCTCCATTTACGTGGCTTAGAGATGATGAAATACCAACTGAACAAACTAAAAAACAAATTTTCGAAGCAGTTGATAAAAGTCTAAAAAGATTGCAGACAGATTATATTGATCTTTATCAACTTCACTGGCCAGACAGGCCAATGAGTCTTTTTGGGGGTTCTATAAATTACCAACATATTGAGGGAGAATCTAACTCTATTCATTCCATATTAGATGCGCTTTCTGAACTAATTAAAATAGGTAAAATTAGAAATATTGGTTTATCAAATGAAACTCCTTGGGGGACAATGGAGTTTCTACATCAATCAAAAGATAAAAACCTTCCAAGGGTCCAATCTATTCAAAATGCATATAACTTGCTTAATAGGATATTTGAGTTTGGAGGATCAGAAATAGCTTTCAGAGAAAATGTTGGTTTGCTTGCTTACTCTCCTCTAGCCCAAGGATATCTTACTGGTAAATACCAGAATGGTAATTTACCTGAAGGATCAAGAAAAGCACTCTTTGATCGCCTTCAAAGATATGAGGGTATAGGTAGTGAAGAAGCTATAGCAAGTTATCTTAATATTGCTAAGAAATATAACATCGATCCATCGCAACTAGCTAATCAGTTTGTTACGACTAGATCTTTTGTAACATCAAATATTATTGGCGCTACAAGTATGGAACAACTCAAATTAGCAATAACATCCATAGAAATCGAAATGCATGAAGAATTAGAAAATGATATTGAAGATGCATTTAAACTACATGGCAATATAGCTTCATGATTTAAAATATTTTAATCTATTGAAAAAAGTAGAAGAGCATTTCCAGGCATATGATTGTATATTCCATAACCCGAATTTATAGCCATATAACCATTCCTAACCGATGGGCCAGATCCACTAAAGCTACCTCCAGACGCAGGAGTTCCTGAAACACTTTCATAATTACCCAAAGAATTGAAGCTCCACAAAATGTTACCGGTAACTTTATCATAAACCCTTATCATTCCGTCAAGATGACCAGCGATAACAGCTCCTGGAATTGCAGTAACTGCAGCTGAAATTCCTGGATCACAATTGATATCTATTTCCTTACATTCCTTATCAGTAATTGTAGACCACAAAATTTCACCAGTTTCTGTATTTAATGAATGCATACCTGGTTTTCTATTTAACCATACTTTCCCATCGTTAGTATCTTTCATGTCATTCAATGGGACATATAAAGTTTTTCCTTCAGAAGCCATTCCAAAATGAATACCTCCTTGAGTACCGCCACCTGACACAGCTTTTGACCAAATAATTTCACCTGTATCAGGGTCTATACCATAAACAAAGCCAGATTTCTGACCAGCAACTAAAATATCTTTATCGCCTAAATCAATTAAAATAGAACTTGCTGAATAATCCATATCTGGGCCATTCTCTTCTGGACAGTTTGGTAAACCTTTTCCCATGCAAGCCAAATTCCAAGCATCACCAGATAAAGTTTGTCTTCTCCATACTTCTTCACCTGTATCTATATTATAAGCTATAATTGCATCTGAGGAATCGTCAGCAGGTGTTGAATAATTTTCTCCTGTTCCAATATAAACATATCGTCTTTTTGTATCTACATTAGGAGAAGTCCATATTGGNGCCCCTGATGGTCCAAACATTCTTGTNCCCACNGATGTTTTNCCTGAATATTTAGCTGGNACAGGAATTGAATATTGTTTCCATAATGTTTTTCCTGTATTGGCTTCAANCGCTAAAAGCCCTCCTCTAAAAGTACAACATTCATAATCATCATTAAATGCCGGNATAACCTCTAAGCCAGAAACTGGAACAAACAAAATNTCTTCAAATTTTGCGGAGGTNGCTGTTCTNGTAGCATTAGGATGNTCATCGGTTTTTATTTTCCAAATTAATTCACCAGTTTGTGCATCGAGAGCGTATTCATTTGCAAGTATATCACCAAAATAAATATATGGACGCTTATTTGGTTTTTCACCATTTTTCCATTCATCCATGATTATACCGGTGCGCACCTCTGCAGATGCAGAAAAATTCCATTTCACACAGCCAGTTTCTATATCTAATGCATATATATCNCCTGATTGGCTTCCTACAAAGATTGAACCCATAGCAAAAAGTGGTTGGGATCGAGCTCTTTGAGAATACGGAAAACCAAAAGCCCATTTTAGTTTTAACTTCTTTACATTTTTGGAGTCAATTTTCCCAGATTTTTTTGGAATGAATCTCGATGTATTATAACCCCAACCATATGGTGCTGGCGCTTCTCTCATATCAAACTTCATTCTGTTAGACTTACAATAATTGAGATCTGCTTCTTTAGGAAAATCTTTTCTATCTTTTCGAACAATATATTCAACAATTTGTATTTTTTCTTCTGTTGACAAATGAGCAGATTGTTCTGCCATAATGCCTTCATTCATTGTTCTAAATAAAGCTTGGGGAATAAGCATTTCAAGCCAATTNNCTGCTGGCGCTTTTTGTATTGATCCATCATGNCAAATTGCACAATTATCTTGATAGAGAGCATTACCCGGATGTGTTTCCGGATCAATAGTAATTTCTCTAACAATTAGCTCATCGGTCGATTCTCTAACTTTGGCATTTTCATCTATTACATAATCCTGTTCATTATTAATGATTTGAGCGCTTAAGCTGTTTGAAAAAAATAAATACAAAATTAAAATAATAAACTTCATTAAAATCCCCANAATTACAAAAATATTATGATAAAATAAAATAATAATCCATCNNAAATTCTGTGTTATTATTAAAATAAATTAGGTTGGGTAATGNATAGTAAACTTCCGATTAGTTGTTTTATAATTGCTAAAAATGAAGCTGATAGAATATCTAAAACAATTGAATCCGTTANAGATATTGTTGATGANGTAATTGTTATTGACTCGGGATCAACAGATGGTACCCAAAATTTAGCAAAAGAATTAGGTTGTAAAGTTTTTTTNAACAAATGGAGCGGTTACGGTCCTCAAAAACGTTTTGGTGAAGATTGNACAAAGAATGAATGGTTACTTAATCTTGATGCGGATGAGTATTTATCANATGAAATAAAATCAGAAATATTACAAACTTTTGAAAATAATAATGATAAATATAAATTTTTTTCAATGAAAGTAACTCCAATTTATCCAAACTGGAAAAANCCAAGGCTTTTATCTGCATCTCATCAATGTGTGAGATTGTATAGTAAATCTTTTGGGAGGTTTTCAAACTCGCCNGTTCATGACTCAGTACAGACAAATAATTTAAATATTTTTTATTTTAAAAATCCTATCTTTCATAATTCTGTAAGATCATTTAAGCATCTGATTGAAAAGGAAAAGAGCTATATCCAACTTCAATCAAAATCTATAACAAATAAAAATAAGATTTTCTTATTNCTAAGAATTTTTGTTGAGTTTCCTTTAGCCTTTATAAAATACTATATTATCCGAAGACATTTTACTGGTGCACTAACAGGATTAATAACAGCATTAATATTAGCATACTATAGATTGAAAAGGGTAATAGCTCTGTTTAAGAATTAATTATTATATTCACAAGATTTTATGTGGTTAAATATCTTATCAACTATCCACTCATGCATTCCTTCTGGAAGGTCATGACCCCATCCTTCAAGAATTTCAATTTTTGATCCAGAAATATTCCTATGTGTATCTATTCCTGCCTCTAAAGGGACAAGATTATCTGAGNCTCCATGAAGTATTAAACTTGGCAGAGAAATCTTTTGCAATCTTTGTGTTCTGTCACCATCATCACCTATAGCGGCATATTGCCTTGTTGAACCATCCGGATAGTACATTCTGTCATAACGATATGAAAATTTTTCTNTCAANAGTTCTTCTGAAGTGGGATATTTAGGGGATGACCAAAGTTTTCTTGTCATGAGACTATTTTCTATAACATCATCTTTTTTTGATGATTTTGGTTGATGTATTAGTCCATCTATTACCTTTTTTGATGGTCTTGGTAATTTTGGATTNCCGGAAGTAGACATTACAGAAATAAGACTTTTGCATCTATCTGGGTAATTAATNGCTACAAGTTGAGCAATCATTCCTCCCATTGAAGTCCCAAGNATATGTGCTTTTTTTATAGATAATGCANTTAAAATATTTACACAATCTTCAGCCATATCATTAAGAGAATATGGAACTTCAGGTTTATCTATATTTTTTGGTAATTTATCTCTTGAGAAAGAATACTTCCAGATTAAACTCATATCATCAACTTTGTGACCTTCAAACTTTTGACTCAATCCAACATCCCTATTATCAAAAATAATTACTCGNATATCTTTTTCTACAATTTTATTAATAAGATTAATTGGCCAGTCACATAACTGGGAGCCAAATCCAGAAATCATAATCAAAGGTATATTGCCTTTATGTCCAAATTCTTGAACCTCTAAACTAATATTGTTTGAAGAAACTTGCATTTCAAAGATTAAGAAATATTTCTATCCTTACCTTCCCAATAAGGAGCTCTTAATTCTCTTCTAAGAATCTTACCGCTAGGATTTCTTGGAAGATCTTGTGCAAAATCTATTGATTTAGGACATTTATATCCAGCAATTTTAGTTTTTACAAAGTCAATTATTTCNTCATCTGTTAATTCTTTATTAGTAACAACTATTCCCTTAACAGCCTCTCCCCATTTATCATCAGGTATACCTATTACAGCTGCATCAGAAATATTTTCATGGGCCATAAGTGCATTCTCAACTTCAGCGGGGTATACATTCTCTCCACCTGAAACAATCATGTCTTTAACTCTATCATGAATATATAGGAATTTTTCATCATCAAAATAGCCGGCATCTCCAGTGTAAAACCATTCATCTATAATAGANTCCTTTGTTGCTTCTTCCTTGTTCCAATAACCTTTCATAACGCACTGACCTTTTATTAGAATTTCTCCAACTTCTCCATCTTCTACTTCATTATTTTTTTCATCAACTATTTTGATATCAATACCAGGATATGCCCTTCCGCATGATCTAAGTTTACCTTTTTTAGGGTCGTGATCTTCTGGCCGCATCGTTGTTCCCAATCCAGTTGTTTCAGTTAATCCATAAACTTGCCAAAAATCACAGCCCATAACATCAATTGCTTTTNTGAGAGTATCTTCAGCTATAGGCGATGCACCATAAAGAACCTGTCTTAGTGATGAAAAATCAGTATTACCGACATTTGGATGGTTTAATAAAAATAAAATGATAGCCGGAACAAGAAGCGCCAACTCAATCTTTTCTTTTTCAATTAAATTTAAAATCAATTCAGGGTCAACTTCAGGAATTATAATATTTTTACATCCGAAAACTATCCCCATAACGCCCATATTAGCTCCAGCAACATGAAATACTGGAGAACAAATAATGTTTGCTGAGCCTTCATGCCAATCTTTTCCCCAAGTTTGCTCTACCATTTGATTAGACTCAATAAAGTTCTTATTTGTGAGCTGAACACCTTTGGGATGACCTGTGGTTCCTGAAGTATAAAGCTGAATAACATCATCCTCTATATTTGATTCTAACATTGGATCGTTATCATCAAATCTATCTCTCCAAGAAATATAATCTTCCCACTCCGAACCTTCATCCATTGATATAATTTTTTTAACCGTTGGAATCTCATCAATGATTTCTTTAATTATTGGATAAAATTCTTTACCCACAAAAAGAATCTCACTTTTTGAGTCATTTATTACGTAAGAAACTTCTGGCGGAGCAAGACGCCAATTAATTCCTACTGCTACAGTTCTTGATTTCATTGTTCCATATAGAAACTCGAAAAATAAATCTGAATTTTTTGCAAGAAAAGCAACCCTACCATCTGGTTTACATCCTTCACTTACTATTCCTTGAGCAACTCTGTTTGCATTACTGTCATATTCTTTATATGTAAGCTCTCTATCATTAAATTTGCTTACAAGTGAATTAGATGATTCTTCAACTCTCCATCTAAAAATATCTACTAATGAATTTTTTTCAGGTAACCTTCCCATTATATATTCCTCTCAAAAAAAATAATTATGAAATAATGAAAAAAATTGGTCAATAAAGATTATAATTTAATATCTTTGTTAATTAATTTTTCATAAAGACTTTTGTCTAAATTAATATAATCTTCATTTTTATCATCTAAGAAAAATAGAGGATCTGAAACATGTTGNGGATTATAACCTTCCTTTACCAGCTCAACCTTTTTGTGCTTGAAAGTTCCAGTTATCTCAATTTCTTTTTTAACTCTTAAAATTATTGGCATAGCATAACTTGGAAGGGAGTTTTTAAGATGATAATAAAGATCTTTTAAATCAATATCTTTATTTGCTACTAGCGCTACCATNCCAGCCTTTCCATCATTTCCTGGTAAGTCAACTCCGTAAACATTGACTTCTTCGATATTATTAAATCCTTGAAATGCATGTGAAACCTCTGAAGTTGCTACATTTTCACCCTTCCATCTAAAAGTATCTCCTATTCTATCAATAAAATAGAAGTATCCATTCTTATCACGACTTAATAGATCCCCAGATCTAAACCACTTATCATCTTTTTCAAATACATCACTTAGGATTTTCTTTTGTGTTGCTTGTTTATCGACATAACCATCAAAACCAGCAGCATCAATTTGAATCTCACCAATTGCTTCGCCAACTTCTCCATCTTCACAAGGTATACAAAATCCATTTTCATCTCTAACTGGTTCTTCATTTTCAACATCAAATTTAACAATTTCAATATTTAACATTTTTTTTAGATAACCTGGCACTCTACCTATAGCTCCACTTTTTCCATCATAATTGATTAGGGATATGTTTCCTTCTGTTGCACCGTAAAATTCTAGAATCCTTTTTATTTTAAATCTTCTTTTAAAATCGTCCCAAATATCTGGTCTTAATCCATTACCAGTTGCTATTCTTAGGTTATGATTTTGTTCAAATTTATGCTCAGGAGCATTAAGTAGATACCTACACAATTCCCCAATATATTGAAAAATAGTGACATTATATTTATTAACATCAGACCAGAAATCGCTTACTGAAAATTTTCTTTTTAGAACTAATGATGCTCCAGTTGTTAATGCTAACCCCACAGCAATAATTCCACCAGCAGAATGATAGAGCGGTAAAACATTATAGATCCTATCTGTTTTCTTTGGAACAACNGCAGATGCAAATCCCATAAGCATCAACCTTAATCTTCTNTGTGTTATNGTTGCAGCCTTNGGATCNCCTGTTGTTCCTGAAGTATAAATATAAAGGGCAACATCTTCATTTGTTACATTATAGTTAATAGAAGGCATTATATTGCTTAATTTCTCTAGAGCTAAATTTAGTTTTTCATAATTTGTTTTATCGGTATCACCCTCAATCCAAACCTGAAAACTACTTTTTATTGTGTCATCGGTAGTTTCAAAATTACTAACTAATTCTTTTCCTAGTATAATCTTATTGGCCCCAGATATACTTAAAGAATGATTTAATGGATGACCTGTAAGATTTGTATTAATTAAGGCGNCAGTACCTCCAACTTGAGCAATTCCAATCCATGCCATTAAGAATTCAGGCCTATTCTCCATAAGAAGAGCTACTACATCTCCCTTTTGTAAGCCATTATCAAGAAACCAATGTGAATACTGATTTGCACCATNAATTAATTCCCTATAGGAAATCTCTCTATCTTCAAAGTAAATAGCTATAGAATCAGGTGATTTATCTGCAAAGCTAGCAATCCTTTTGGTAATAATTGAATTTTCATCATTATTAATTGCCTTCAAAGATGATAATATTCTTCTTAGAGTTGATAGATAAATTAATTCATTCTTTATTTTTGTTAACATTATTTCTTTAATTCTTCTAAATACTTTTTTTGTTCATCTAGGAAACCTGGCTCTAGAGTTTTTAGAGTTTTTGAATTTATTTCCCAAAATGGTCTCTTAATAAGAGTGGGGAAATTTTCTAATATTGTCAAAGCATCAGACTCATAATTATCTCTTAAGTTTTGATCAAGTTGCCTCCAAGTTGTACTTTTTTTATTCAAAATTTTATCGATGNCATGAACTTTTAACCATTCTTTTATTTTATCTTTAGTGATTGAATTTTTTTTAAAATCAAAAAACTCATATGAGTGATTGTTATCATTAAGCCACTTAATAGCTTTTCTACAGCTATCACAATTTTTTAGACCATAAATATTTATCATATATTTTATGCCGCTGCTTCAGTGGTTTTTCTTAAATGATTCTCTTCCTTGATAGAAAACTCGTGCAGTACTTCATTATAAAGCTCGGGCTTTCCGGCTTTGAGTANAGCTCTAACTTCAGTTATTGGTTTTTCTAGTAGGTTTTCCCAGTCAGCAGTTGCCCAAAATGATGCCTCTTTTCCTAACTTGTATCCTTCCTTGACAACTTCTCGGAGATCAATTTTAAAATTTAATTCTTTNGTGACTTTACCCATTATTCTATATCCATAAAGAACAATCGCTCCAATACCTCTATTTTTTTCTTGCGCNTATGTAAAAGCCAATAAACTCAATTCACCAAGAGCGTCTCGTCCATANCCTGTAGTAACATGCCATAAATCATGCATGTCTCTTAATCTTGTATGAAAAATATTCTCTTCTTCAGATTTNTTAGGATCGAAATTAATTTCACTAGCGGAAACAAGCTCATCAGGGGTTAGCTTTTCCCTATAAATAAAATTATAATAATTTTTACCTAGTGATCCTTCAGGTAATTCTGATAAATATTCTTTACGTTTTAGTGTGTCAATTAAATGTACTTTATTTTCAAGAATTCTTTTTCCTACATCACTTTTTTTAAAATCTCTAAAGGCTTTACGATTCGTACCGCCTAAAGCATCAATAACATGAAAAACTTGAACAGTATCTTCCTTATTTGCAGCAAGAGCTCTTAAAGCTTTTAGTGCTTTAATTGGCCTGATCCTATTAGCCCATAGTGATTTTATATAAATGTAGAAATTTTTCATATCTCAAAATACTAAAAAAAAAATTAATTAAAACATTAATTTAAAGATAATTAGCAATTATTGTGACAATATTCAAATTGCTTTTTTAAATTAATTTCTTTTTTATTAAGTAAATTGCGGGTGTGGCGGAACTGGTAGACGCGCCAGATTCAAAATCTGGTTCTGGCAACAGAGTGGGAGTTCAAGTCTCCCCACCCGCACCAAAAGTTAAAATATGAAAAAAATAAATACAAAAATATTGAAGATAGTAAAAAATAAAAATTCCACTAGGTTTTTATATTTAATTTCTTTTGTCGAAAGTATTTTCTTTCCTATTCCAACAGACCTTTTTATTATNCCAATTGCACTGATTAATAAAAATAAAGTTATTTATATTACTTTGTTAACAACAATTTTTTCAGTTCTAGGAGGAATAATTGGTTATATAATTGGACTTTATTTCTTTAATGAAATTGGTCAAACCTTACTCAATTATTACAATTTAGAAAATCAATTAACATTTTTCACTGATCTGATTATTGAATATGGTTATCTTTTTATATTCATTGCAGGATTTACTCCTGTTCCCTATAAAATTGCTGCTATTGGTTCAGGATTTATAAACCTTCCAATTCTGATATTCATCATTGCAAGTTTTTTTTCAAGAGGCTTAAGATTTTTCATAGTTACATATTTTAGTTCTAGGCTTGGCGCTAGTGCAGAAAAAATAATAAGTAAATATTTCTTTTACATATCACTTTTATTATTCTTAATTATTATAATAATTTTAATATCNGAAATAATCTTATGAAACCAAATTTATTTATATTTNTTGTATCAGTATGCGTGATTATTTTTGTACATTACTTGGAATATATNGGTTTTACTCCATGCCAATTATGTTTTTATCAAAGNTGGCCATGGTATCTAATAATANTTTTGAGCTTNNTTTCAATTTTTTATAANAATANAATTTATCCTTATAATAAGTTCATAATCTTTTTACTTTTTGTTGGTAGNGCTGCATACGCAGNTTGGCATGCTGGAATAGAATGGGCTTTTTGGCAAGGACCCTCNACATGNGCAACTGGTACAGATAAAATTGAGAGTCACGATAATTTATTAGAAAACATACAAAGTATTCAGTCTTTTGTNCCATGTACTGAAGCAAGTTTTAGGTTTCTTGGTTTATCTTTAGCAGGCTATAACTTTATTTCATCTCTAATAATGTCTATATATACTTTTTTATTTTTAAGGAATGAAAATGAATAAATCTCGTCTTGAAGAAATAATTAGAGTTGATCATGCCGGAGAGCATGGAGCAACATCGATATATAAAGGTACTCTTGATATCTTAAATTTATTTGGCGATAAAGAAACAATATCAATCATCCAGGATATGGCAGAAGGTGAAAAAAAGCATGTTAAAGAATTTAATAGATTGATTAAAGATAANTCNATAAGNCCTACGGCTTTACTGCCTATTTGGAAAATAGCTGGTTATTCATTAGGGGCTTTATCTGCTATTCACAGTAAAAATGCGATAATGGTATGTACAGAGGCAGTTGAGGAAGTTATTGATAAACATTACTCCGACCAAATTGAAGAATTAGAACAATCTGGCGAGGAAGAGTCTCTTTTAAATTCTATNAGGGAATTTCATGCAGAAGAAGTGGAGCATGAAACGATAGCTAGGGAAGAAATGGATGAAATCTCNCCCATGATGAATATATTTAAAGATGTTGTTAAAATTGGTTGTAAAACTGCAATAAAAATATCAGAAAAAATCTAATTTTCTAATTCTGTATCCCAATATAGGAAATCCATCCAACTTTCATGAAGATAATTAGGTGGAAAACTTTTACCATTCCTGTGCAGTTCATGAACATTTGGTTTGAAAGGTAATTGAATTGGGTGCATTTTGATATCTTGATGTAATTTGTTAGATTTTTTTAAATTGCAGGATGAACATGCAGTAATAACATTATTCCATGTGGTAAGTCCGCCTTTTGATCTTGGAACAAAATGATCAAAAGTTAGATCTTCCTTTGAACCACAATATTGACACATAAATTTATCTCTTAAAAAAACATTAAATCTTGTAAAGGCTGGCCATTCTGGTGGTTTGATATATTCTTTCAAAGATACAACAGATGGAATTTCAATCTCAGTACTTGGTGACCTTACTTTTAAATCATAATTAGAAACAATATTTACTCTATCTAGATAAACTGCCTTTATTGCATCCTGCCATGACCATAAAGATAAAGGATAATATGAAAGAGGTTGGTAGTCTGCATTCAAAACAAGTGCTGGGCATGAGTCAGGATGAGAATTATTTGCTAAGGTCATATTCATAAGTATTCAATTATTGTATAATAGTTAATCCTAGAAAATTTTAAAATAAAAAAACAAATAATGACATTAAAAAAAACAAGATTTGCACCAAGTCCAAATGGAAAATTACATTTAGGACATGCATATTCTGCAATTATTTCAGAAAAATTAGCAAAAAAATATGATGGCGAATTTATTGTTAGAATCGAAGATATTGATATAGGTAGGAGCTCCAAAGAAAATGAAGAATTAATTCTTAATGACTTAAAATGGCTAAATATAAAATTTGATGAAAAAAAAATTAGACGGCAATCAGGATATTTTGGATTGTATGAAAATTATTTAAAAAAACTTAGAGATCTAGATTTAGTATATCCTTGTTGGGCTTCTCGATCAGAAATAAAAAAAGTCATAAAAAGTAATAAAGTTAAACATTCNAAATGGCCAATTGANCCGGATGGCCAATATATATATCCNGGTATNTACAAAAATATATCTCCAGCAGAAAGNTCGGGNATGATGTTAAGTGGCAAAGACTTTTCTTGGCGTTTAGATNTTGANAAAGCAATTAACTTTGCNCAAGATAAGATAAAATCGGAAATTTTTTTTCATGAAGTTGGTCTNGAGCCTATCGGAAGAAGATTAGCTGAACCACATCTATACGGCGATATTATTTTAGCGAGAAAAGATATACCAACTTCTTATCATTTAGCTGTAACAATTGATGATTTTGAACAAAATATTACTTTAGTGACCAGAGGCCTTGATATCTATCCCGCTACCTCAATACATCGTTTGTTACAAATTATTTTTGACTTCACTGAACCTGACTGGTTTCATCACAATTTAATTAGAGATAGCGAAGGCATTAAATTATCTAAAACATCTAGCTCTACAAGTATTGAATTTTATAGAAATAATGGTTATTCATCACAAAAATTAATAGAAAAAATCAATAAACTTGAACCTTTTCCAATATAAAATTTCTTATGCGACTTTTTAGTCCTTTTTCTTTTTATTTTGATAATATATTAGTCTTATAAGAAATAAATATGAATAAAGATCAAATAACAAATGAATTAGAAAAAATATCTAACTCTGGTATTAATTTATTGAATTCAGCTAGAGACAATGGTGCTGAAATTAAAGAAAAATTTTCTGATGACAATCAACACTATCTTCATGGTTTTGCATGGTATGCCACATACTTTAAAGCAATAGAGTCAACTTATTACTGGATTAAAGATTTAGCAGAAAAAAATCTTTTAACTAATTATGAAGTTGAAATTGCAAAAGTAGGTATAGGAGAATTTTGTTTACAAATAATCCATGGTATACCGATGAGTCAAANTGAGACAATNAGACCAAATGAAATTTTAATCGATGATAAGTTAATTCAAGAATTCCACGAAACTTCGAAAGAATTTATAAACGGAAGTTTATCTAAATCAAAACAACACTTATGCGATTTGATTCGCAATAATTCAAACAATGGTATTTCACCAAATTTTGGATTAGACGATACTTACGAACAAATTCGACAAGAATTTGCTAAATTTACCAATGACAAAATAATTCCTAATGCACATAATTGGCATCTAAATGATGAATTAATCCCAACTAATATTATAAATGAAATGTCAGATTTAGGTGTCTTTGGATTAACTATTCCAGAAGAATATGGTGGACTAGGATTGAGNAAAACTGCAATGTGTATAGTTTCTGAGGAATTATCAAGAGGTTGGATTGGAACAGGTTCGCTTGGAACCAGATCAGAAATTGCTGCTGAATTGATACTAATTGGTGGAAATAAAGAACAAAAGGAAAAATTTCTACCAAAAATAGCTAAAGGAGAAATACTTCCAACTGCTGTTTTTTCTGAACCAGATATAGGATCTGATTTAGCTCACCTAAAAACTAGAGCAAAATTAAATGGTAATAATTATGAAGTCACCGGAAATAAAACATGGATTACTCATGGCGCTAGAGCAAATTTAATGACAATGCTCGTTAGAACAAAAAAAGAGATACATGATCATAACGGTTTATCAATTTTATTAGCCGAAAAAACATCTGGGACGGAAGATAATCCATTTCCAGATAACAATATTAAGGGTGGTGAGATTGAGGTAATTGGTTATAGGGGAATGAAAGAATATGATATTGCCTTTGAAGGTTATGAGGTGCCGTCTGACCATCTGCTTGGTCAAAAAGAGGGTCAAGGTTTTAGACANCTAATGTCAACATTTGAGTCTGCAAGGATACAAACTGCTGCTAGAGCTCTAGGAGTTTCTCAAAATGCCTGTGATTTAGCTCTAAAGTATTCACAAGAAAGAGTTCAATTCGGGAAAGAATTGATAAATTTTTCAAGAATAAACGAAAAAATAGCATCAATGTTCGCAGAAACTATGATTGCCAGACAATTAACTCTATATGCTGCAAAAATTAAAGATACAGGTCAAAGATGCGATATGGAAGCAGGAATGTCTAAACTATTAGCTGCAAGAACAGCATGGGCATCAGCTGATAGCGCTCTTCAAGTGCATGGTGGAATTGGATTTGCAAGTGAGACACCAATAAGTAGGGTACTAGCAGATTCAAGAATATTAAGTATTTTTGAAGGTACAGCTGAAATACAAGCACAAGTGATTGCAAAAAGACTTTTTGAAAGTAATAATAGATAATTATTATAAATTTTTTTAAAAATGATTTATGTTTATTATTCTTTTTCGAAAGGCAAGAAGATGATTACAAAAAAAATATTTAAAATTGCTCTAATTTTTATATTTCTTCCTCTAAATTTTTCTGAAGGCGCTGAATATCGTATTGGATTATCAATGCATGATGTTGAAAGAAGANTTGAGGGAGGTCCGGCTTTATCCATTGAAAAAGTATTTGATAGACCAGACTGGTGGCACAGATTTGCTGGAAACCCGCATATTGGAACTCAATTAAGCTTCGCAAATCATACTCATTTATTTTATGCGGGATCAACTTGGAATTTATTCAATAAAAATAAATTTTCCGGTGAACTTGCATTTGGCGCAGCCATACACACCGGTAATAATGAAATAAAAAGTGGTGAATTAGGATATGGCTGTAAGGTGAATTTTAGAGAATTGATTGCATTTGGTTATGATATTAGTGATACGCAGAAAATACAATTAAGTGCACAACATATGTCAAACGGCAGTCTATGTGATCCAAATCAAGGNCTAACAAGTGTTGGATTGAGATTTGCCTGGAAAATTAATTAATGATTCGTTTAACAAAAATTTATACCAGGACTGGTGATAAAGGAGAAACAAGTCTTGGGGATGGTTCTAGGGTATCAAAGGAAAATCATAGAGTNGAAGCATACGGAACCATTGATGAAGCTAANTCTATTATAGGNCTTGTTAGAACTAAGACCAAACAGGCAGAATTAATATTATTGGATAANATTTTNGCTACAATACAAAATGAACTTTTNGATTTAGGTGCTGAAATGTCTATTCCAATGACAGAAAATAATAAAGAAATCATAGAAAAAACTAAAATTTCAGAAAAACANATTGAAAGATTAGAAAATGAAATTGACCAACTAAATGTAAGNCTAAGTGATCTAGAATCATTTGTTTTACCAGGTGGCACAATAGCTTCCTCATATTTNCATTTAGCTAGAACAGTCATTCGTAAAGCAGAACGATTAATGGTTAAAATGGACAATCTTGAAGAAAACTCGGTATCTGAGACAGCATTAAAATATATAAACAGGCTCTCAGACCTTCTTTTTGTTGCCGCNAGATATGCTAATCAAACCGATATTGGTGGAACNGGAGATATTTTGTGGAGACCAGGACAATCAAGAGAGGATTAACAATATTATTAAAAAGATTTATGGAAAACTTTTAAACTGAGTTATTGACACTTCATGTTAGGGGTTTTAATTTCCCGTTAATTTATTTTCAAATTTTTTTTGGAGTTAGTAATGAAAATAATTGTACCCATTAAGAGGGTTGTAGACTACAATGTCAAAATAAGAGTCAAATCTGACCAATCAGGTGTTGAGCTTGATAATGTTAAGATGTCCATGAATCCATTTGANGAAATTGCTGTTGAAGAAGCAATTAGACTTAAAGAAGCTGGAACTGCTGAAGAAATTATTGCTCTTTCAATAGGNCCTCAGCAAGCACAAGAGACTATTAGAACNGCTCTAGCTATGGGAGCTGATCGTGGNATCCTTATTAAATCAGATCAAAATNTTACACCATTAAATGTTGCTAAAATTATTAAAGCAGTAGCCGAANAAGAAAATCCTGATTTAATAATTTTAGGAAAACAGGCAATTGATGATGACTCAAATCAAACAGGTCAAATGCTATCTGCACTTTTAGGTTGGTCCCAGGGCACTTTTGCCTCGGAGATAAAACTAGAAGATGATAAATTGTTAGTAACAAGAGAAATTGATGGAGGACTTCAAACAATAAAACTTAATATGCCTTCAATTGTAACAACTGATTTAAGACTGAATGAACCTAGATATGCTTCGCTTCCTAATATTATGAAAGCTAAGAAAAAAGAAATTGCCGAAAAAA
>PBXC01000031.1 GCA_002728335.1 Rhodobiaceae bacterium
GGCCTACCTACACCCATTAAGTAGCGAACTTTATTTTCAGGTAATAGTGGAGCAGTATAATTAACAACTTCGACCATCTTTTCATGACCTTCTCCTACTGCTAAACCGCCAATAGCATAGCCCTCAAAATCAAATTTAGTTGTTTCAGAAATAGATATTTCTCTCAAATCCTCAAAAACACCACCTTGAATTATCCCAAATTGCGCTCCGTAAATCTTATTCTTATTTTCAATATAATATTTTCTTGATCTCTCGGCCCAACGAAGAGATAACTCCATTGATTTTTTTACATTTTCATAAGATTCTGGAAATTGTATGCATTCGTCTAAAACCATTTGAATGTCAGATTTAATAACATTTTGATAATCAATTACATTTTCAGGGGTTAGAAAATGTTTTGAACCATCTATATGTGATTGAAAATTTACACCCTCTTCGGTTATTTTTCTTAATTTTGNTAGAGACATAACCTGAAAGCCTCCGGAATCAGTTAANACTGGTTTGTTCCAAGTCATAAACTCTGAGACTCCNTCAATATCGGATAATCTCTCTAACCCTGGNCTTAGAAGTAAATGATAAGTATTTGATAATATTAAATCATATCCAATTTGTTCGATAAACTCTATTGGAGTAAACTTTATTGCCCCTTGAGTAGCTATAGGCATAAAAGCAGGGGTATTTATTTTACCTCTTTTAGTTTCTATANCTCCATTACGAGCATTACCTTCTTTATTTAAAATTTGAAATTTGAAATTAGCCATAATTTTTATTTAATAAAAAACATGCATCTCCATATGAATAAAATCTATATTTATTTTCTATAGCATAATTATACATTTCTAATGCAGTTTTAGTCCCAATAAGAGAGCATATTAATAAAAAAAGAGAAGATTCTGGNAGGTGAAANTTTGTAATTAGNCCATCAATAGATTTAATTTTCTTTCCTGGGTAAATAAATATATTTGTCGATGAATCTAAAGGTTTAAAATAATTATTATCATGAAAAGATGATTCTAAAGCTCTCAAGGAGGTTGTGCCTACTGATATTATTCTTCTATCATTATCTTTATAAACATCATTGAGGAGTTGTGCTGTTTCTTCAGAAATATAATATTTTTCTGAATGTAAGTTATTTTCTTCTATTTTTTCATTTCTTAAAGGAAGAAATGTTCCCGGACCTATATTTAGGGTAATACTCTCAATATTGATATCCTTACTTTTAATTTTAGCCAAAAGTTTATCTGTAAAATGAAGNCCTGCTGTTGGGGCGGCTATTGAGCCACTTTCTCTTGCATATATGGTTTGATAATCTTCATTATCTTTTTCTTCAAAGCTTCTTAATTTTGAAATATATGGAGGTAAAGTGATTTGACCAAAATTNAAAAGTAATTCATTAAATTCATTATTTTTTTTCCCGAANTCTATGTAAATATTTTCTCTATTTTTTTTGATAATTTTTCCTTCAATGTCTCTGAAAATAAAAAAATTACCTTCATTAACTTTCTTTCCAGGTANAGCAAAACAAAGCCAAATTCCATCCTTTTCATTTCTAATAAAGGTAAATTCTACCTCAGTATTTGTATTTTTCTTATAGCCCTTAATTTTTGAGGAATTTACTTTCGTATTATTAACGATCAATAAATCCCCAGGTAATAAATAATCGTAGATGCTTGAAAAAAGAGATTCTTTGTAAGAATCTTTAGACTCTAAAAAGAGTAAACGCGATGAGTCTCTTGGGTAAGCTGGTTTAGTTGCTATTAACTCCTCAGGAAGATCGAAGGAAAAATCTTTGAGAAACATTACCCTAGTCTGATAATCTCATTGAAACTATTTTGTCAGGATAATCAGGTGGCTCACCACGCATAATCTTATCAACATATTCCATACCCTCTGTCACCTTACCAAAAACAGTGTATTGTCCGTTTAAGAAGGAGGCATCATCAAAGCAAATAAAAAATTGAGAGTTTGCGCTATCGGGGTGCTGAGAACGCGCCATTCCTAATGTTCCTCTAACAAATGGTTCATCNCTAAATTCTGCTCTTATATCAGGTANATCAGATCCACCCATTCCTGTTCCGGTAGGATCTCCAGTTTGAGCCATAAACCCTTCTATAACTCTATGAAATATTATCCCATCATAAAAACCTTCTTCAGCTAACATTGTTATTTGAGCAACATGTTTTGGNGCTACATCAGGATAAAGCTTAATTATCACTTTTCCTATTGGTGGGTTCTCAGAAGGATCTGTGATTTCTGAATTCTGCGTTACTTCTAACACTAAATTTTGTGATTTAACATTCTCTGCATTAATTTCTGTCATTGGTATCCCCAAAAAAAATAAATAAAAAAAACTTATAAACGAAAGATTCTTAATTCTAGNCATTTTATATCTTACTTTTNATAGATTTCTCAACTATTGGGCTAACAAAGCTTGAATAGTCNCCTTTCATAAAGGCTATTTGTTTAACTAATGANGATGAAATATAGCTAAATTCAGGCCTAGATATAAGAAAAATGGTCTCAATATCAGGGTTCATAGTAGAATTCATTCCTGCCATCTGGAGTTCATAATCATAATCCACTGGACCTCTGACACCTTTTATCAATATATTTGCATCATTTGACCNNGCAAAATCAACAATTAAACCACTAAAAGATTTAACTATTACATTATCTTTAATGCCCATATCNTTGATTTCATTAGATATATCATTAATTCTTTCTTCAACAGAAAAAAGGTTTTGTTTACCGTGGTTTTCGCCAATAGCAACTATTACCTTATCAAATATCTTTGAGCTTCTTAATAAAATATCTTTATGACCTAGAGTGAAAGGATCGAAAGAACCTGGATAAACAGCAATCTTCATTCTTCTTCTCCCTCACTTTCAAAAATTCTTTCTACACTAACAACATGNGNATTTTTGTCTATATTAAAAATTTTGACACCCTGCGTAGTCCTTCCCATTATTCTGATACCAGATATAGGGCACCTTATTAATTTACCATTATTATCTATAAGCATAATCTGATCATTTTCTTCAACAGCAAAAGAAGCAACCAAATCTCCATGATCTTTGGTCATTTTAATTGCAATAACACCCTTCCCACCTCTGTTTGTAGTTCTGTATTCATATGCTGAAGATCTTTTTCCTTGTCCATTTGAGGCGACAGTTAATATTACTTCTTCACTTGCGGCTAATTCAGAATATCTTTCAGTTGAAAGNTCAATATCATTTCCCTCAAATTCTATTTCATCATCATCANCATTTTCATCAGCAGTTGCNTTTCGCATCATTGATGNCATTTTGAGATAAGCTCTGAGTTCGTCATTGGATGCTTTTACTCTATTTAATACAGACATACCAACAACACTATCATTCTTAGATAATTTAATACCTCTTACCCCTGTTGAAGATCTTGAAGCAAAAACTCTAACCTTATCAACATTAAATCGAATACTTTGACCTTTTTTACTTGTTAGAAGAATATCGTTGTCCTCCGTGCAGGTTTGCACAGAAATAATTCTTTCTTTTGAATCTAGTTTCATAGCAATTTTACCATTTTTGTTGATACGCCAAAAATCCGCTAATGAATTCCTTCTAACACCNCCAGAGGATGTTGCAAAAATTACATACAAATTCTCCCATTCTTCTTGGTTTTCGGGAAGAGACATAACTGTTGTTATTCTCTCATCTTCATCTAAAGGCAGNAGATTAACCATAGCCTTTCCTTTTGCTTGAGGNCTAGAAAGAGGTAGTTTCCATGTTTTCAATCTGTAAACCATACCCTTCGATGAAAAGAACAAAATTGGTTGATGGGTATTAGAAATAAAAATATGNCTTACAAAATCATCATCTTTAGTTTGCATTCCAGCTCTACCCTTGCCACCTCGATTTTGAGAACGATATGTTGATAAGGGAACACGCTTAATATAACCAGATCTTGTAACAGTAACCGCCATATCTTCCTTTTTAATTAGATCTTCATCTTGAACATCATCTAATTCTCCAAGAATTTCTGTTCTTCTTTCAACGGCAAAATTATCTTTAACAAATATCAATTCATCTTTAATGATATTATAGATTTTATCTTTGTCGCCTAATGTTAATAATAGATCTTCGATAGTCTTTTTGAGGTCATCTAATTCAGACTGGATTTCACCAATCCCCATTGCTGTTAATCTTTGAAGTCTCAACTCCAAAATCGCTCTTGCTTGCTCTTCAGTGAAAGAACAATTTCCCTTTGCGGTAATTCCATGCCTAGGATCATCAATAAGCTTAATAAGGGACTCAACATCTTTGGCTGGCCATTCACGATCCATTAAATCTTCTCTTGCTTCAGCTGGTGACTTAGAAGACCTTATTAACTTTATAATTTCATCGATATTGGAAACCGCAATTGCAAGGCCTACAAGAATGTGCGCTCTATCTCTTGCTTTATTTAGTTTAAATTTAAGTCTTCTTGTTACAACCTCTTCTCTAAAATCAATAAAACAGGTAAGCATTTCTTTAAGATTCATAACTTTTGGAGAACCTCTATCTAAAGCAACAAGATTAGTTCCAAATGATGATTGAAGTTGAGTAAATTTATATAGTTGATTCAAAATTACATCAGCAACAGAATCTCTCTTTAGTTCGATAACTATTCGCATACCGTGCCGATCGCTCTCATCTCTTAAATCAGATATTCCCTCTATTGATTTATTTCTTACTAATTCTGCAATTTTTTCAATTAATAAAACTTTATTTAATTGATAAGGTATTTCCGTAACTATTAGAGCTTCCCTGTCTTTTCTTATTTCTTCTACCTCTACTTTGGCCCTAATCACTACAGACCCTTTTCCAGTTGTATATGCGCTCTTAGCACCGCTTTTACCAAGTATTAAACCGCCGGTAGGAAAGTCTGGACCTGGTATAATTTCACATAGTTCATTTATATCGGTCTCAGGTTTATCTATGAGTAGAATACAAGCGTCAGTAACCTCTGAAAGATTATGAGGCGGGATATTTGTAGCCATACCAACCGCTATCCCACCAGCTCCATTAACAAGTAAATTCGGAAATTCAGCTGGTAAAACAATAGGCTCGCTCTCTGAGTTGTCATAATTTTCTTGAAAATCAACTGTATCTTGATCAATATCATTGAGTAAGTGATGAGCAATTTTTTCCATCCTTACTTCTGTGTAACGCATTGCGGCAGGTGGGTCACCATCAACAGAACCGAAGTTTCCTTGTCCATCAACTAAAGGTAGATGAAGTGAAAAAGGTTGGGCCATTCGAACTAAAGCATCATAAATACTTTGATCACCGTGAGGATGATATTTACCTATAACTGAACCAACAACCCTTGCAGATTTTCTATATTGTTTATTATGGTCATAGCCATCTTCATGCATTGCATATAAGATTCTTCTATGAACAGGCTTAAGGCCATCACGAGCATCAGGAAGAGCCCTAGAAACTATAACGCTCATCGCATAATCTAGATAAGATTGACGCATTTCTTGATCTAAATTTGTATTAGAAATATCTTTATTTTCTATTGGATCTTCGTCAGTAGTGTCTGACATTTACCTCGCCTTTAAACACGAATCAAACATTGATTCTATAAAAGCTATTTTAACATTTTATCGTAATATCTACAAAATATTAATATGTTAATTTAAATTGATTAGTTATTTATAATCAATAGGTTAGAACGGAATATCGTCATCAATTTCAGAGTCGAAATCACTAGAGTCTGAAATTGAATTATCTTGTGAAAAATTGTTATCAGCAGAACCTGTGTTTCTATTATCTAACATTTTGAATGTTGAATTAAAACCTTGGAGAACCACCTCGGTAGTATACTTTTCAATACCATCTTTATCTTCCCACTTTCGAGTCTGTAGTTGACCCTCTAAAAAGACATTTGAACCTTTTTTTACATACTGTTGAATAATATTTACCAATCCTTCATTGAAAACAACAATTCGATGCCATTCTGTTTTTTCTCTTTTTTCTCCAGTATTCTTATCATTCCAAGACTCGCTAGTTGCTATAGAAAAAGTACACAAAGATCTCCCGTCCTGTGTATTTCTTACTTCCGGATCTTGGCCTAACCGGCCAATTAACATCACTTTATTTAAACTTCCCGACATAATAACTCCAATTTAATGACTTTTTTTAAAAAGATATAGATAGCATAAGATCTTATGATATAAGGTATTTTGATTTAAATACAGGAAAAACTTTGCCAGAAACATCTAAAAAAAATTCTAAAAAATTTATTAAAGTTGTTGGATCAAGAGAGCATAATCTAAAAGATCTTAGCGTTAATATACCTAAAGAAGAAATTACTGTCATAACTGGATTATCTGGATCTGGAAAGTCATCTCTAGCATTTGATACAATATATGCTGAAGGTCAGAGGAGATATGTAGAAAGCTTATCAGCATATGCTAGACAGTTTTTAGAAATGATGCAAAAACCCGATGTTGATCAAATTGAAGGATTATCTCCAGCAATATCAATAGAACAAAAGACCACATCAAGAAACCCTAGATCTACTGTTGGAACGGTTACTGAAATTCATGATTATCTAAGATTAATGTTTGCTCGAATTGGAGTTCCTCATTCACCTGAAACAGGCCTTCCTATTAAAAGTCAAACAATAACAGAAATGGTTGACCAGGCTCTAAAATTAAAAAAAGGGAGTAAAGTATATCTTTTAGCTCCAATAATTAGAGAAAGAAAAGGTGAATACAAAAAAGAATTTTCTGAATTATTAAAAAAAGGCTTTCAGAGGGTAAAAGTAGATGGAAAATTTTATGAAATTGCGGATGTACCAGATTTAAAAAAGAATTTTAAGCATAATATTGATGTTGTTATTGATAGGCTTATTATTGATAATGATATCAAATCTAGACTTGCTGATAGTTTTGAACTAGCAACTTCGCTAACTGACGGTTTAGCTGTTATAGAAATCCAAAATGATAAAAAAAATACAGAAGCTGAAAGAATATTGTTTTCTGCAAATTATGCCTGTCCAGTATCTGGTTTCACTATTGAAGAGATTGAGCCTAGGTTATTTTCATTTAATAATCCAAAAGGTGCTTGTAATAGATGTGATGGACTTGGAACACAGTATTTTATCGATGAAGAACTTGTTATACCCGATAAAAATTTGAGTATAAATGATGGGGCTATTGCTCCGTGGTCAAAAAAATCAACTCCATCACCTTATTACTTCCAGACATTATTTGCTTTATCAAATCATTATAATATTTCTTTAGATATTAAATGGAGAGATCTACCTAAAAAATTTTCTAATATTATTCTTAATGGATCAGGAGATGAAGAAATTGATTTTCTGTATGATGATGGATCAAGAACCTTCAAAACTAGAAAGCCATTTGAGGGTATTATTAATAATTTAAAAAGGAGATATCTTGAAACTGATAGTAGCTGGATGAGAAATGAAATTGAAAAATATCAATCAATTTCAAATTGTGAAAGTTGCTCAGGTTTTAGATTAAATAACGAAGCTTTATGCGTAAAAATTAATAATATGCATATTGGTCAAATAACTTCATTAAGTATAAAAGATACGAAAGAATGGTTTGTTAAGTTAGAAAAAAAATTACAAAAAAAAGAAAAAGAGATAGCAAAAAATATTATCAAGGAGATCATGGAACGATTATCTTTCCTTGAAAATGTTGGTTTAGGTTACTTAACTCTCTCACGAACATCAGGAACGTTATCTGGTGGTGAGTCACAAAGAATAAGATTAGCATCACAAATAGGGTCTGGACTTACTGGTGTTCTATATGTCTTAGACGAGCCTTCAATAGGTTTGCATCAACGGGATAATAAAAAATTATTATCAACTTTAAAAAGACTAAAAGATTTAGGTAATACAGTAATTATTGTCGAGCATGATGAAGAAACTATGAATTTCTCGGATTACATAATTGATGTTGGCCCAAAAGCAGGCATANATGGTGGACATCTTGTTGCTGAAGGTAATATTGAACAAATCAAAAGAAATAAAAATAGTATTACCGGTCAGTATCTTTCAGGAAAAAAGTCAATTGAAATAAGAAAAAAAAGANAAATTGATAATGATAAAAANGTTACGATTACAGGTGCAATTGGAAACAATCTAAAAAAAGTTGATGCAGAATTTCCTCTTGGGAAATTTATTTGTGTTACNGGAGTTTCAGGATCAGGAAAATCAACTTTACTCTTTCAAACTTTGTATAGAGCTATGAATCGAGCATTGAATAATTCTCAAAGCTCTCCAATGAAATATGACTCAATAGAAGGAATGCATTTAATTGATAAAGTTATTAATATTAATCAATCTCCAATCGGAAGAACCCCAAGATCAAACCCAGCAACTTATACTGGTGCTTTCTCGCCAATAAGAGATTGGTTTTGTGGCCTACCTGAGTCAAAGGCCAGAGGTTATAAACCTGGTAGATTTTCATTCAATGTCAAGGGTGGTAGATGTGAAGCATGTCAAGGTGACGGATTAATAAAAATTGAAATGCATTTTTTACCTGATGTTTATGTTCAATGTGATCAATGCAAAGGAAAAAGATATAACAGAGAAACTCTCGAAATTAAATATAAGGATAATTCTATTTCTGATGTGCTAGAAATGACAGTAGATGAAGCGCATGAATTATTTAAAGCTGTCCCAAGTATAAGAGAAAAAATGGAAACATTAAAAAGAGTTGGCCTTGGTTACATAAAAGTTGGTCAACAGGCAACAACATTATCTGGTGGTGAAGCACAAAGGATAAAATTAGCTAAAGAGCTTGCAAAAAAAGCAACAGGAAGGACTTTTTATGTTCTTGATGAGCCAACAACTGGTCTACATTTTCATGATGTTAAGAAATTACTAAGCGTTCTTCATGAGCTTGTAGATCAAGGGAATACGGTTGCTATAATAGAACACAATCTTGATGTAATAAAAACTTCAGATTGGATCATTGATGTTGGGCCTGAAGGCGGAGACAATGGAGGTCTCATTGTTGCACAGGGAGTTCCTGACAAAATTATAAAAACAAAAAATAGCTACACAGGTAAATTTCTCAAAGAAGTCTATAAATAAGAAATTAATATAAGTTTTGAGCAATAACCATGCTGAAAAGCATTGGAATACTTAGCATTGTATTTGTTCTTGAAAACAGCATAGCTGTTCTTGCAGAAGCCGCCTTTACATCGGCATCAGCCTCAACAATTCCAAGTGCTTTCTTTTGATTTGGCCAAATAACAAACCATACATTAAACCACATAATGGTTCCTAACCACATACCAATTCCAATAAATAACTCATTAGGCGAACCTCCACCCATAAGTGTTAGTGTCATAGCAGTATGCAGATATCCATTAATATATCCTAAAATTAAACCTGTTACTATTGTTGCCATAGCACCCCAGCGAAACCACCATAAGGCAGCGGGAGCAATAACTTTTGAAATAGCAGGTTTTTGATCATCAGGAATATTTGGCATATTTGGAATTTGTACGAAGTTAAAATACCATAACAACCCTATCCACATAACTCCTGATATTACATGTAACCATCTAAAAACAAACATCCAAAAAGGATTGTATTTGAAACCCTCGCCTATATCTATGGATCCTGATGTAATAACAAAAGAAGCAACCATAAGAATTAAAGCTAAAACAAATCCTACTGTTACTGTATTTCTTAATGAAGTTAATATAGCGCTCATAAATATCTCTCCCAATCAATATTATGAATCAATAATAATATTTTTCACTTCATAATAAAAGTTTAATAAATTAATTTTTTGACCAATCTCTCTTTACATTTAAATATAAAATCATTTGTGAAGCGATAAAAATAGACGAATATGTACCAATAAAAACACCTATNATCATAGCTAATGTAAAACCNCGTAAAACCTCNCCTCCTAAAAAATAAAGTGAGAAAAGGGCTAGTAAAGTTGTAACAGANGTTAAAANAGTTCTAGACATTGTTTCATTTAAAGATTGATTNATTAATTCATATATATTCATTTGTTTATATTTTCTGAGATTTTCTCTTATTCTGTCATAAACAACAACAGTGTCATTCATTGAATAACCAATTATAGTNAACAATGCAGCAATAATTGATAAATTAAANTCGATCTGNAGTAATGAGAATATTCCCATAGTAATNATTACATCATGTATAAGAGCTGTCACTGCTCCAATAGAAAANTGCCATTCAAATCTTATCCAGATATAAAAAAGCATTAAAAAAACAGCAATAACAATAGCAATAATCCCTTTTTGAATTAATTCAGAACTAACTTTTGGGCCAACAATCTCTGTTCTTTGAATAGTAATATCATCTCCTAAATTAGAACGAATAAGCTCTATTGTATTCATATCAGCATTGGCAACTAGATTAGATGAATTTTCAATTCTAATTAAAATAATATTATCAGACCCAAATGTTTGAATTTGAATATCGCCAATATTTAATCCTGATAATTGACTTCTTATTTCAGCGATAGTTAAGTCATTATCTTTCTTTAATTCGATTAAAGTTCCTCCTTTGAAATCAATTCCAAAATTTAAATTTTTATATACTAAAAAGAATAAGGATGAAATTATCGCAATAACAGAAAGAATAGTTGCAATATTCTTAATTTTTAGAAAATCAATTTTTAAACCTCTTTTTATCCACCTTATTGAAGTCATATCGGTAANTCCTCAGGTTTTCTTTTAAGGAGCCAACTTGCAATAATTAATCTAGTGATAACAAAGGCTGTAAAAAATGAGGTTATAACTCCTATNGATAAAGTCACAGCAAAACCTTTAACAGGACCAGTTCCTAAAAATATTAATATTAAAGAAGCTATTAATGTNGTGATATTAGCATCTAATATTGTNCTTAATGCCCTATTGTAACCAGCCTCAACAGCAGAAAANGGNGTCTTACCANTATCATATTCTTCTCTAATTCTTTCAAANATTATTACATTTGCATCAACAGCCATACCAATCGTCAAAACAATTCCAGCAATGCCTGGGAGCGTTAANGTAGCTTGAAGTAAAGATAATACGCCCACTATAAAAATAAGATTTAAACTTAAGGCAACATTTGCATATAAACCAAACCTTCCATAACTTATAAATATAAATANCAAAACTAAAGTCATTCCAATAATAGTTGCTATTGCACCTGAATTTATTGAATCTGCACCAAGACCTGGTCCAATAGTTCTTTCTTCAAGNATATTTAAAGGAGCAGGTAAGGCTCCAGCCCTTAAAAGAACAGCCAGATCATTAGCGCTTTCAACTGTAAATCCTCCTTCAATTTGACCTGAACCACCTAAAATAGGTTGTCTTATAGTTGGAGCAGAAATAACTTGATTATCCAAAATAATGGCAAAAGGTCTTCCTACATTTTCTGATGTTGCTCTTGCAAAAGACTTTCCTCCGGCAACATCAAACCTGAAATTAACTACTGGAGTATTTGTCATTTGATCAAAGCTAGCTTGCGCATCTGATAATCTTTCACCCGAAACTAATATTTTTTTATTAACAAGCCATGGTATGGAATCTTTATCATAAATTATTTCAGATCTNGGAGGAACTTTTCCTCTCAGAGCATCAGAAACAGATACTGAAGTATCAACCATCCTAAAATTAAGTTTAGCNGTTTGTCCAAGTAAATCCTTCAAACGCTTAGGATCGTCCAAACCAGGAACTTCAAGAAGAATTCTATTATTGCCTTGTCTTTGAATTGAGGGCTCNGTTACTCCTAAACCATCAATTCTTCTTCGAACAATCTCAATTGACTGATTAACCGCTGAACGATACTTGCTTCTGAGAGCATCCTCAGTAAAAGTAATAGAAAATACATTTTCAGAATTTGATATATCAAGTTCCGATACACCTTGATTTAAAAAAAGATTCGATCCACCTTGATCAACTGAACTAATAAGACTTCTTGAAGAAGTAATTTGTTCTTCGTCAATTATAGATACACTTACTCCTTTGTTGATTAGCTTGAGGTTAGAATATTTAATTCTATTTTTTCTTAAAACTGAACGAATATCATCTAACAAAAATTCACTTTTTTCTTTTTTTATAGTTTCTGTATCAACTTCTAATAATAAATACGATCCACCTCTAAGGTCCAAACCAAGATTAAGTGTATTTTTTGGAATCAGNGGAAAATCATCAATATCAACAAAATTTGGTAGAGCCAATAAGCCTAATAACAAACAAAAAATTGTAATTATTATTTTTTTTGTTAGAGAGAAATATAACATTTACTTTTTTGTTAATCTTTTGATTTTACATCTGCAAGAGTGGATTTTAAAGATTTGATTTTTATATTATTCCCGAAATCAATATCAACTTCATTTTCAGAAACATCTGTAACAGTCCCTATTAAACCACCGCCTGTAACTACACGATCACCCTTCTTAACATTACTAACCATAGTATTATGATCTTTAATCTTTTTTTGTTGCGGTCTAATAATTAAAAACCAAAAAATAGCAAAAATAAGTATTAATGGTATTATTTGAACAAAGAAACCGCCTGATGATTGGGCTAGTAAGAAATTATTTTCCATTTTATCCTCTTTTTAAAGATATTTGATCAATAATCTTGTTATATAAAAAGATCAAACATAAAAAACTTATATTTTAATTGTTGTTTCATCATTCATATAGGGTTGAAGAGCCTTTGGAATATTTATATGCCCTTTTTCATCNTAGTAATTTTCTAAAATAGCAGCTAGAGCTCTTCCAACTGCAACGCCAGAACCATTTAANGTGTGTAAAAAGATATTTTTATTATCATTTTTACTTTTAAACTTTGAGTTCATTCTTCTAGCCTGAAAATCCAAACAATTAGAACATGATGAAATTTCTCTATATTTTTCTTCAGATGGAAACCAAACTTCCAAATCATATGTTTTATGAGCTGAAAAACCTATATCGCCTGTAGAAAGCAAAACAACCCTGTAAGGTAACTCGAGTAATTGAAGAATTTTTTCTGCACAAGAGAGCATTCTTTCCAATTCATCTTCTGACTCATCTGGTTTTGTAACACTAACTAACTCAACTTTTGGAAATTGGTGAAGTCTAATCATACCTCTAGTATCTCTACCTGCTGCTCCTGCCTCTTTTCTAAAACATTGTGAAAATGCTGTGAACCTAAGCGGTAAATCTTCTTCATCAAGAATTTTTTTTCTTACAAGATTAGTGAGAGGAACTTCAGCAGTTGGAATCAGCCATAAGTCATTATCAGTTTTGTACTGATCATCGCTAAATTTTGGTAGCTGGCCAGTGCCATACATAGAGTCTTCTTTTACAAGATATGGGATGTTTATTTCTTTATAACCATGTTCATTTATGTGAACATCAATCATAAAGTTTGCTAGCGCTCTTTCAAGTCTAGCAATACTTCCAGATGAAATAACAAATCTTGAGCCTGATAGTTCTGCAGCTGTTTCAAAATCAAGTGCATTCATTTCTTCGCCTATTTCATAATGATGTGGCGTTTTATTTTTAGCTACCTCTCCTTCTTTTTTTATTTCTAAATTAGAGCTATCATCCTTACCGATNGGTAAATCTTTTGATGGAATATTTGGTAATGAAGATAAAATACNNTTAAGCTCTAATTCAATTTCAGCCCTNGTCACATCATTTTTTGAAATTGATTCCTTAATTTTTTGAACTTCTTTGTTAAGTTTAATAAANTGTTCTTCGTNGCCNTCTGATTTAGCNTTGCCAGCATCTTTTGAAATCTGGTTTCTTTGCTCTTGTAGAGTTTGAATATCAGAAATACTTGTTCTTAAATCTTTATCAATNTGTAAAATCTTATCAATATCAATTTCAAGACCTCTTTTTTTAAGACCTTCAACNAAAACATTAGGTTCTTCTCTTATTTTATTTATATCGTGCATCTAAAATAAATTGGTTACTGATTACTAATCATTATCCTTTCTTTTTTCAATCATGGAAACAATAAAAATTGATATCTCATATAAAAGTAATGTCGGTATGGCAAGGCCTATTTGGCTTATAAGGTCAGGAGGAGTTAAAAAAGCAGCAATCAAAAAAACTAGCACAACAGCATATTTTCTTCCTCTTTTTAAATAATCTGAAGTAATAAACCCAACNCTAGCAAGTAATGATAATAATACCGGAAGCTGAAAACATAACCCGAAGGCAATAATAAGTGAGGTGATTAAGTTTAGATACTCACTTACCTTTGGCATCATTAATACAGTAACGCTATTTGCATTTTTAATTTGCATATCAGAAAAAAAATTGAGCGCTAGAGGCATTATAAAAAAATGAACTGTCAATGCGCCAAGAAAAAATAAAATTGGAGAGCAAACAAAATATGGCACCATTGCAATCTTCTCTTTTTTGTATAAACCAGGTGCAATAAATGAATAAATTTCAAGACAAAAATAAGGAAAGGTAATCAGTAATGATCCAAATAATGCAATTTTTAATTTCACTATTAGAAATTCTTGAGGAGCCGTATATATCATTTGACTGTTTTCTCCCATAATTTGTTCGTATGGATCAACAAGAAATAAATAAATATTTTCAGAAAAAATAAAAGCTACTAAAAATGTAAATGACAAAACGCAAATTGATCTTAGGATTCTTTTTCTAAGCTCTATAAAATGTTCAATTAATGGGGCTTTTGAATTTTCAATACTTTCTTCACTCATGAATTTTTTTACCCATTACTTTTGTTTTCAATGTCTTCAGAAACTTTATTGATCTCTTTATCTAATTTCTTGAGTTCTTGTTGTTCAGAAATATCTACTTCATTCACAAGAGACTCAATTGAAGTTCTAATTTCTTTTGAATAAACCCATAGTTTCGAAAAAAACCTATGAATAGACCTTAAAACTATAGGTAGTTCTTTTGGGCCAAACAAAATAATTATCAAAATACTTAAAAGTAATAATTCATTAAATCCAAAATCAAACATANTGGAATTTATTCTTTATTATCATGATCCTCAATAGAAGTTTTNTCATCTTCTTCAGACATACCCTTCCTGAAGCTTTTAATACCACTAGCTAAATCTGTCATAAAATCTGAAATCTTACCTCTGCCAAAAAATATAAGAGCAAGCAATACAACTAGTAAGATCTGNAACCAACTTGGAAACATTAAAATTCTCCATCAACTTTATTTGAATTTATATCATCAATTTCTTCAATGTCGTCATTATTTAATAAATTTTCGGGATATAAATCAGGGGGTAGATTATTATCCAAAAGACCCATAGATTTTAATTCTTGCATATCTGGAAGATCTTTTATGCTTTGCAAATCAAAGTGAACTAAGAATTCTTCGGTTGTGCCATAGGCTATTGGGTTTCCAGGTACTTTCCTTCGACCTTTAATTTTGACCCAATTCATTTGTAACAGTGTATCAATAGTTCCTGATGAAACAGTGACACCTCTAATATCTTCTATTTCAGCTCGCGTAACTGGTTGGTGATANGCAATTATTGCTAATGTTTCGATTGCAGCTTTTGAGAGCTTTCGCTGAGCTTTTGCCTCTCGTTGCATAATAAATGATAAATCTCCAGATGTTTTAAACATAAATTTATTACCAATTTTCTTTAATTCAAAACCTCTNTTTTGATACATATCTTCAATTTTGTTTATTATCTCATCAATATTTGTGTTTTCTGGAAGTTTTTCAGATAAGGTTTTCTTATCTAAGGGGTCAGGGGAAGCAAATAATAAAGCTTCTACAATCCTTACTTGATCATTTTCACTTAATGACAAGNTATTGCCGTTTAGATTTTGTTCAGTCATTAGGCTCTAATCTCCTCTTTATTTTTATCTTCTTCTTTATTTAGGTTTTTAATCCTTATTGCTCCAAAGTTTTTATTTTGATTAATTTCAATTAACCCTTTTTTTGACATCTCCAAACTGACATTAAATATAGAAGCAGCTGAGCTTCTCCTATATGCAGTTGCTCTTTCCCCAGAATCCTTTGATGAGGGTAAAAAATCTAAGAAATTCATCCATTCAATACTTATGCCAAGCATAGATTCCAATCTTTTTCTTGCATCTTCGATTGATAATATAGGTAGCGCTTTTGGAGACCACTTAACAACATAATTTCTGTTTCGAACTTCACTATAAGATTTCATGATATCAAAAATNGTATCTTTCTGAGAATAAGTTCTAACAGTTTGCATTAATTCAGGCATTCCCCTTCTAAAAAGTCTTTCACCAATTCTGTCTCTATTCATTAAGGTATTACCAACATTTCGCATTGCTTCTAAACGCCTTAATCTAAATGCTAAAATTGCAGCCATTTCTTCTGCGCCAGGTTCGATTTCTTCAATAGGGAGTAAAAGTTTTGATTTAAGGTAAGCAAGCCATGAGGCCATCACCAAATAGTCGGCAGCTATTTCTATATCACGCGCATCCATTTCATTTACAAAATCTAAATATTGACTTGCTAGCTCTAAAATAGAAATTTCAAGTAAATCAACTTTTTGTTCTTTTGCTAATGTTAGCAAGAGATCAAGGGGACCTTCAAAACCATCAAGATCAACAAAAAAATTTAATTGCCCATCACTATCCATACACTATATATAGCGTTTAATATTACTAAAAACACTAATTAAATACTTTTTTAGATTATTGATGATCAAAAATATTTGCTTTAAGTATGTTAAATACAGTTTTTTCAAGTATTTATTAAAATTAATTTAATCTATAGATTATATTTCTACTGTTGAGCTTTGATTGAACATGTAAATTGATTATCAACAAGAATATTACAAATTCTTTTGGTTTCCTTATAGCCATCCAAATTAATTGATATGATTCGGTATTTATCATTTAATGGAATAGATATTTTTTGATTTAAGGATATCCTTCCTGGATCTTTTATTGAATTAAAAACGGCCAATTCATCAATTGAAACACCATATAAAGCAGCAATTCTAGATAATGTATCGCCCTTTTTTACCCTAATACTTTTTTCTTGTTGAACAGTTTCAATTTCTAATTTTAACTTTTTAATTTCATCTAAAGTTTTCAATTTTTTAATATGTAGCTGAGCATCTTTATAATTTTCGAATGTTGCATATCTAATTGTATAGAAACCTTTTTTCTCTTTTCTTGCATTTAATAAATCTTCAGTGCTTTGGCATGGTGTGTTTTCATTCCAAAGAGAGTACACACATGGAGTTATTTCAGGGTCTTTCATCTCAGGAGCATCTATTGGCTGTTCTTTTATAGGCTCATCACTTGTTAGAATTAAAATTTCTTTTTCATTAAATAAAATTCTATAGATTAAAAAAATTAGGAAAATTATAAACAATATAAGAATATATTTAATATATTTAGCAAAATTCATTACAGCTCCTCAATGGCCTCTATTCCTAATAATTTTAAACCTGATTTGATAGTTATAGAGACAACAATTAGTAACGCTAATCTTGCAATAGATAGCTCTATTTGACTTTTATCTAATATATGAATTCTTTTACTATCAATTTTTAAATTCCAGTATTGATGAAAAGAGGANGCCAAGTCTCTTAAGTAATAAGACAATCTATGGGGCTCCATAAATATTGCAGACTGTTCAATGACCTTTGGAAAATTTGCTATTTGAAAAATTATTCTCTTTTCATTTTCATTTTCTAAAAGAGTAAAGTCAGCATTCTTTAAATCTTCATCCTTAATATTTATACCAAGTTTTTCTTTTGAATTTCTTAATAAAGATGAAATCCTTGCATTTGCATATTGAATATAAAATATAGGGTTATCATTATTTTCATTTTTAAATATTTCAAAATCAAAATCTAATTGGGCATCATTTTTTCTTGATACCATCATAAAGCGGACTGCATCCTTACCAACCTCATCAACAATTTCTTTTAATGTAACAAAACTCCCCGACCTTTTAGACATTTTAACAGGCTTTCCTGCCCTTGATAAACTAACTAACTGACAAGTCTTGATATCGAGATTAGCTTCTCCATTAGTAACCGCCTTAACTGCAGCTTTCATTCTTGCTATATATCCTGAGTGATCAGCTCCAAAAATATTAATCATTTTTATAAACCCTCTTTCGAATTTATTTAAATGATAAGCAATATCAGGCATAAAATATGTCCACTGGCCATCATGCTTTTTAACAACCCTGTCTTCATCATCACCAAAATTTTTAGATTTAAATAAAATATGCTTTTTTTCTATCCATTCATCTTTTTTTGCTCCTTTTGGAGGCTTTGTGCTTCCCTCATAAAGCAATTGTTGNTTTTCTAANGCTTTANATGTTTTTTCTACTTGACCATCTTCTAGNAGTAATTTTTCCGATATAAAAATATCATGCTTAATCTCTAGAGAGCTTAAATCTCTTTTTATAATGTCCATTACATTTGATACTGANTCTTCTTTAAAATAATCTATCCATTGACTTTCTTCTTCATTAATAAATTTTTGNCCATGATCTTCACTAATTTTTTGTGCAATAGGTATTAAATACTCGCCGGGATAGAGATCACTCGGTATTTCAATTTTTTTATCAGAAAAAATTTGTAAGTATCTTAGGTATACTGAGTGAGCTAAATTTTTAATTTGTTCACCTGAATCATTNATGTAATATTCTCTNCAAACATCAAAACCAACAAACTCTAATATATTAGCAAGAGTATCACCAAATACAGCACCCCTAGTATGTCCTACATGCAAAGGACCAGTGGGGTTGGCAGAGACATACTCGATATTAATTTTTTCTCCTCTACCAATATTTTTTTTACCAAAATTATTTTTATCATTCAAAACTTCATGAATAAAATTGTGTAAAATATTATCTTTTATAAAAAAATTAATAAATCCTGATTTAGTTAACTCAATACTTTTAAAATCTTGCCCAGCTTCAAAAAATTTTTCAATATTTGTATAAACTTCATTTGGATTTATTTTTAATTTTTTTGATAAAATAAGAGCAGCATTTGTTGAGAAATCTCCATGGGTAATATCTCTTGGAAACTCAAAAGAAATAGNTGACAGATCTTCATTTGGGTAAATCTTAATCAATTCATTTATTAATATATCTTTATATTTTTCTAGTATATCCATTTTATAAATTCATTTGATGAATTACCTTTGCATGATTCGCAGTAGCAGATCGATCAGTCATAGATGCTATAAAATCANATATAATAAAAGCTTTATCAGAAAGTGATTTACCTTCACACAACTGATAAACTTGACTGGGCAGAAGATCATTATTATTTATGAGTGCATCAAAAAGCTCTTTAATGATTTTACGCGCATTATTTCGATCTTTATCCATTGAAGAATGTGAATACACTCTTTCATATAAAAATTTTCTGAGTTCTTTATCTTGTTTTTTCATATTATNAGAGAATGCTGCAATTGGATTATCATGCAATCTGATATCTTTAACATTTTTTGGATTTAAAATTTCAATATTTTTTGTTGTTTGCTCTAATAAATCATTAACCATAAAACCAATCAATCTTCGAACCAACTCCTGAATAATCATAAAATCATCGATTCGAGTATATTCTTTTATTATATCTTGATAAATTTTATCAATAAGAGGGATTTCACATATATCTTTAATTTTAAATTTATTTGCCCGAAATCCATCATCTATATCGTGGTTATTGTAAGCAATGTCATCTGACAAAGAGGAAATCTGCGCTTCAAGGCTTGCATAGGTATTAATTTCTAAATCATACTGAGATATATAGTCCTCTATAAAAAAACCAATTGGTGAATTTTTTTTATAATTAGTTATTGGTCCATTATGTTTAAGGATACCTTCTAATGTCTCCCAAGAAAGATTTAATCCATCAAAATCTGGGTAGCGTTTTTCTAATCGAGTAACAATTTTTAATGTTTGTACATTATGATCAAACCCTCCAAATTCAGCCATACATTCGTCTAGAGCTTCCTCTCCAGAATGAGAAAAAGGTGGATGCCCTAAATCATGAGATAACGCTAAAACTTCTGATAGGTCTTCATCTAACTTTAAAATACGGGCAATAGTCCTAGCTANCTGACTAACTTCAATTGAATGGGTTAATCTTGTTCTATAATAATCTTCAGTGTGGGCGATAAAAACCTGAGTTTTGTGTTTTAANAGACGAAAGTGCTCAGAATGAATTATCCTATCTTTGTCTCTATGNAATGGATTCCTGTGTTGGCTCTCATTTTCAGTNTATAGCCTTCCTTTACTATTATTTGAGAAAGTCGCATATTTAGCTTTTTTATACACAAGTATACCCATTAACAAAAAGAATCATTAATAGATATACTTAGTATAATTATGTAGGTTTATTAAGCCTTTAATGAGCTAAAACTGCTAATAATAATAATGCAACAATATTAGTAATCTTAATCATTGGGTTAACAGCTGGTCCAGCAGTATCCTTATATGGATCACCTACAGTATCACCAGTAACAGCAGCCTTATGGGCTTCAGATCCCTTACCGCCATGATTACCATCTTCAATATATTTTTTTGCATTATCCCAAGCACCGCCCCCAGCAGTCATTGAAAGAGCAACAAATAAACCAGTAACAATGACACCAAGAAGCATAGCGCCTAATGCAGAAAAAGCATCGCTCTTTGTAGCAATAAAATTAACAATATAAAAAAGAATAACTGGTGATAATAAAGGTAATAAAGACGGCACGATCATTTCTTTAATCGCTGCTTTTGTCAATAAATCAACAGCTGACTTATAATTGGGTTTGTCTTCACCAGTCATTATTCCAGGTTTCTCTTTAAATTGATGTCTAACCTCTTCTACAATAGCTGAGCCTGCCCTGCCAACTGCTGTCATACCTAAAGCGGCAAATAAATACGGAAGCATACCTCCAACCAATAAACCAACAACTACATAAGGGTTAGACAATGAAAAATCAGGTGCAACACCAAAGAAATAACTACCTTCAGTAGCATTAGAAGAAAAATATTCTAAATCTGCTGTATAAGCGCCAAAGAGGACCAAAGCTCCTAAACCAGCTGATCCAATTGCATAACCTTTTGTAACAGCTTTTGTAGTATTTCCTACAGCATCTAATGAGTCAGTTGTATTTCTTACTTCTTCAGGTAATTCTGACATTTCAGCAATGCCGCCTGCATTATCAGTAACGGGACCAAATGCATCCAAAGCAACAACCATTCCAGCCAGAGCAAGCATTGTAGTAACCGCAACAGCAATACCGAAAAGACCTGCTAGAGAATAAGTAACAATAATTCCGAATACAATTACTAAAGCAGGAAGAGCAGTAGACTCCATAGATATAGCTAAACCCTGTATAACATTTGTTCCGTGACCTGTTTCAGATGATTTTGCAATTGATTTAACTGGTCTGTAATCTACTCCAGTATAATATTCTGTGATCCAAATAATAAGTCCTGTTATAGCAAGACCCATAACACCACATATGTATAAATCTAAACCGCTAAAACTCTGTCCTGCTACAGAAAGAACTGTATCAAAACCAACAACTAAATCTGTAACAAAATATAAAATAATTAATGAAAGAATAGCAGTTGCAATAAAACCTCTATAAAGAGCTCCCATAATTGAGTTGTTTTTTCCTAATTTAACAAAGTAAGTTCCAAGAATAGATGTTATTACACAGGCTCCACAAATTGATAGAGGGTAAATCATCATGGTCTCATTGCCAGCAAAAAATATTGAGGCTAAAACCATTGTAGCAACAACTGTAACTGCATAGGTTTCAAATAGATCTGCCGCCATACCAGCACAGTCACCTACATTATCACCAACATTATCAGCAATAGTTGCAGGATTTCTAGGATCATCCTCAGGAATTCCAGCCTCTACTTTTCCAACTAAATCACCACCAACATCAGCACCTTTGGTAAAAATACCACCACCAAGTCTTGCAAAAATAGAAATTAAAGATGAGCCAAAACCCAGTGCTACTAATGCGTCTATAACTACTCTCTCGTTTTGAGGAATCCAAAAATTAGTCAAAACATAATAATACACAGAAACAGCAAGTAGAGCTAAACCAGCAACAAGCATACCTGTTACAGCACCTGATTTAAAAGCAATACTCAAACCTTCAGCTAAACTATTTGAAGAAGCTTGTGTAGTCCTTACATTTGCTCTTACTGAAACAAGCATACCAATATATCCAGCAATTCCAGATAAAACTGCACCAATAAGGAAGCCAATAGAAACTTCTAAACCAAGAAGAAAATACGAAATTATTAAAATGACAATTCCTACAAGGGCAATTGTTGAATATTGTCTAGACAAGTATGCACTTGCACCTTCTTGAATGGCACCAGCAATTTCTTGCATTTTTTCGTTTCCTGTATCAGCTGAAAGCACTGAAATTGATGTCACAACCCCATAAACTACCGCAAGAATACCTGCACCAATTATTAAGTGAATGATTTCCATTTAATCCTCCGAATCCATATAAATACTGAGCGAACATGCCAAAAGTTATTATAAATATCAAGCTAAAGCTTAATATATTGAATGATTATAACCAGACAATAAGTTATTGAAATTTTTGTCTATAATTTTTATCCCTTTATTTCTTGTCATTCGCCCTATTTCAGTGACATTTTTATATCTATTTAATCCTTTTGGGCCAGTGAACAGTATTTGATAGTCATCTCCACCAGTTAATATTAATTTTTCATATCGTTTAAAGGTATTCAAAAATTTTATAACTTCTTTAGATTTAGGGATTGATGAAAAAGAAATTTCTGCACCTAAATTACTCATATCACAAATATTTTTTAGATCATTCAGTAGTCCATCAGAAATATCAGTAGACGAATTTGCTTTATTTTTAATTAAATTAATAAGATGAATTTGTGGTTCAGGAATAAGATATCGAGAAATTAATTTATCTTTTGCTCTTTTAGCAAAATCAATTTTTTTCTTTTTAATATTCATACCAATAAATGAGTCACCAATAGTTCCGCTGACATAGATAAAATCTGAAATTTTTGCAGAAGATCTTTTAATAACTTTGTTTGATTTAGCTTTACCAAATATAGTTAAACTTAAAACAGTCTTCATTCCTGTTGCTACAGTATCACCGCCAATTAATGTTAAATCGTATTTTTTTATATCTTGGTGAAAAGACTTAAAAAATTTGTCTAACCAGGACTTATTTACAAGCTTACCTGAAGAAAAATTTAGCAAACAAAATTGTGGTTTTACTCCTTTAGAAATTAAATCACTTACATTAACTCTGATTAATTTCTTTGCTATTGTTTTAGGATCATCATCATTGAAAAAATGTATTTCTTCAGAAATAGTATCGGTTGAATAAGCATAATTATNAACAACAGCTATATCATCATCAAAATTCAAAGAATATTTATTATGTTTTGATCCTTTTTTTATATATTTTTTTATAAACTCTGTCTCTTTAAGCATAAATAGATCTTTCATTTGTCATCATTTTTTGAAACTGCGTCCAAGACTGCATTAATTAAAGACGACTCTTCTCCGTCAAAAAAGAACTTAGCTATCTCAATATACTCATTAAAAATAACTTTTTTTGGAACAGTAGTTTCATGCAGTAACTCATATATCGATATCCTTAAAATTGAACGAACTAGTGATTCAATTCTTGATAATTTCCAATTTTTTAAATTTAAAGAAATTAGATCATCAATTTTTTTTTGATTTTTTGAAGTACCTTTCACTAGNTTTTCTATGTAACTCTTATTTGGCTTGCCTTGATTATTTATTTTTTCTAATTCGGAAAAATAATCATCAGAAAAACGTTTTTGAATAACTTCAAATGATTTCCCATTTAATTCCATTTCATAAAGAATTTGAACAGCGAATAACCTTGAAGAGCTTTTGTTAGAATTTCCCATTCTTTATATCTAATAATAAATTACAAGCGTAAGCAGCATGATAACCTTTATTAGTTGTGTCATCTAAACTCCTGTCTAGAGCTTGTTGTTTGTTTTCTACAGTTAAAATTGAGTTTGTGACTATTATATTTTTGGATATTGATAGCTGAGTTAATCCTGCGGCTGACTCATTTGCAACTATATCATAATGAGATGTTTCACCCCTAACTACACATCCAATCGCTATAAAACCAATATCATTATCATTTAAAGTGTTATTGCTGATAATTGAGTTTATAGCAGAAGAAATCTCTAATGCTCCTGGTACATTTATTACCTTATAATCAATACCATTTTCTTTTAAATAATTTGTTGCACCAGCAACCAATCTATCACTTATATCTTGATAGTAATTAGCATTAATTATAAGTATCTTTTTTTCCATAAACTAATCAACCAGCGGTACTCTTTCATTAATTTCTAAATTATAGCCCTCAATATTCAAAAGAGTGCTTTTTGAATCAGAAATTAATTTAATATTTCTGACGCCAATATCTAAAAGGATTTGTGCGCCTACACCATATTCTCTTAATTCTATTTCCTTTGTTGGATCATTATTATTAATTTTCTTTAAATTATTTGATATAACATTTTGATTAGTGTCTCTAATAAAAATAAAAACACCAAAACCCATATCATTAATTTTCTTGAAACCTTTATCGATAAGATTTTCTCTTGAAGTCTCAATACCTACTAAATCTTGAAATACATTTACGACATGAACTCTGACGGGGGTTAATTCACTTTGAGCAATATCACCTTTTACAAAAGCTATATGTTCTGATTTATCAATATTATTTTTATAGACTGAGCAATTCCATGTTCCAAATTTGGGGATATCTATTTCTTTTGTTAAAACCTTTGAAATTATGTGATCGTTATTAATTCTGTAATTGATTAGATCAGCAATAGTACCAATTTTTAAATCATGAATTTTTGCAAATTCTATTAATTCAGGTAACCTAGCCATTGTCCCATCATCATTCATAATTTCACATATAACTGCAGATGGATCCTTACCAGCTAGTCTGCTGATATCAACTGCAGCTTCTGTATGCCCTGCTCTAACAAGGACCCCTCCATCTTTAGCTTTTAAAGGAAAAATATGTCCTGGAGTTACAATATCTTCTTCTCTAGCCTGTGGGTTAATAGCGGTTTGGATCGTTGTAGATCTATCTTTTGCAGATATACCAGTAGAAATTCCTTCTTTTGCTTCAATAGAAACAGTGAAAGGCGTCTTGTGTCTTGATTTGTTATCATCAGACATTAATTTAAGATTTAAGTGATCTGCTTTTTCTTCTGCGAGCGGTAGGCAAATGAGTCCTCTTCCATGCTTCGCCATAAAATTTATTGCATCAGGTGTGGCATCAATTGCTGGAATTACAAGATCTCCCTCATTTTCTCTATCCTCAGCATCAACAAGAATAAACATTTTTCCTGCTTTTGCTTCATCAATAATGTTTTCAATTGGTGATAGATAATTTCTCATATTATTTACTTTTCAACACATACCTTGCAATTGGGTCTACTTCTAAGTTAATTTTTGAGTTTATAGCAATATCGGACCATGTGGTAAACTGCTTAGTGTGTGGAATAATGTTTACTGAAAAGGTAGGGTTTTCTGAGTCAGTTACATCATTTACAGTTAATGAAATTCCATCCATAGCAATGGAACCCTTTTCAACAATAAATTTACTAAATTTTTTTGGATATTTTACCGTATATATATTGCTATTTCTATCTTCACAGATATCAGATAATTCCCCTAAACAATCAACATGACCGTAAACAAAATGACCTCCTATTTCATCACCAACTTTAAGACTTTTTTCTAAATTTATTTTAGTTCCTTCTTTCCAGAATTTTGTGGTTGTTTTATCATCAGTTT
>PBXC01000032.1 GCA_002728335.1 Rhodobiaceae bacterium
TAAATCAATTGAATCACTATTTTGTGGAAACATAGCTTCAAAAGTATTCGCAACATCCAACACAAATTCGTCTGAGACATTATCTAAGACAAACATACGTAAACCATTAACATCTATATAACGATTAAATGGCGTAAACTGCTCATCAGTGATAATCGATCCTTTGCTATAGATATCACTTGTCATATTAATTAAATACTACTGTCTTTAAGCCGTTTAATAAAATTCTTCTTTCAGCATATAATCTTACAGCTCTTAATAAAACAGCAGATTCAATATCATATCCACTTTCCTGCATGCTTTCCGGGGACGCGCCATGATCTACCCTAAGAATATCCTGCTCGATAATAGGACCTTCATCTAGATCATCGGTAACATAATGAGCTGTAGCCCCAATTATTTTAACACCTCGTTCATGTGCCTGGTGATAAGGTTTCGCACCTTTAAATCCAGGTAAAAAGGAATGATGAATATTAATGCACTGGCCATCCAATTCATTTAGGAAGTCTGAGGATAAGATTTGCATGTAACGCGCTAAAACTAATAGTTCTGAACCACTATTTTGATAAATTTCTTTAAATAACTGCTCTTGTTCTGATTTGGTATCTGGTGAAATTGGTAAATAATGAAAGGGAATATTGTTCCATTCAACAATATCTTTAGAAGTTTCATGATTAGATATTACACCTTTAATATCTATAGGAAGAGACCCAATTTTCCACCTATGAAGAAGATCATTTAAGCAATGACCAACCTTACTTACAGCAATAATTGCTTTACATGGCTGTTCAGCATCAAAAAATCTTCCATCGATATTAAATTCTTTTAATTCTATAGAAAATTCTTTTTCCAAATCATTAATATTAAAACCTGAACCGTCTTCATTCTCAAAAGCAATNCTACTGAAAAACTTTTTAGTATCATNATCNCTNAATGAAGAAACNTCTGTCATNAAAGCATTTCTTTTAAANAAGAACTGNGTTGCNGCAGATAAAACACCTGCNTTATCAGGACATATAAATTGTAANATTATTTTNTTAGCTTCCATANTTAAATTCCNAANGCTCTNCCNACAAACCAGTATACACCAAGNGCNATTAANAACATCCCNGTTAAATCATAAACAAAGCCNTTATANCGAGANAGATAAGTTTTTCCTANTAAAAANAGNATGAGTGANNGCTATTNANACNACNAATATTTGNCCNAATTCNACNCCTANNTTNAANCCNANTAAGCCAACAACTAAACCATCCTTTGGNAATCCTAATTCCGAGAGAACTCCTGCAAAACCAAAACCATGAATTAANCCAAAAATTATTGTAATTAAAGGATTTAATTTCTCTGCTTGCTGTCTATCTTCAAGAAGAATGTTATAAAAGAAAGTAAATATAATTAAACCTATCCATGTCATCATATTTATTGTTCCACCTATGAAAAGAGATACGGCAGCTAAAATAATAATGAGTAAAGTNAAAATTGATGCAAAAGAATATCGGTTTTTTTCTTCAATGGTTAAAGCTTCNTAAGCAACTAATAAAATTGTAAACCCTATCAAAGCTTCAATAGCTTCTCCTGATGGTTGAACATAACCTAAACTTGCTAAAGCTAGAGTAATTGAATGCCCTAAAGTAAAACCAGTAATGGACAATAACATTTTTCTGAATTGAAAAGTTATTAGAAGAATGGCTAATAAAAAAGCNAAGTGATCATATCCTTCNAGAATGTGATCAAAACCCAGATAAATATAATCTACAAATATCTCNAATTTACTTTGATCACTTTTTCCTGTTNANANAGAAAANGTAGCCTCTTGTCTTGAACTAGTAAAAATACTCTCTTGCCAATCGGAATCATTAATTTTAATTCTAGCGAAATGAACATGGCCAATAGAAACAGGAAAAAAAGAGCTATTTTTAATTAAGATTTCATCGCCATTATTTTCACATGTGAATTTGATCTGTCCGCGAACATAATCATTATCATCATAAGATGATTGAATTTCACCTATCTTATTACATTCTTCGTTTGAATTATAAATTTTCAAATGTTTTTCTAAATGCCGAGCTAATAATGTATCCAGGCTGGATANAGGACCCTCTACAGNAGGNAGTAAAGTGACTTGTCTAGCAGGAACGGTAAAGGAAACCTCAACATCTTTATCGTTTATTTCCCATTTAGAAAAAGATCGACTTAATTGATGTGCATTTACCGGAAAAGACAAAAGAATAAAAATGAAAAATACTAAAAAAGTATGTATGGATTTATTGCACATATATGATTTCCGATTTGTTTCTAAGCCATTCTATATAATTTTTCAAAGAAAGCTCATCATTCCTTCTGTTGTACTCACTAAGAACTTCTTTTTTAACAGACTGAAAGTCTTTTTCTTCACCCCTTATAGATGAAAGCATATACAAAAAAACATAACCATTTTCAGTTTCAATTTCTGAAGTGATCTGCCCTGGTGTCATATTTAAAATAATATCTACAAGATCAGGCTCAACATAATCTTTCAATTTTTTTATTGGTAAAAGCATATTAGGTATTTCTGGAAGAATATAATCTCCATATTCTGCTTCGACAAAATCAAAATCCTCTCCATCTATTAAGAGTTGTCTTATGGTATCTAATTTCTCTTCATCTTCAGATTGAGACTTATATTCTAAAAATATTTTTTTAATATGAACCTCTGAATGACCTGAAAAAAAATCTTTGTTATCTTCATAAAAATCTATCAAAACATTTTCAGAAACTGTGAATAATTGGCCTTCAACAACAATTTTATCAATCATTGAATTAACAATAGATTTTCTAACCATTCCCTCTGTCTGAGGTAAATCAATTTCTAAACCTCTTTGTAAAAGCAATTGTTCATCTATTAACCTTTCAAGAACAAGTCTTTTATCTTCATCTGTAATTTCGTTTCTCTTATTCATGGATAATGCTTGTAAGGCTAGATCCCAATCTGTTTGATAAATTGGATGGCCATTAACAGATACCACCGCATTAGATTCTTCAATTTTATCATTTGGAATAATCACACCATAAAGGACAAGAAATAGCCCTAATAAAATTCCAAAAAAAAGGATTAATCTATTGTTCATTCTGAACTTTAGAAATAAAAATTGGTGAAGACCAAGCCCTATGCTCAACTTTAGTCAAACACTGATCATTTTCATCAATTCTATAATCACCGTAACATGGGTTAACCTCTAAACAATTNCCTTGATCATCATAAGTACATCTAAGCGCATCACCATTAATTGTTTCAGTTGGCTCTTGAATTGCCCGAGCATAATAAACAGCCTGTCTATCATCTTTGATGAAATCTTTATCCTCAAATTTAACCTCACATCCATTTATATTGTTTTCACATGGAAGNGATAACCAGGGATCCATAATTAACTCGCTTACATTTTCATTTGAATTTACTTGAGGAGTAATTTTAATAATCTCTATTCTAGTTACTTTGTGTCTTTCCGATGAAGGGTTATAGCANTCGCCAGCACATAATTTTTCTATTCTTTCACCAGACATACCTTCAATTGTAAACTCAGGACATCCAGGTAATTGTTTAAAAGATCCAACAGCTTTTACTACAAAAACAGGGTTTTCTGAGGTTGTAATTTCAGAGCCCATTGGNTTAGATNTNCTNGAAGATACTTCATCAAACCATAGAAGCATTCTAGGACCTGAAGTTGCATAAATTTCTTTTCTATTGAGNGCATCCCAAATTCCATCACGACTTCTGGATTCGCTATGAACAGCTGCCAAACCGCCTTGTGTCCAAAAACTTTGTTGTCTTTCTAANTCAGTTAATTGAAAAGAAAGGCCACTATTNAGAACATCCTCTCGAGAAAGCTCTAAAACTGACGCTGGTTTCTCTTTGCTAATAGGAAATGTTCTATCTCTCCAAAACTTACTTCTTGCTCTAAGCATTTCTGTATTTTTTAATCTATCCACTGGCTTATATCCTGTACCAGGTCTTGACCTATGATTATCAGAGGCTGATATNAAACCCCATTTAAAATTTAGAGGNTTTTCAGANGAAAAATCAGTAATTGCTANACCATATTGCACTGAAGTNAGAGGGTTATGATTAAAGGCTGGTAAGAAACAATCTTTGCATTGACCAGAGTCTAGCCAATCATCAGGTGTTTCACCAGTGATTAAAGTGTGACCACCTAAACCAAGATTAGCAGTAAATTCTCTGGTTTTTTTTGCTCTTTNTTCACATTCAGCCTTACTTAATCCTTCTTGCAAACACCTATCTTCGATTATTTGACCTGCCCTCCAACAAGAAGGTAAAAAATCAGATGATGGTTTTGGGCAAACAGGGTTATTGAGGTCCCCAATAATATGTTGATAAGACCGATACTCTTCTGCGTTACCATGACCAGACATAATTTCAATTATTTTCATTTTTTCTGGCCTCATCTCTGGTACCAANTGTTTATCCCATGAGCTAGAAGGCGGAGTGTAAAAACCCCATGTAGATCCATGCGGAATAATTAAAGGATCTAGATTCTGTTCTTCAAGTTTTCTAACTAAATCACCTGGAGTATCAGCGAATTCATAACAATCACTAGAGAGACTTGCTGATGATTGGTTTTGGGGGCATGTAGGTATATCTCTTACCTCATTTATAAAATAATNAAAGTCTGAATAATCTTGGAAATTTAAAATATCTAAAACACCGACAATCGGTGGNATTAAACTTCCAGTATTATTTCTTAGCGCGTTAGTGGCTGTCCCTCCTGCCCCAATTGGTCTTTTTGATAACTTACTCTCTTCAAGNTCTTTAAAAATCACATTTTTATGACCATAATGCTCTTCTGGTGTTGGNCCTACTTGAGTCCATTCAAATCCNACAAAAGGAATAACATCNTTTGTTTCAGAACCATTTTTAAAAGAACATTGCCTTATAGAATCCTTTGTTTCTTGCCATTTTCTTGGTGTTGAAGCCTCAGCGTGATCAGTAATTGCCCAAAAATCTATTGAAGAACAATATCTAGCATAATCACAAGCATCAGCCATGGGGTGAACTCCTTCTCCNCCAAGAATTGGTAAAGACCACCAAAATGCATCTGTTGAAAATGTTGTATGTACATGAAAATCACCGAAAAGAATCTGTTTACCNCCATAGGAGTNCATTTTTTTTGCAGCATCAATTTGAGNCTGCGATCTTTCAGCAATTATTTCTTGAGGCAANGGTAAGCTTTGAGGCGTCTCAACATGACGGGCTTTNCCAAACCATCCCATATAAACTGAAATTAAAAAAACTGGAATCAAGGCGATTAATAGGACAATTATTTTCTTCATTTTTACCTCCAGTTAATTATTTAAAAGCCCTGAGAAACTGCAGCCTCTTTTCTAACAATTTCTGGACCTCCAAGAATCTGCCTTGTTAAGCCAATTCTTTTAAACCAATAATGAAGACCTAGTAAATCTGTGAAACCCATGCCACCATGAACTTGTGTGGCAGTTCTAGCAATATCATGCGCTACTTCAGATAAATGTGCTTTTGCATGACATGCTGTTAGATGAGCTTCTTTAGGAATATTGCTTTGAGCATAAGATGCATACCAAACTAAAGATCTACATGGCTCTAAATCTGCAGCCATTTCTGCACACATGTGTTTTACTGCCTGAAATGATCCAATAATTCTATTGAATTGTTTTCTTTCAAGAGAATACTCAACGGCTTTATCTAACATATTTTGAGATGCACCGAGTAGATCAGCTGATAAAACAACTCTCCCTGCATCAATAATTTTCTCTATCAAGTCTTTACCACCATTTATCTTATGTGCATCACAAGAATGAAAAACAATTTCCGACATAACTCTTGTTGAATCTATTGTAGGAAGATTAGAAATCTCTATTTTTTCATTTGCTGTTTCAACTAGATAGAGTTCATCTTGGATAGCTGTGATAACAATGTCTGGATTTGTCTCAGAATCAATTGCGAAAATACTTATCCCAGATATCTTTCCATTATCGATAGTTAGTCCGTTATCTTCTCTTTTGCTTATATACTCATTAATAGCTACGCCTGAAGTACAACTACCATCGGCTATTCTTGGAAGCCATTCTTCCGCTAAGTCTTTATTTTCATCATTATTCAAGCAAATTGGTGTCATTACGGAATTACCAACCCAAATTGCTGGTGCAGCAAATTTTCCAATCTGCTCAGCAATTAATGAGGCTTCGAGAATTCCTAAACCAGATCCACCTAATTTTTCTGGAACTAACAATCCATTAAGACCCATTTCTAAAAATTCTTTATTAATTTTATTGCTGAAGGTTTTTTCACCTGATGCTTGTGATCTCAATTCATCTACATTACAAGATGAAGACAACATTTTAGATACACTATCAACTAATAATTCTTGCTCTTCTGAGAGTGCAAATTCCATTATTTTTTTCCTTCTTGCATTGGTTTTGGCTCTCTCGGCATACCTAATCCAATTTCACTAATAATATTTTTTTGAATCTGAGCTGTNCCCCCGCCTATAATGAGACCTAAATCAAACATATAGCGCCANTGCCANTTACCTGAATCATGATCATGNTTACTTTTCCCATATATTGTTCCAAGTTCACCAAGAAGATCGATGGCAAATCCAGCTAAATCGTGATTTAGCTGACAACCATTTAATTTCACTATTAATTTTGCCATTTTAGCATCCAAACCTTTATGTGATGCAGTGAGAGATCTTAAGCTATTAAATGACATACTCATAACCCTTGCTTGTAAACGCATTAATCGATCTAAGTGGACAGGATTATCAATTAATTTATCACCATTAATTGTTTCGTTTTGCATAAGATCAATTATTTCTTTTAATCTTGTTGATGCTTGATTAGGATCACCCAACATTCCTCTTTCATGAGTTAAAGTGGCATTAGCAACAAACCAACCCTCACCTCTATTTCCTACAATGTTAGATTTAGGGACTCTTACATCAGTAAAAAAAACTTCATTGAATTCTGCATGACCAGTCATTGTCATAAGTGGTCTTACATCTATACCTGGCGTCTTCATATCGATTAAAATATATGAAATACCTTTGTGCTTGGGTGCATCTGGCTCTGTTCGAACTAGACAAAACATCATGTCTGAAAATTGCGCACTAGAAGTCCATATTTTTTGTCCATTTATGATAAAATCATCACCATCATCAACGGCTTTAGTTTGAAGTGATGCTAAATCAGAACCAGATCCCGGCTCAGAGTAACCCTGGCACCAAATCACCTCACCCTTAATTGTTTTTTCTATCCAAGATTTCTTTTGCTCTTCTGTCCCAAGCTCTAAGAGAGTAGGTACAAACATAGAAATACCTTGATTTGCCATACCAAGAGGAATTTGAGCATTGGTAAACTCTTCGGCTATAATTCTTGATTTAAGCACATCAGGTTCTGCTCCATAACCTCCATAATCTTTAGGTATTGTTCGTGCTGCATAACCATTTTTAATTAACTTATCTTGCCATTCTAATTCGTTTTTATTTGGTCTAGCAGGGTTTCTAGCCTTACCTGTCATATTTAGATTATCTTTCAAAAATGATTTAACTTCTTTTCTAAATTCTATGTATTCTGCGCTTGGTTTAAGATCCATCGAACTCTCCAAATTTTAAAATATCAAATTGATATGACTATATTGTAATTTTGATATTTATTACTATATATATAATGTCCCAAAAAAAAAGGATTTGGTTGTGAAAAATTACATATATAAATTATCATTTGTTTTTATTACATTTTTATTAATTTTCATCTCATCGGAGGGTAATGCAATGCAAGATAACGCTTTTTCATTTAAATTTGAATCAATAGAAGGCAATCCAATGCCATTAAGTGATTATGAAGGCAAGGCATTACTTGTTGTTAACACCGCTTCTCAATGTGGTTTCACTCCTCAATATGAAGGTCTTCAAAGTGTATGGGAGGAATATAAAGATCAAGGGCTAGTTGTTATAGGCATTCCATCAAATAACTTTGGCTCACAAGAACCCGGTCAAGAAGGAGAAGTAAAGGAATTTTGTGAAACAACATTTGGTATTAACTTTCCTATGACCTCAAAAGAAGATGTCAAAGGTGACGCAGCTCATCCCTTTTATAAATGGCTTAAGACAGAGTATGGTAAAACTCCAAAGTGGAATTTTCACAAATATTTAATTACACCTGATGGAACTCTAGCAAATTCTTTCCTATCGTTAACTAAACCTCAATCAAATAAAGTTAAAAAGGCGATAGAAAATGTTCTACCTAAAAACAGTTAGATTTCTTTTACTATTTTCTTTTTTCAGTACCTTATTTTTTTCAAGTAAACTTAGCGCAGAAATCATTATAGAAGATTATTGGGCTCGAGTTACTCCAAGTGGTTCTGGTTCCGTTTATATGAAGATAGTTAACAGTAATGATGAGGACGATAGATTATTGTCTGCCTCTTCTGATCAAGCAGGAATGGTTATGATACACAGATCAATAAGAGATGGAGATATCTCCAAAATGATTCATGTTCATGATGGAATACTTGTACCTAAAAAAAGCTCCGTTAAACTTAAACCTGGTGATTATCATTTAATGTTAATGAACATTAAAGAGGGTTTATCGCTTGGTGATAAAATTACAGTTACACTTAATTTTGAAAAAAATAGTTCAATAACAATTGATCCTATCGCAAAATTAAGACCTCCAAAAATGCATAAACATAAATAAAAGGCCATACATTAAAAATGTATAGCCTTTAATTTTTATTAATTAATAGTTAATTAAGCAGCTGTATAGCCAAGAATAGCTTTTATTTCCAAAAACTCTTCGAAGCCAAAGTCACCCCATTCTCTACCATTACCAGATTGTTTAAAACCTCCAAATGGCGCAGAAAAATCAGGGCCGGATCCGTTTACATGAACATTACCAGATCTAATTCTTTTAGCTACACCTTGTGCTCTCTCTTGACTGCCCGAAACATAACCAGAAAGTCCATATACAGTATCATTGGCAATTGCTATGGCTTCTTCATCATCCTTATATGGAAGTATTGATAAAACAGGACCAAAAATTTCTTCTTGAGCTATTGTCATGTCATTTTTAACATCAGCAAAAACTGTAGGTTTAACGAAATAGCCCGCATTCAAACCCTCAGGCTTACCTGGTCCTCCAGCAACTAATGTAGCGCCTTCCTCAATACCTTTTTCAATTAAAGCTTGAATTTTATCATATTGTAGTTCGCTAACAACAGGCCCTATTCCACCAGCTGCAACTTCGGCTGGATCGCCAACAATGGTATTTTCCGCTGTCTCTTTAGCAATTGCAATTGCTTCGTCTTGTCTATCAGCAGGGACTAACATTCTTGTTGGAGCATTACATGACTGACCAGAATTCATAAAGCAACTCGTCACTCCTCCTGCTATCGCAGAACCAAAATCAGCATCATCAAGGATAATGTTTGCTGATTTACCACCTAATTCTTGAGCAACGCGTTTAACAGTGTCAGCTGATGCTTTAGCAACTGCAATACCTGCTCTTGTAGAGCCAGTGAAAGACATCATATCAATATCTTTATGTGAAGACATTGCTTCGCCAACTGTTGGTCCGTCACCATTAACTAGATTAAACACTCCTGCTGGAACCCCTGCTTCATCAAGGATTTCTGCAAATAAAATAGCATTTAAAGGTGCTATTTCTGATGGTTTTAAAACCATAGTGCAGCCTGCTGCAAGGGCTGGTGCTACTTTACAAGTTATCTGATTAATAGGCCAATTCCATGGCGTAATAAAACCACAAACTCCAACGGCTTCTTTTCTAATTCGAGTATTTCCTCTATCCTCTTCAAATTCATAATTTTTTAGAATTTCTAAAAAAGTACCTAAATGACCTGCACCAGTTGCTGCTTGAGCCGCTTTTGATAACCATAAAGGCGCA
>PBXC01000033.1 GCA_002728335.1 Rhodobiaceae bacterium
CTGAGAGCGTTTCCGCACATGCCTGACTCTGTTCCGTCTGCATTCCAAAATTTTATTAGGCATTCACCATTACGCATCGGTTTATCAATACAGATAAATTGATCAAACTTATAATCCGACATAAAAGATTGTAGATTGAGTATTAGATTTTTATTTATATCCAATTTACGGTTTCTTGAGTCATGGAATAGAAATGTATTGCCAGCTCCGTTCATCTTTTGAAATACATAAATATTTTCATTTTCATCATTCATACTTATCTTATAGAGCTGAATCTGGGTTTTTACTACATAATTGATTAACTTGACTTATAGCGCCTATAAGTTCTATATAACTTCACTTTTAATTAAAAAAGTTGAAATAACGGTTCACAGTGAATCGCCATCCGTCAACGAGGGTTCGTCCACGGATGCTTTTGTTGCTGAATTAAATGATTTGAAAGGAATAAGATGGCCGTAAAAATTAGACTTGCAAGAGGTGGTTCAAAAAAAAGACCTTACTATAGAATTGTGGTTGCTGATATTAGAGCGCCTCGCGATGGAAGGTATATAGAAAGAGTTGGATCATACAATCCTCTTCTACCAAAAGATCATGAAGACAGGGTGAAGCTTGATATCGATAGAATTAAAGAATGGCTATCAAAGGGAGCAAAACCAACAGATAGGGTTGCAAGATTTTTAGATGCTGAAGGCATTTTAAAGAGAGAGCCTAGGAATAATCCTCAAAAAGCAATACCAAAGAAAGAACCAGAAGAAGCTCCAGCAGCAGAAGAAGCTCCAGCAGAGGAAGCTCCAGCTGAGGAAGAAGCTCCAGCAGAAGAAGCTCCAGCAGAAGAAGCTCCAGCTGAGGAAGCTCCAGCAGAAGAAGCTCCAGCAGAGGAAGAAAAAAAATAAATTTGAGAATAAAATCTTCTTTTTTATTTTTTCGAAATCCGTGACAAGTTATTTCATAGGAAATAATCTTTTGTATAAATGAGAAAATAAAATGAGAATCTTGAGATAATGACTTGGAAAGCTAATATTTTGACTTTATATCCGGATATCTATCCTGGTTATTTAGGTTACAGTTTACTCGGCAAAGCACTTGAAAAAAAAATTTGGGAATTAAATATTTATAATTTGCGTGATTTTGGAGAAGGAAAGCACAAAACTGTCGATGATAAACCTTTTGGCGGTGGAGCTGGGATGATTATAAAACCAGATATCTTAGGTGATGCTATTGCTGAAACACTTATTAAAAATCACGATCAGCAAAAACTAGTTTACTTATCTCCTAAAGGAAAACCTTTTAAACAAGTAGATGCTGAAAAATTTTCTCAGAGTAATGGCGTATCAATATTATGTGGTCATTTTGAGGGAATTGATCAGAGAGTTATAGATATTTATGAAGTTGAAGAAATTTCGATGGGTGATTATGTCTTAACAGGTGGCGAAGTTGCATCTTTTGCATTTTTGGATGCAATTATTCGATTATTACCTGGTGTGTTAGGGAATGAAATATCAATAAAAGATGAGTCATTTTCTGATAATTTATTAGAATATCCACAATACACTAAACCGCAAGAATACAAGAATATTAAAGTCCCAGATGTATTACTATCTGGCAATCATGAAAAAATAGCTGAATGGCGAAGAGAAAAGTCTATTGAAATAACTGAAAAAAATAGACCTGATCTATTGAAAGATAAAAACACCAAGAAATAATTTAAAAATTAAGGTGACTTATTAATAATTTATGTGTTATTTGAACTTCCTGTTTTAAATATTAATGATAATGTTGAATACGATGGACGCAATTGGAAATATAGAAAAACAATATTTAGATGAATTATCTGAAGGAAAAGAATATCCCGATTTCAGGTCTGGAGATACTATTGCCGTAAGTGTTGTTGTAAAAGAAGGTGATAGAGAGAGAATTCAGATTTTTGAAGGTGTTTGCATTTCTAGATCAGGCGAAGGAATAAATCAAAACTTTACTGTTAGAAAAATTTCTTACGGTGAGGGTGTAGAAAGAGTATTTACCTTATTTAGCCCATTAGTAGATTCAATAAAACTCATTAGAAAGGGTAAAGTTAGGCGATCAAAACTTTATTATCTAAGAAGTAGACGAGGTAAATCAGCAAGAATTGCTGAAAGACAAGATCTTCAATCAAAGAAAATTGATAATACTGATTCAGAAGGTCCAGCTTTAGAAGCTGAAGTGTCAGAGGAAGAAAGCGCTAAAGAAGAATAATTCGCTTTTTGTTGGGGTCTCAATGACAGAAGCAAAAACAATTTATGATAAAATATGGGATGCTCATTTAGTCGCTGATAAAGACAATTACTCACTATTATATATCGACCGTCATTTAATACATGAAGTAACAAGCCCTCAAGCCTTTGAAGGTTTAAGGATGGCTAAAAGAATAGTTAGGCATCCAGAAAAGACTCTTGCTGTCGCGGATCACAATGTTCCTACAACAGATAGATCGATTGAGATTGAAGATGAAGAGTCAAAAATTCAAATTGAAGCCCTCAAAAATAATTGTGAGGAATTTGGTATTAACTTCATAGATATGACCGATATTAGACAGGGTATTGTTCATATTATTGGTCCTGAACAAGGATTTACGCTTCCAGGTTCTACAATTGTTTGTGGTGATAGCCATACCTCAACACATGGAGCATTTGGAGCACTAGCTCATGGGATCGGAACTTCAGAAGTAGAGCATGTTTTAGCTTCACAGACATTGATACAAAAAAAAGCAAAAAACTTTAAAGTTGAAATTGTAGGGACTTTAACAGACTCTATCTCGGCAAAGGATCTTGCATTATCTGTTATTGGAGCCATTGGGACCGCTGGCGGTACTGGTTATGTGATTGAATATATGGGAAATGCAGTTGAAAGCCTTACAATGGAAGGAAGAATGACCCTATGTAATCTTACAATTGAGGCTGGCGCAAGAGCAGGTTTGATTGCTCCAGATCAAAAAACTTTTGATTATTTAAAGGATCGCCCATTAGTTCCAAAAGGTGAAATCTGGGACAAAGCAGTAAGTTATTGGGAAACTCTACCAAGCGACCCAGGAGCGCATTATGATAATTCTATCAAAATTGATATTGATAACCTTGCTCCATTAGTTACATGGGGAACAAGTCCTGAAGATGTTGTAGATATTGACGGTAACATTCCTAAGCCAGAGGAAATTGAAGATGAAGCCAAGAAAAATGCTATAAAAAGATCGCTAGAATATATGGGTTTAGAAGCAGGCAGACCTATTAAAGGAACGAAGATTGATAAGGTATTTATAGGATCATGTACAAATGGAAGAATTGAAGACTTAAGAGCAGCAGCTTCAATAGTAAGTGAAAATAAAGTTTCTGATCATGTTAATGCAATTGTTGTTCCCGGTTCAGGACTTGTAAAGGCTCAAGCAGAAAGCGAGGGTTTAGATAAAATCTTTATAAATGCTGGATTTGAGTGGAGAGAGCCAGGTTGCTCAATGTGTTTAGCAATGAATGCGGACAAACTTCTGCCAGAAGAGAGATGTGCTTCTACTTCTAATAGAAATTTTGAAGGAAGGCAGGGTAGAGGAGGAAGAACTCATCTTGTAAGTCCGAAAATGGCAGCAGCAGCAGCTATAGCGGGATGCTTAGCTGATGTTAGGGATTTTAGCTGATATGGAAAAGTTTGATACAATAAAAGGTATTGCTGCGCCAATGCTCGCTTCCGACGGTAATCAATTTTCAATGATGATAAATATTGATACAGATATGATTATTCCTAAACAATTTTTAAAGACGATTAAAAGAACAGGATTAGGTAAAAGTTTATTTCATGAAATGCGATATGATTATGAAGGAAATGAAGTTGAAAATTTTATATTAAATAAAAATGAATATAGAGACTCAAAGATTATACTCGCAGGAAATAACTTTGGCTGTGGTTCAAGTCGTGAGCATGCCCCTTGGGCTTTACTAGATTTTGGTATCAAAGTTATAATAGCTCCGTCATTCGCAGATATTTTTTATAATAATTGCTTTAAAAATGGCATTTTACCAATTCAGCTTTCAGAAAAGGTAATCAAAGAGATAAGTGAATCTGCATTAAAAGGAAATGAGTTAGAGGTCTCTTTAAGCAAACAAATAATTTTGTGTGAAAACAAAGAAATTAATTTCGAGATTGATCCTTCTAACAAAAATTTTTTAATGGAAGGTCTAGATGATATTGGTTTAACATTAAAGGATACAGATCTTATAGATATTTATGAAAAGGATGCCGACGATAATTTACCTTGGTATTCCTTGTAAAGGAAATAATTGATGACGAATAAAATTTTAATTTTACCTGGGGACGGTATTGGCCAAGAGGTAATGGTTGAGGTTGAGAAGATTATCAATTGGTTTAATTCAAATAATAATTTTAATGCTGAGATTGAATATGGTCTTGTTGGGGGAGCGTCTTATGATGCAGATGGCGTAGCAATTAGTGATACTACGATGGATCTTGCTAAAAAATCTGATGCAATTCTATTTGGTGCAGTAGGTGGACCAAAATGGGATGATGTTGCTTACGAACATAGACCTGAGGCTGGTTTATTGCGACTCAGGAAGGACTTAGATCTTTTTGCTAATTTAAGACCAGCAATATGTTTTTCTTCGCTTTCCGATTCCTCGTCTCTTAAAAAAGAAATTGTCCAAGATCTTGATATCTTAATAGTGAGAGAGCTTACGGGAGGGGTATATTTTGGTGAACCTCGTGGAATTGAGAATCTAGAGAATGGAAATAGAAGAGGCATTAATACCCAAGTCTATGAAACTTGGGAGATTCAGAGGATTGCCGAGGTCGCATTTGAGCTTGCTAGAAAAAGAAATAATAAAGTTACATCATCGGAAAAAAGAAATGTCATGGAGTCTGGATTGCTATGGTATGAGGAAGTAAAAAAAATTCATGAAGAAAAATTCCAAGATGTTGAGTTAGACCATATGCTTGCTGATAATTGTGGGATGCAACTTGTTAGGTGGCCCAAACAATTTGATGTAATTGTCACCGACAATCTTTTTGGTGACATGCTTTCAGATGTAGCTGCCATGTTAACTGGATCATTGGGAATGCTTCCATCCGCTTCACTGGGTAAGTCCGTTGATGGATTATTTAAATCTGCTCTCTATGAACCTGTTCATGGTTCTGCTCCAGATATTTCAGGGCAAGGAATTGCAAATCCCTTAGCATCAATATTATCTTTTTCAATGGCTTTGAAGTATAGTTTTGGAAGAAATGAAGACTCTAAATTGCTAGAGGATTCTATTTCTAAAGTCTTAGATGATGGATCAAGAACAAAAGATATTGCTGATCAAGAAAACTTTATTTCTACCAATGAAATGGGTGATAAGGTGATTGAAAATCTTGAATTATTGAGTAAGGAATAAAAAATGGCTTTAAAAGTTGCAATAGTCGGTGCCACTGGAAATGTTGGAAGAGAAATGCTCGATATTCTAGTTGAAAGAGATTTTCCCATTGATGAAGTTTTTGCTTTAGCCTCTAGTCGAAGTAAAGGAGATGCAGTTCAGTTTGGTAATAAGGAGCTTATAGTTGAGGATTTAAGTGAATTTGATTTTTCAAATGCAGATATAGCTCTATTTTCTGCTGGTGGAAAAATCTCAGGAGAATTTGCTCCCTTAGCTGCGGAAAAGAATTGTGTTGTTATAGATAATTCCTCAAGATTTCGAATGGACCCCGATGTTCCACTAATCGTACCCGAGGTTAATAGAGAAGCTATTACTAATTATGAAAAAACAAAAATAATAGCTAATCCTAATTGTTCAACTATCCAAATGGTTGTTGCTTTAAAACCCCTTCATGATTTGGGTACTATAAAAAGAGTAGTGGTTTCTTCATACCAATCAACTTCTGGTGCAGGTAAGGCTGCAATGGATGAATTGTTTGAGCAAACAAAAGGCATCTATTCTAATAATTCGATAGAACCAGAAATTTTCCAGACACAAATTTCTTTTAATGTAATACCACAAATAGGTCCTTTTGTTTCTTCAGGTTATACTGAAGAAGAAGAAAAGATGATTAATGAAACTAAGAAAATATTGGATAATGATATTAAAGTTTCTGCCACATGTGTAAGAGTTCCTACTTTTATAGGCCATGCAGAATCTGTGAATATAGAATTTGAGAATTATATATCATCAGAAGAGGCATCGAAAGTTTTAGCTGAAGCACCTGGTTGTTTAGTAGATTTAGATGATAAAGAGAGTTACACAACTCCAATAGATTGTGCAGGTAATGATCACACCTACATTTCAAGGATTAGAAATGATGACTCTGTCGAAAATGGTCTTAACTTATGGGTTGTTTCTGATAATTTAAGAAAAGGCGCTGCTTTAAATACCATTCAAATAGCAGAAATATTAGAAAAAGATTATCTTAATTAAATTTTCATTTGCATAATAATTCCAAGATTATCTGTTATTGGATTTTCTGGTAGGTTCAAATTTTTTTTATTTATAACTCTTCTAGCTGTCCATGAAAGAGCACATGCATCTAGGAAATCATCAGCTAGGAATTTTTTATTTTTTTTTGAATATTTATCAAGAAATCTTTTACTAAAACCGTTCTTAACCAAGATATTTTTTCTTTCTTGGATGCCTTGCACTTCTTTTTTTGAAAATTTTAGTGCTTTATCATTCATNAATTGGAAACATATTTCTGGATGTGATTCATAAATTTTAGGCCTTTTTTTTATTCTGAGAATCTTATCTAATTCTTTAATCTTTGGTACAAGATTCCAGCTCTGCTTTGAAATACCTAATCCATTTTTTTTACTTAAAGAATTTGCTTCTGCATAATTTGCAGCATTCAAAATAACTCTGCATGGAGCATTAAAGATACTTGATTTTCTTTTATCTAGAATTTTTCTTGCCTCCTTATCCACTAGCCTTCCTCCTTTTTGAGGATTTTTATCAAGACCAACAGGCATATCAATAATTGCTAATTTGATATCAGGTGTNAGTAATTCGATTAAATTCTCCCTAAAATCAATTTCAGTATGGTCTTCATGATTTACACATTGTTTAACAGCAATCCAACCACCTTTTGATCCATCAATACCTAGAATTTTTTTCATTTTATTTAAGGTCAAATCCTTTTAATATTTTGTTTACAGTNCATNTAAAATGGTATTTAGATACTCTCATATTTCATATATAAAAGGATAACATTCTTATTAATAATTATGAATAATACTGAAAAAAGCCCTGATCAACGTCCTCTTTCNCCGCATTTGCAAATTTATAGGCCAACTATATCAATGGTGATGTCTGTTATGCACAGATTAACCGGTTTAAGTTTATATTTTGGTGTAAGTTTTCTAATTATTTGGTTTGTTGCGTTAATACTAGGNCCAGANAGCTATGAAAAATTTAATTTATTATTATCAATGCAATTTGTTCAGATAATTTTTTTTCTTGTTACTTGGGCATTTTTTCATCATTTATTTGGTGGTATTAGACATTTTATATGGGATTTTGGCTTTGGTTTTGGACTCAAGAGTGTTGATGTCTTGTCATATATGACACTTGTTTTATCTCTTTTAACTACCATATTAATATTTCTTTTAACTTGATCGAGGAAAGCACACTTGAATAGGAAATCCATAGGAACACAGCATTTTATAGCCCAAAGGTTAACTGCTTTAGTTAATTTNCTCATTGGGATACCTGCATTTGTAATTTTTCTCAGAGTGTACGATGAAGGCTATCCAACAATTAAAAATTTACTTTCTCAAGAAATTATTTGGATACCAATGGTGATTTATATTTTGTCACTTACCTATCATATGAAGATAGGGGTTGGGCATATGCTAGATGACTATTTTGATGGTGGTTTGAAATTTTTCCTTAGTTTAATGAATAATATATATGTATATCTTGTCGCATTGCTTTCAACAGTATCACTTATTATTTTAGGTCTATTTTAGATATGAATACAAAAGAATATAAATTTATTGATCACGAATATGATGTTGTGGTTGTTGGCGCAGGTGGTGCGGGTCTAAGGGCAACTCTTGGTTGNGCTGAATCTGGACTAAAAACGGCATGCATATCAAAAGTTTTTCCAACTAGAAGTCATACTGTTGCTGCTCAAGGNGGAATCTCAGCTGCACTTGGAAATATGGGAGAAGATAATTGGCGCTGGCATATGTATGATACAGTCAAAGGTGCAGATTGGTTNGGTGATCAAGACGCAATTGAATATTTNTGTAAAAATTCTCCAGAAGCTGTTTATGAATTAGAGCATTTTGGCGTTCCTTTTTCTAGAACAGAAGAAGGTAAGATTTATCAGCGACCATTTGGAGGAATGACAACTGAATATGGTGAAGGCCCTCCTGCGCAAAGAACATGTGCAGCTGCAGACCGAACAGGCCATGCAATCCTTCATACACTTTATGGTAAGTCAATTAGTAATTCAGCTGACTTTTTTATTGAGTATTTTGCTATTGATTTGATTATGTCAGAATCTGGTAAATGTGTTGGTGTTGTTGCTTTGTGCATGGAAACNGGTGAGTTACATAGATTTCATTCTTCACAAACAATTTTAGCTACTGGAGGATATGGAAGAGCATATTTTTCTGCAACTTCAGCGCATACTTGCACAGGAGATGGTTCTGCTATGGTGTTAAGAGCAGGTTTACCATTGCAAGATATGGAATTTGTTCAATTTCATCCGACAGGTATATATGGNGCTGGATGCTTAATTACTGAGGGTTGTAGAGGAGAAGGGGGTTACCTTGTAAACTCAGAAGGCGAACGTTTTATGGAAAGATACGCTCCTAAAGCTAAGGACCTTGCTTCAAGAGATGTTGTATCAAGAGCAATGACAATTGAGATTCGTGAAGGCAGAGGGGTTGGAGAAGACAAAGANCATATATTCTTACATCTTGATCATATAGATGCGGATATTTTAGCTGAGAGACTCCCTGGCATTTCTGAGTCAGCTAAGATTTTTGCAGGCGTAGATGTTACAAGAGAACCAATACCTGTGTTACCAACTGTTCATTATAATATGGGCGGTATACCAACAAACTATATGGGTGAAGTTCTTAACCCTACCGAGGATGATGAAGATAATATTGTTCCTGGATTGATGGCAATTGGTGAGGCTGCATGTGCTTCAGTTCATGGAGCAAATAGACTTGGTTCAAACTCTCTTATAGATCTTGTTGTTTTCGGTCGAGCTGCAGCTCTTCGTTGTTCGGAAGTAGTAGAGCCAGGTAAGATTTCAGAAGCTTTACCGAAAGATGCCGGGCAAAATTCCTTAGAAAGATTAGACAAGTTTAGAAATGCTTCTGGTGATATTCCAACATCTGAATTAAGGTCAGATATGCAAAAAACTATGCAAAATAATTGTGCTGTTTTTAGAACTCAAGATGTTCTTGAAGAGGGNAGAGAGTTAATTGCAAAAGTTTATNNTGATCTCCCTAATATTGGTATTAAGGATAGNTCTTTAATCTGGAATACAGATTTGATNGAAGCTTTAGAGTTAGATAATATGATGAGTCAAGCTATGGTAACAATGGCNGGTGCTGAGCAAAGANCTGAAAGCAGAGGTAGTCANGCAAGAGAAGATTTNCCTGATAGAGACGATGAGAATTGGATGAAACACACTTTGGCNTGGATTANTGAAAATGGNGAGNTCAAGATAGACTATAGGAGTGTGCATGAGAGAACACTTACNAATGATGTNGCTTATATTCCTCCGAAAGAAAGAGTGTATTAGATGGCNGAATTAGTATTACCTAAAAATTCAAAAGTTAAAGATGGTAAAAAATATCCTCTGGATTCTGAAAGTAGAAATAAAAAATCATTTAAAATTTATCGTTGGGACCCTGAAAAGAATGAAAACCCAAGATACGATTTATACGAGATCGACTTGGATAAATGCGGGCCAATGGTTTTAGATGCACTTATTAAGATAAAAGATGAAATTGATTCTACTCTTACCTTTAGAAGGTCATGTCGTGAAGGAATATGCGGATCATGTGCAATGAATATTGATGGTGTTAATACATTAGCATGTACAATGGCAATAGAAGACACAAAAAAAGAAGTAGGAATCAATCCTTTACCACATCAACCTGTTGTTAAGGACTTGGTTCCAGATTTAACAAATTTTTATAATCAACATAAAAAAATTCAACCATGGTTAAAGGCTAATGGTAAATCTGCAGAAACTGAATACTCTCAGTCAAAAGAAGATAGAGAAAAAATCGATGGATTGTATGAATGTATTATGTGTGCATGCTGTTCAACATCTTGTCCAAGTTATTGGTGGAATTCTGACAAATACTTAGGACCTGCGGCTCTTTTACAAGCCTATAGATGGATTAGTGATAGCAGAGACGAAGAGAAAGAAGAAAGATTAGATCAACTTGATGATGAGTTTAAAGTTTATAGCTGTAGAACAATCATGAATTGTTCGAAGGCTTGTCCCAAAGGTTTATCTCCTGCAAAAGCTATAGCAGGCATAAAAAAAGAATTGGCTTCAAGAAAATAATTATATTAAATGCCTTTTGAGGTATTTATGAAATCAATATCATCTTTATATAAGGATTATCTTCGCAAAGAATTAATTATTTTTGACGAAGATCAGCTAAGTATAATTTCTAAACTAAAAGGGTTAATTCCAANCAAATANCGCCTTTGGGAAAAGGTTATTGCATTCTTCTATACAAAGAAAAATAATAAAAAAGGTATTTATCTATGGGGTAAGGCTGGGTCAGGAAAAACTATGATAATGGATATGTGTTTTTCAATTTCAAATATTACTGAAAAAAGAAGAATTCACTTTCAAGAGTTCATGATAGATATACATAACAGACTTCACGAAATTAGAAAAAATATAGCTATAAAAGATCCTCTTCTTGTTGTGGCNAATGAGATATCTAGCGAAGTTAAGTTTTTATGCTTTGACGAATTTCANGTAAATGATATTGCTGATGCTTCTATATTATATAAATTATTTAAACAAATTATAGAAAATGGAACATTCATTTTTGTGACATCTAATATAGTACCCANAGAGCTATACAAAGACGGCCTTCAAAGAGATAGATTTATTCCTTTTATAAGATTAATTGAAGATAATTTTTTGAATATGGAATTATCTACCCAAAAAGATTATCGCAGAGATAAGCTTCAAAATGTAAATACATATTTTTCTAAATTAAATAGTAATACTGACGAAGAAATTGATAAATTATTTCATAAGTTATCTAACGGATCCAAAACAGAAAGAAGAGAAATATTGGTTAAGGGCCGTACGATCAGTATAAAGATGTATGCTATGGGTTGCGTAAGTTTTGACTTTGCTGAGCTTTGTAATCAACCTTTAGGTTCCGAAGACTATTTGGCGATTGCTAGAGANTTTGAAGTAATATTTATTAGGAATATTCCTAAATTATCTCCTGAAAAAAGAAATGAGACAAAAAGATTAATTCTATTAATAGATGCATTATACGATAATCATAAAATGACTATCATTTCTGCAGATGGTGAGCCAGAGGAAATATATACTGGTCAAGAGCTAGATATTGAGTTTAAGAGATGCATTTCTAGNTTGCATGAAATGCGGTCTGAAGATTATGTAGAATCTTCAAGAATTGATTGATCTTTTATTAAAAGAATAGTTAATACAATGTATAAATTTTTAAGAGGGAAACATGAAAAGAAATAAAATTGCTTTGATAGGCGGAGGCCAAATAGGAGGCACATTAGCCCATCTTGCTGGACTGAAAGAGCTTGGAGATGTAGTTATATTTGATATTGTCAAAGGTATNCCTCAAGGAAAGGCGCTTGATCTCGCCGAAGCGTCCCCAGTAAGCNCTTATAATGTANATTTAAAGGGATCTAATAATTATTCAGCTATAAAAGACTCAGATGTGGTTATTGTTACTGCTGGAGTCCCAAGAAAACCAGGAATGAGTCGTGATGATTTATTATCNATTAACCTAAAAGTGATGTCTGATGTTGGTGCAGGGATAAAAAAATATTGTCCTAAAGCATTTGTTATCTGTATCACTAATCCGTTGGATGCTATGGTTTGGGCTCTTCAAAAATTTTCTGGGGTTAAGCCTAATATGATAGTGGGAATGGCAGGCGTTCTGGACAGTGCAAGATTTAGATATTTTTTATCTCAAGAATTCAATGTATCAGTTGAAGATGTAACCGCTTTTGTGCTTGGGGGTCATGGTGACTCTATGGTNCCTCTTGCAAGATATTCAACCGTATCNGGTATTCCTTTACCTGACTTGGTTAANATGGGNTGGACAACNCAGAAAAAATTAAATGATATTATNCAAAGAACTAGAGATGGGGGAGCNGAAATAGTTGGCNTNCTTAAGACAGGNTCAGCTTTTTATGCNCCTGCAGCCTCAGCTATAGAAATGGCNGACTCTTATNTNAAAGATAAGAAAAGAGTNCTNCCTTGTGCGGCTCATTTATCTGGTGAATATAAGATTAANGATATGTATGTTGGTGTNCCTGTNGTNATTGGAGCTAAAGGAGTAGAAAGAATATTGGAAATATCTCTTAATTCTNGAGAGACNAAAATGTTTAAAGATTCTATNGCNTCTGTTANATCNTTAATGAGAGCATGTACAAANATNGATAAGAGATTAGCCAGCAGAAAAAAATCTTCNAGAAAATAATTTAATATAAATAGGTTGTGTGATGAATATTCATGAATATCAAGCGAAAGCAATTTTAAAAAAATTTAATGTTCCTGTGCCTAAAGGAGAAATTCTTTTATCTAAGGATAATATCGTTGAAGCTGCACAAAATGTATCGGATAATGTTTGGGTGGTAAAGGCTCAAATCCATGCAGGTGGTCGTGGAAAAGGTGGGGGAGTTAAAATTGCCAAGTCAATTGAAGAAGTCGAAAACTATGTTGATCAAATTATGGGCATGCAACTAGTAACTCACCAAACTGGACCTGAAGGGAAAAAAGTAAGGCGAGTTTATATAGAAGAAGGCTCAAATATTGTTGACGAGATTTATTTATCTTTATTGGTTGATAGGCAATCATCTCAAGTAAGTTTTATTGTTTCTACTGAAGGTGGAGTAAACATAGAAGAGGTTGCAGAAGAAACACCTGAGAAGATAACTAC
>PBXC01000034.1 GCA_002728335.1 Rhodobiaceae bacterium
AAAAATGAATAAAGAAAAAATTAATAAATATGCCTATTGGAAAGCAAACCTTAGAATTGTTTCTGTCTTACTTTTTATCTGGTTTGTTTGTTCTTTTGGTGCCGGTATTATTTTCTCAGATCTTCTTGATAAAATAAAAATCGGTGGCTTTCCACTCGGTTTTTGGTTTGCTCAACAAGGATCAATAATTATCTTTGTAATCATAATAGTTATTTATTGTTTTCTCATGAATAAACTAGACAAAAACTTTGAAGCAAGTGATGACTAAAAATGGATGTACAAATTTTAACATACATAATAGTCGGCGCAGCATTCGCTTTATATATCGGTATTGCACTTTGGTCTAAAGCTTCCTCAACTGGTGAATTTTATATTGCTGGAGGAGGAGTTCATCCTATAGCAAATGGAATGGCTACTGCTGCAGATTGGATGTCAGCAGCATCATTTATTTCTATGGCCGGAATTATTTCATTTATGGGTAGAGATGGTTCTGTATATCTGATGGGTTGGACAGGTGGTTATGTATTACTAGCTCTTTTACTGGCGCCCTATCTTAGAAAATTTGGTAAATTTACTGTTCCTGACTTTATCGGTGATAGATATTACTCAAATATAGCAAGATTAGTAGCAGTAATATGTTTAATATTTATTTCCTTTACATATATCGCTGGTCAAATGCGAGGTGTAGGAATTGTTTTTTCTAGGTTCCTAGAAGTAGATATTAACACAGGTGTTATAATAGGCATGGCAATTGTTTTTATTTATGCTGTTTTAGGTGGGATGAAAGGAATTACCTATACTCAAGTCGCTCAATACTGTGTTTTAATTTTCGCTTATATGGTACCAGCAATCTTTATTTCTATATTGATGACTGGCAATCCAATACCGCAGTTAGGGTTTGGTTCTAAACTTGTAACTGAAGAAATATATTTATTAGATAAGCTAAACTTAGTTCTTAATGATATTGGCTTTAATTCTTATACAGATTTTAGTAAGTCAAAAATTGATATTTTTTGTATAACCGCAGCATTAATGATTGGAACAGCTGGACTTCCTCATGTAATTGTAAGATTTTTTACAGTTCCAAGAGTTAGAGATGCTAGAACATCTGCTGGATGGGCTTTACTTTTCATAGCAATATTGTATTTGACAGCACCAGCAGTATCTTCATTTGCAAGATTAAACTTCATCAATACAATAGATAATACATCCTATACTGAAACCCCAGGTTGGTTCAAAAATTGGGAAGATATAGGATTAATTTCTTGGATAGATAAAAATGAAGATGGAGTTATTCAGTATAGATCTGGGAATGCACTAGAAAAGACAAAGCCGCAATTTTCTTCTGAGCGAGGAAAATATAATCAAAGGTTAGTTCTTAATAAACCAACAGAAAATGCAAACGAAATATATATTGATAGAGATATAATGGTATTAGCAAATCCGGAAATTGCAAGATTACCTAATTGGGTAATCGCTCTTGTTGCAGCTGGCGCTCTTGCGGCTGCACTATCGACAGCCGCAGGATTATTATTAGTAATTTCATCTGCAGTAAGTCATGACTTAATGAAAAAAACTCTTAAACCATCAATTACCGAAAAACAGGAATTATTTTTAGCTCGGATATCTGCAGCTACAGCTATACTAATTGCCGGTATCTTTGGTATTTATCCGCCTGCTTTTGTTGCCCAGGTTGTTGCTTTTGCTTTTGGTTTGGCTGCTGCTTCAATATTTCCAGCAATAGTAATGGGAATTTTTTCAAAAAGAATGAATAAATATGGTGCAATATGTGGNATGTTATCGGGACTTATTTTCACGGCAACTTATATAATATTTTTTAAGTTCATTTCTCCAGAATACAATATATCCGAATATTGGTTATTTGGAATTTCACCTGAAGGAATTGGTGTTATAGGAATGATAATTAATTTTATAATCGCTATTATAATTTCTTCAATTTCAAAGCCACCTCCAATTGAAGTTTATGAAATTGTTGATAACATAAGAATGCCGGGGGGGAAATAATGGTAAAATACAAATTTAATGATGAAGTAGCTAAATTTCTAGATGATCTTAAGGCATTAGGAGGTCTTCAAATAGAAACACTGACCCCTATTGAAGCAAGGAAAATGAATCTTATGGAAATGCCAAGTCCTGAAGTAGAGCTAGTTGTTGAAATTGGTGCCGATGGACCATTTGGCCCTATACCGATATACAATTATACACCTTTAAACGCTCCAAAAGATAAGCCTTTACCTACAATAGTTTATTTTCATGGCGGTGGTTGGGTTGTTGGTTCNAGGCAGGGTTCAGATGCATTATGCAGATATATGGCTAATAAATCTGGTTACAGNGTTTTTTCAGTTGAATATAGATTAGCCCCAGAATTCAAATTTCCAGTTCCAGTGGAAGATTGTTTTTCTGCTCTCGATTTTATAAATAAAAATCATGAAGATTTGCTAGTTGATAAAGATAAAATAGTTGTGGCAGGTGATAGTGCCGGTGCAAATTTAGCTACGGTAGTAGCTATCATGGCAAGAGATAAAAAAGATATTAATCTTGCCTATCAACTTTTAATTTATCCAACTACAGATGCCTCTTCTCATTACCCTTCTTATGATGAAAATTCAAAGGGTTATCTTTTAGAAAAAAGCAGTATGGATTGGTTTTATGATCACTATCTACCTAATGATGAATCAAGAAAAGATTGGCGAGTATCTCCCATATTAACTGAAGATCTGTCAAATCTTCCACCTTCATATATAATTACCGTTGCAGCGGATCCCCTACGAGATGAAGGAAGGGCTTATGCAGAAAAATTAAAAGAAAATGGAAATGAAGTTGAGCATGTAGAATATGATGACACGGTTCATGCTTTTTTTTCATGGGCAACAATTTTTAAGAGTTCACAAAAAGCCGTTGACCTAGCTTGTAAGAGTATGAAAAAAACTGTTGGTTAAATATATAAATCAACAAATTTAGCAATAGATTTTATAGATTTTTTAGCCTCTGGAATTGCAAGCCAACCTGAGCAAAATGCTTGAAAAACATGGAACAATCCTTTCCACTCAATAAATTCAACTTTATCTGGATTCTGTTCTTTTAATTTTTCATATAATCTAGAACTATCATCATAAATTGTTTCTTCAGAAGCTACTTGGATTTGAATTGGAGGCATATCATTGTAATCGGCGAATAAAGGGGAAATAAGAGGGTTATTTACATCTTCACCTCCACAATAAGCATCAACAGTAACTTGCATAGCAGGTCCAGGTTTAATCATTGGGTCTCTATGACCTCTTTCATGAATTGAATCGCCGCTTAAAGTTAAATCTGTCCAAGGTGAAATAACAATTGCACATGATGGCATTGCTAATTCTTCTGACCTTATTTTTTGTAATAGAGCTAAAGTTAAACCTCCGCCAGCCGAATCTCCAGCAATAAAAATTTCATTAGGACTGATACCTTTTTCAAGAAGATCCTTATATGTTATCAAGGCATCTTCAATTGCAGCAGGAAAGGGATTCTCAGGAGCAAGTCTATAAATAGGAAATATAACATGAGAATTTGTTATTAGAGAAAGCTGAGTTATGAGCGCACCATGTGTTTCAGGTCCACATGCCACATAACCGCCTCCATGAAGATAAAGAAGTGTCTTGTTGGATTTGACTTTTTTATTTCTTAACTCAAGGATTTCAAGATGATCAATAAAATAGTTTGTATAATCAATATATGTCTCTCTTTTCCATTTATCTCTTAAAAAGGATAGCTTATCGCCGCTCATATCTCTTCTGATATCATCTGGATCTTTTATTTCACCAACCTTCATAATTAACTTACTTATAATCAGTGACCAAAATTTGCTTCGTAAACTAGTCAATTTTTTCACCCTGAACAATTTGATTATCTATTAAATTATTTATCTCATCATCAGAAAATCCATATTCTTTCAATATCTCTGAAGAATGCTGACCAAGTGCTGGCATAAATTTTGGTTCTTCACATTGATTATCTAAAAAATTAGCGGGAGGCTTAGGCCCTTTTAGAAGATCTTCGCCATCTTTTTTTGTATTAATTACGGAATTATTGTTAATAACTTGAGGATCAGAAAATATTTCTTCTCTTTTATTAATTTTAGCTGCTGGAACATCGTTTTCTTCCATTCTTTTAACAAGCTCATCAGATGTAAACTCAGAATATGCATTTAATAAAATTTCTTGCATTTCCATTACATTCATNAATCTATTTTCGGTTGTAGAAAATCTTTCATCCTCTAAAAGATCTTCTTTTCCAATAGCTTTAAGTACGCCAGCAAATTCACTATCATTAATTGCAACTAATGCAATATGACCATCCTTTGTTTTAACTGGTTCATAAAAATCTGCAATGTTTGGCATAGGAGCCCAATCATCTCCATGCCAAGAATAATTATACATTGAGTCCGACCACATAAAGTAAAGAGCTGTATCAAGCATTGACAATGTAACTCTTTGACCCTTATTAGTTTTTTCCCTTTTATATAAAGCTGCTGTCATAGCTTGAGCAGCAGTAAGCGAAGTTATCTTATCGCACATTAGAGTTTTCATATATTTAGGCTGACCNTCTATTGACTGGGCATCACAAACCCCAGCAGTTGCTTGTATAAGTGGATCATAAACTCTCCTTTTGGAATAGGGCCCTGTCTCACCATATCCTGTTATAGACATCTGAATAATTCTTGGATTGTATTTATTTATTGTTTCGTAATCTAAGCCCAATCTTTCTAATGCTCCTGGTCGAAAATTATCAATTATAACATCTGCAGACTCAATTAATTTGTAGATTATTTTTTTTGATTCCTCTTGTTTTAAATCCATTGCTAAACTTCTTTTAGATCTATTTACTACTGCAAATAAGGCTCCGCTCCCTTCCTTTATAGGGCCCATAACTCTAGCATTTTCTCCTCTATATGGAGGTTCAATTTTTATTACCTCAGCACCTTGATCACCAAGCATAGAAGCTGCTAAAGGTCCTGAAACGATAGTTGATATATCGACAATTTTAATTCCTTCTAATGGTCCCATCTAAATCCTCCCAATTCATGAATTATCTATGTTAATTAAATATTAATTAGCTTCTTTTTTCTAGCTCTAATTGAATATCTTTATGTTTCTCAGGCGTTAATTCATAACCTATACAAACTAATGAAGCTAAAAAGTAAAATAACATCGGAAAAAATGCAAAAGCAAATACTAAAGACTCTTTAATAGATTCGGTAACTTCTTTTCCAGAACCAAAACCAGTTGACTCAAGATAAAGATAAACCATACCAACTGCTAGAGCACTTCCAAATTTTGATAATGTTGTTAAAACCGCAAAAAATAATGCTGGCCTTTTTTCACCACTTCTAAGTTCATCTGCATCAACAATATCGGCCATCATTGCCCTAGTTAAAGTAAATGGAGCGCCATAACCAACACCAAACAATGTTGTTAAAAAAAGAACTAACCAAAAAGCCTCAGAAATATCTATAAGATAATATAGGGGAATATAAGTCGATAAGATTACTGAGCATAATAATGCCGAAATAAAGAGAACCTTATGTTTACCAATTTTGTAAGAGAGAAACATCCATAAAGGCATAGCTAATAAGCCAGCAAAAAAATAAACAAATAATATTCTGCTTGAAATATCACCCATTTCAAAAACATGTATTGCAAGATATATAAATGTAGATCCAGAGATTGATGATGCAGTACTGCATAACATTTCCGCCATCAAAACTCTTTTCAAAGGGTTATTATTCTTTATAATTTTTTTTATATCAAAAAACTTCGGAAAATAAGTTCCTTTTGAACCTTTATCATCTGGAATAATAATAAGACTTATTAATGCAGTAAGCGGGAATGCTACTAAAAGAAAATATCCCATTCCTGCAATCATAGTTCGAAAGTCATAACCAAATATTTCAAGTACAGCAGGAAAAGCAAGCACCGACATCATACCAAAAATCGAACCAATCTCTCTCCAACCATAAACCTGAGATCTTTCATTATATTTTGAAGTAAGATCTACTCCCCAGGCCTGTTGGGTAAGGCCAACAAATGTGTAAGCTAAATACAAAATAAACAACCAAAAAGCTAAGTATATTGGTGTTTTTTCACCTTCAGAAGGNATGAAAACATACCAAGAAGCTAACATTAATATTGGAATTCCTATAACTATCCAATGTTTTCTTCTACCCCATTTGCTTGGGTATCTATCAACTAAAGCACCCATTAAAGGGTCTGTAAAAATATCCCAAAAACGAGCGATCATAAAAATAATACCTACTGTACCAACGCTTAAACCTATAGGGCCTTCATAAAATGGCGGAAGATATACTGTTAATGGTAAGCCTAGGGCAGCAAGCGGAACCGCAAGAGCTCCATACGAAATTAGAATAGGTTTTGTTAGATTTTTCATAATTTAAGTTTAATAAAATTGAAAAGTTCGGATTACTAACCTGGGTTTTTTTCAAACTTTATATCTGGATGTTTAATCTCAAGCCAATTAGGTTTACTATCTGTCCAACAAACCATAGTTGGATCAATACTAGGCTGTTTATCGAGAACGCCAGTCTTAATTAAAATTAAACCGGGCGCACCTTCTGCAGTGCTATAGATTTGTGAGCCACAATTTATACAAAAAGACCTTGTAACACCAGCCTCGCATTTATAGCTATTCACTTCTCCGCTAATTATAAAATCATTTTCTGGAACGCCAATAATTGAGGCAACAGGGCTGCCTGTAGCTTTTTGACAATCNGTACAATGGCATAAAAGAAAAAAATTAGGTTCAGACTTATACTCTAAATTGACACTTCCACATAAACAACTACCTGATTCTGACATTTCTAACCTCCTAGTCACATGATAATCTTACACTAAAAATAAAAAAAGGGAGACATTTTTCAATGTCTCCCTTTAATTTAATTGATGTGGTAATTAATTACGCACGATCAAGAAGATATAGGATAATTCCTACAGAAATTAATCCAACAAGTCCTCCGTCACCTAAACTAGTAATAATACCAGTAAGGTTACCAACGATATCTCCACCTACGAAAGGTACAGCACTACCGAAAATAACTTGTAGCACAACTGCTACAGCAATTAATAAAAGTCCTAGTTGAACAACTTCACGTAAAAAGTTTTTAGCTGAATTAAGCATGTTAATCCTCCTTTTGCATTAATTAGTGGGATCCCTCCGAATCTTCACTTGCCTATGATTCCATATTTTTCTAATGATATTGTCAACTAAACAATCATATTTTTGCCAAATTTTTGCCATATTTGAATTTCTATTGTTTTAAAATGGCAGAATTAAGCTATTAATTAAGTAAAAATACAATTTGTAGACTATTTTATAAAATTAATACTAGATATAGTATTTTTATTACTTTTTCATTTTAATTACCAAATATTGTAATAATATTATAAAATATATAAGNAAATTATAATCCTATGATACGAATCAGTACTAAAAAATTATTTAAAAAATAAATCATTATAAGTTATTGTTTTTACTTATTTATCTTATAATTAATTTGAATGGTGCCCACGAAGAGAATTGAACTCTTGGCCTCTCCCTTACCAAGGGAGTGCTCTACCCCTGAGCTACGTGGGCGAAATGAAACATTATTAATTATAATTTTTTAATATAATATTTCTTATATATTAAGAATCTAAACTTATAGAGAATATTTAATGAAAAATAAATCCTTTGAAAAAAAAGAAAAATTGAATGAAGCTTTAAGAAAAAACTTAAAAAGAAGAAAACAGCAAATAAAAAAAAATAAATTAAATCATAATAAATAAATGGACTCACTAATTATAAATGGCGGAAAGAAACTTATAGGTGATATTCCTATTTCTGGTTCAAAGAATGCGTGTTTGCCGATGATGATAGCATCATTAATGACAGATGAAAAAATGATCTTGAACAANATACCTATGTTATCAGATGTAAAAACACTTATATCTATCCTGGAATCTTTAGGTNCCAACGCAGTGCATATCAAAAACAGTCTTAATCTTCATACTAAAGAAATAATTAATCATAAAGCATCTTATGATTTAGTTAAAAAAATGAGAGCAAGTTTTTGGGTTCTTGCACCTCTATTAGCAAAAAGTGGCTATGCTGAGGTTTCTTTGCCTGGGGGTTGTGCGATTGGGACAAGGCCAATAGATCTTTATTTAAAAATCCTGAAAGAGATGAACATCAATTATACAATAAATAATGGTTATATTGTTGCAAAAAGAGAAGGCCCGATTAAAGGATTAAATTTTAAATTAGAAAAAAAATCCGTTGGTTGTACNCATTTTTTTCTTATGCTTGCATGTTTAGCAAATGGNACATCTAAGTTATCTAATGCATCATGTGAGCCTGAAGTAATCCATCTTGGATTGTTGTTAAATAAAATGGGCGCCAAAATAAAAGGATTAGGATCAAAAAAAATAATAATAGAAGGCGTTAAAAAACTAAATGGCGTTACTGAAATAATACCCTCAGATCGAATTGAAACAGGAACTTTTGCAATAGCAGTTTCTGCAACCGGAGGAAAAGTAAAATTAGAAAATACAAATTATGAAGAAAATAAATTACTTTTTAATATATTAGAAAAAACAGGATCAATTATTAATAAGTCAAAAAATTCAATATCAATTGAAAAAAATCATAATAAAATTTATGCAGCTAATATTAAAACTAGCCCCTATCCAGGGTTTCCAACAGATTTGCAGGCACAAATCATGGCGTTAATGACAATTTCAAATGGAAAGTCAGAAATTAAAGAAAATATTTTTGAAAATCGGTTTATGCATGTACAGGAACTTGTAAGAATGGGCGCTAATATTAAATTGGATAAAGATAGAGCAATTATAAAAGGCGTTAGAAGGCTAAACGGAGCAAATGTTATGGCTACAGATTTAAGAGCATCCGCATCGCTAATAATAGCTGGTTTAGTTGCTACAGGTACAACTAAAATTAGTAGGATTTACCATTTAGATAGAGGATTCTATAATTTAGAAAATAAATTAAATAATTGTGGAGCATCAATAAAAAGGATAAGTGAATAATGGANGGTGAATTAAAGTTAAAAGCTTTTGATGAAGATGATTTAATTATTATTTCTTCCTTATGTCAGGACTCAATAATTAAAGAACATGAATATGGTTATGACGAAAAATCAAAGAGGTTTGCTATTTTAATGAATAGATTTTGCCACGAGTCAAATGACCAGCAAAGAATAAGAACTGCTATTCATTTTGATTATGTTGAAAATTTAAAAACTAGAAATATTAATAAAGATGATAAAGATGAAACTCTTGTTCTTTTAGCTATTAAATTTGATGAAACAAAAAAACCTAGTGGTTCAATAACTTTGGAATTTTCTGGAAATAAAGCTATTAATTTATTGGTTGAGAATATAGAAGTATTTCTCACAGATATTGGAGATCCATGGGTAACGAATAAAAAACCTGATCATAATAATGAGTGATGTTAAATTTACTTAAATATAAAGACGAAAACTTTCAAATCATCATTAAAGAAATTATAAATTCTAGAAAAAGCTTTGATGAAGATATAACTAATAAAGTTAAAGATATAATGCTGACTATCAAAAATAATGGCGATAGTAGTCTTTTTGAATATATAAAAAAATATGACAATGTNGAATGTTCTGCAGATAACATCTGTTACAGTAAAGATGATATTAATTCAGCAAAAGAAAATTGTTCCAAAGAAAGTATCGATGCAATAACGCTAGCCAAAAATCGTATTGAAGCATTTCACAAACATCAATTACCTGAAGATTCAATATACAAAGATAATGATGATGTNAGCATAAAGACTAAATGGTTACCATTAGATAGTGCTGGAATTTATATTCCTGGGGGAACTGCTTCATATCCAAGCTCTGTATTAATGGGCGTGATACCAGCGCAAGTAGCTGGAGTTAAAAAAATATATGCCACAGTTCCTTGTCCAAATAATGAGATAGATCCGCTTGTTTTAGCTACTTTGGATTTATGTGGAATTGAAGAAATTTATAAAATTGGAGGNGCTCAAGCAATAGCTGCCTTAACATGGGGAACTGAAACTGTTCAAAATGTAGATATAATAATTGGNCCTGGAAATAAATGGGTAGCTGAGGCAAAAAAACAAGCTCTTTCAAGTATTAATATCGATATGCTGGCCGGACCAAGCGAGATATTAATTTTAGCAGATAAAGATAACAGAGCAGATTGGGTTGCTGCGGATCTTTTATCTCAGGCAGAACATGATATTTCCGCACAAGCTATTTTAATTACTGATTGTGAGAACTTTCTAGAAGATGTTAATAAAGAATTAGNAGNACAAACAGAGGNGCTTAAAAGAAAGGATATAGTCAAAAAAAGCATTGCTGATAATGGTTATGGAATTCTTGTAAAAAATATTAAGGATGCAATTGGCATTATTAACGATATAGCTCCAGAACATTTATCACTTTTATGTAAAGAAAATGGATATATCGAAAAAAAGATCACTAATGCTGGAGTTATTTTTTCAGATGANTGGACGCCGGANTCTATGGGAGATTATATAATTGGTCCAAGCCATGTTTTACCTACTAACGGTATGGCTAAAAGACAATCTGGTCTATCTGTTTTTAATTTCTTAAGGCGCCAATCAACGATATCAAGCTCCAAAAAAACAATAAATAACCTTGGTCCATCAGCAATTTTATTGGCTGATTGTGAAGGCCTTGATGCACATGCAAATTCTATTAAAATTAGAATAAAAGATTAATAAATGCCGTTCAAAAATAAGAATTATATTAAGAAAATAAACTTAAAATACGACGAAAGAGAAGAAGTTCCTGAATTTATTTCTTATGAAAGGCAGGCGGCTATTCATGATCTGATTAACGAAAATTCATTTTCAACCAATGANGNTGATAATTTAGGACCATATAATATTGAAATAGAAATTATTGATAATATTTTGATATTGCAAATAAGTAATGATGATAATTCATACTCNAAAAATCATAGAATTCCAATTAATTCATTAAAAAAGACAGTNAAANTTTATCATTCTGCATGNAATTTATATTTCAACTCTATTAAACAAGGCTCNATAGATAAAATNGAAGAAATTGAAAAAAATCGAAGNAACATTCACAATGAAGGTGCGGATCAATTAATTAAAATTACTGAGAATAATTTTAATATAGATCACAATACTTCCAGGAGAATGTTTACCCTTTTATATTCTCTGTATATTTAAAAACAGAAATTTGACTATAAAAGATTGTTTGATATAAACAATTAAAGGAGAAAAATTGGCTAAAGAAGAATTACTAGAATTTCCAGGCGTTGTAACTGAATTACTACCCAACGCAACTTTCAAGGTTAAATTAGAAAATGATCATGAAATTATAGCTCATACTGCTGGTAAAATGAGAAAAAACAGAATTAGAGTTCTAGCAGGTGATCAAGTAACAGTTGAAATGACTCCTTATGATCTAACAAAAGGTCGAATAACCTATAGACATAAGTAGAGGTACTTATGAAATCCGAAAATTGTCCAATTTGTAATAATTCCTCTAAACCAGAATATATCCCATTTTGTTCAAAGCGCTGCTCACAAATAGACTTAAATAGATGGCTTGGTGAGAAATACCAAATAAATATTAATGACGATGATAAAGCTAATAATTAAATTTTAGGGTTGTGAAAAAGGTGCCGAAAAGTTTATATTGCAACATTCAATTTTTAAAACGCCCAGGTAGCTCAGTTGGTAGAGCAGAGGACTGAAAATCCTTGTGTCGGTGGTTCAAATCCGCCCCTGGGCACCATCTAAGATAATTATTAAAT